>JAEYPA010000143.1 GCA_023411225.1 Bacillota bacterium
TGGTTTAGTAGGTACCTTTTTATTACTGCCAATTATCCAAGATCTGTTTGGAAAGCTCTCAGGTCTTATGTGGAAGACACCTTTGGATTTTGTGTCATTGTCATTGGTTATCTTAGTCATCATGGGCCTTATCCTATTTACTACCTTATACTCTGCAAGAAAAATCAAGAAACTACATCCCATAGAAGCACTTAGAAGTGGAATTAAGCATCATAGCTTCAAGAAGAATTATTTTCCACTTCATAAGACTAGGACAAATCTTAATATTACATTTGGGCTAAAAGGTTTTATGAGTAGCATTAAGCAATCTATCTTTTTATTTCTGGTATTAGTATTTGTTGGCTTAACTACAATCTATATGGCAAGTGCTATGTATAACAGTATTGTCGAACCTGATAATCTTATTAATATGATATCGGAAGAGTATCCGATGGTATCCTTTACTGGTCATAATCACCAAGATGCCGAATCGATTAGATCTGACATTGAAAAAGACCATAGAGTGGAAAGGACGATCTATTATGACACTTCAAATGTAATTATTGGAGAAGAGACCGTTGTTACCTTTGTTATCAATGAATATGAGAAATTGCAAAATAATATTATATACAGTGGCAGAAATCCTAAGCATGACAATGAAATAGCAATTGGAAGTGCTATTGCAGATAGTATGGATGTAGGTATAGGAGAGAGTATAAAAATAAAATCTGTTGATAATGTGCAAGAGTATTATATTGTTGGATTGTTGCAGGCTCCAAATTACGGAAGTTCAGCCTGTGAGATGACCTCAGAGGGATTTCGACTTCTTAATAAAGACTTCGAGCAGACTACTTTATACGTGTATTTAAAGGACGCCAAAGAGGCAGACACTTATACAGAAGAAATGGTCACGAAGCACAAAGATAAATTAGCAGGTTATATTAATATGCAAAGCATGATTGAAGAGGTATATGACAACTTTATACCGATTATGAAAATGACGATTTACTTAGTATGTACATTAATGGTTGCTTTGATAATAGTAGTCCTCTATATGATTATTAAAACGGTGATATCCCATAGAAAGCAGGAACTCGGAATCTCTAAAGCTCTTGGTTATACAACAAAACAGTTAGTACGACAGCTTTCCTATAGCTTGTTGCCAGCCATTACTCTTGGCACTATATTAGGTGGAACACTAGGATATCTATTGGTAAATCAGATTTGGCTGTTATTCTTTAGTGGTATCGGAATGAGAAAGGTGTACTTGCCTGTACCTGTTTTATGGGTTGTGGTAATTACTATTATTTTGATTCTGTTTTCTACTCTAATGTCTGTGTTATTAGCACGAAGAATTAAACGTATCTCTCCTATTGAATTAATTAGGGAATAATGTAATAATAGTTGCAACTGTTAATATAAGAGGGGGAAGTAATATATGTTAGAATTACCAGAAGCAATTACATTGTCAACGCAATTACAAAATGCTGTTCTAGGAAGAATAGTAAGCCATGTCTGCCCACCTACCAAGGAACACAAATTTTGCTGGTATCATGGTGATGTAGGTGAATACAACAATAAGATACAAGGTCAAGAGATTGTACTTGCTGAAGCATTTGGAATTTATACGGAAATTGCTTTTAAGAATGGCCAAAAGCTTTGCATTAATGATGGAGTAAATGTTCGACTTGTAAAAGAGGAGGAGGCTCCAAGAGCATATCAACTGATGATTTGTTTTACAGACGGGGATGCATTGGTATTTACTGTGGCTATGTATGGCGGAATTGTCCTTCATAGTGGGGCCTATGATAATGAGTATTATCTTAAAAGCAGAGCAGCTATTATGCCTTTTTCCAAAGAATTTGAGATGTATTATAGAGAATTATTTGAGAATAGTAAAAGTACACTAAGTGTAAAAGCGTTTCTTGCAACAGAGCAGCGTTTTCCAGGGATAGGAAATGGTGTGTTGCAGGATATTCTATTTAATGCTAGGCTACATCCAAAGAGAAAGATTGGAACCTTAAGTGAGGAAGATAAGAATAGGCTTTTTGATCAGATTCTTATAACATTACAGGATATGATAGAAAAAGGTGGAAGAGATACCGAAAAAGATTTGTATGGTAAAGCCGGGGGTTACAAGACCATAATGTCAAAGAATGGGGTTAAAAATGGTTGTCCGGTTTGCGGTGGAGAGATTACCAAGGAAGCTTATTTGGGAGGTTCTGTCTATTACTGCAAGAATTGTCAGCCAATCTAATCAAAGAAGCAGCAACTGAATGATCTATATAAAAACAGGCACAAGTTTTGTGCTTGTTTTTTTGTAGAAAGGTTGTGTATACGAGAGAATATTTATAACATTAAATTTATATTTTTAGCAATAAAATGATAGATTTAAAATAGATTGGAAGATATAGTTATAGAAAAATGATGAAAGGGGCAATAATGATGGAATTTAAAGGTTACAGAAGAGGTATTAATCTTGGGGGATGGCTTTCCCAGTGTAATCACGAAAAACAACACTATGACAGCTTTATAAGTGAGGATGATATAATTAAAATTGCATCTTGGGGTTTGGACCACGTTCGCCTTCCAATAGACTATGAGCTTGTACAAGAGAATGATGGAAGTATTAAACCAGAAGGATTTAAGTATATCGACTCCTGTATGAAATGGTGCAAGGAGAACAATCTTAATATGATTCTAGACGTACATAAAACGATGGGATATATCTTTGATGAAAGTAAAACATCAAAAGGTTTCTTTTTTGATGAAATTCAACAACAAAAATTCTTTGATTTATGGGATGAACTGGCAAGGAGATATGGAAAGTATCATGATTTTATTGCTTTCGAGCTCCTAAATGAGGTTGTGGATTATGATGTAGCTGAGAAATGGAATGAAATTGCAAAAAAAGCTGTAGAAGTGATTCGGAGATATACCGAATTAACTCCAATTATTCTTGGTGGTGTAATGAATAATGCAGTATTTACTATTAAATTATTACCTAAACCATTTGACGACCACCTGGTGTATACCTTTCATTTTTATGAACCTCTTATATTTACTCATCAATCTGCCTATTGGATCCCAGAAATGTCAAGGGATTTTTCTATGACCTATCCAGGAGAGATGGATTTGTTTATTAAGAACTCCAAAGAACAATTAGCAGAAGAACAGTATGATATTTATAAGAAAATTGATTTAGAAAAGCTTGGGAAAATGGGAGCCGATTTTATTGAAGAAGCAATTGTAGAGGCTATTGTGATAGCAAAAGAATATAATATACCTTTATATTGTGGAGAATACGGGGTAATTAATCAAGCTGATTTGCAATCTACATTAAATTGGTATCGTGATATCAATTCTGTATTTGAAAAACATAATATCTCTAGAGCAGCGTGGACTTACAAAGAAAAAGATTTTGGCATAAACGATCCACATTATATTGACATACAAGATCAACTGGTAAAGCTATTATAAATAAGTCTTGATGAAACACTCTACTTACGTGAGTAGTTCTAAGGGGAGCCATAAAAGTTTATACTTTTTTGGTTCCCCTAATTTTGAGTATTCTAGCTATTTTATTCATTATTAAGATTCTTATTTTTCAAGCGGATCCTCCCAAGTATTTATCCCTCCAAATTCCTTTACATTGGTATAGCCTAAGTCCGCTAATTTTTGTGAAGCCTTTTTACTACGGTTACCACTACGGCAATATACAAGAATAAGCTGATTTTTATCTGGCAGGGTTTCACTTATGGATTCTGATATGGTTTCAACAGGGATGCATATGGCATTTTTGATATGTCCATCTTCGTATTCTTCTTTCGTCCTTACATCTAATATCGTATATCCTACCTCTGTCTCCATTATAGTTTTCGCATCATTTTGAGAGATTTGTTCGTAAGAATTTGTATGAGTATCCTTGCTGTCCGCATTTTCATTCTTACAACTGACTAATAATAGCATAAATACAAACGTACAACCAAGAAATATTAGGTTCTTCATGTTTATACCTCCATTCTATAGTATTAATAGGTACGATTATAATATTCTTGTTAGAGTATATCATACAAACTATTAGATATCGAATGAATTAACTGTGAATAAGAAGGTTTTGATTATAAAGTCTACTTTGTAGTTTCAATAATAATATATGATTGGGCAAAAATAGAAATTAATATAAAATAATGTTTGACAGGAATAAAAAGGTAGTATAATCTTAATATTTGTAGACCGACCGACGGTCAGTCTACAAATATTAAGATTGGATATGAGAAAATATGAGAGTTGTGAAAGATGCAAAAGAACGTCGAAATGAAATTCTAGACCACGCCATAGCATTATTTGTATCAAAGGGATATGACCATACAAGTGTTGAAGACATCGTGAAAGCGATTGGCATTGCTAAGGGCACTTTGTATTATCACTTTAAATCTAAGGAAGAGATACTGGATGGAATCATTGATCGAATTCTTGATAATGTCATTGCTAAAGCAAATTGTGCTGCTAATTCCAGTAACCTAAATGTACATGAGAAGATACTGAATACCTTGCTTGCGATTCAGGTTAGAGAAGTAGGTTATTTGAAAATTCTTAAGGAAGTACATAAACCACAGAATGCTTTATTACATTCTAAAATGTTAGGTAGAATCATTCGTGATATCCCCCCAATACTCTCCAATGTTGTTGAAAAAGGTGTTCAAGAGGGAATCTTTCATACAAAATTTCCATATGAAAGTGCCGAATTATTTATAACCTATGGAAATGTTATATTTGACTGTGGATTCATTGAAATTACGGAAGAGGAGTTGAAACGCAAGATAAAAGCATTTATTACAAATATAGAACGGGTTGTTGGAGTTGAAAGTGGAAGTATGAGTTATATAGCTAACATTTTTGAGACGATGGAGGACATTGAGCATGAGTAATAATGGATTTCGCAAATTCTCGATTCTTTGGGCTGGTGAATTTATTTCGGCAATTGGTAGCGGTTTGACTAGCTTTGGGTTAGGAATCTATGTGTATCAGTTAACTGGTAAAACCACTGCTATGTCTTTGGTTACGTTACTTGCATTTTTTCCTTCTGTAATTCTTGGAGCTCCAGCTGGAGTATTGGCAGATCGGCATGACAGACGACTTTTAATGCTAATTGGAGATAGTTTTTCAGCTATTGGATTGGTATTAATTCTGGTTTCGATGATTCTAGGGAAGGCAAATTTACCGATTATTTGTATTGGAGTTACGATAAGCTCTATTTTTTCAGCTTTAATGGAGCCTGCATATAAGGCAACGGTATCAGACCTTTTATCAGAAGATGAGTATACTAGGGCTAGCGGGATGATACAGATTGCATCTTCCTCTAAATATCTGATAGCACCCATAATCGCTGGATTTCTTTTGACTATTGCTGACATTAAATTACTTCTCATCATAGATATTTGTACCTTCTTTGTAACTGTATTTACAATTACCTTTGTTAGAAAGGGACTAAAAGCCAAGATAGAGGAGCATTCAGAGTCCATTGTCTCTGAGTTACTAGATGGCATAAGATATGTGAAGAAAAAAAATGGTATCTTGATACTAATTATTTCAACGTCTTTAATCACATTTTTTATGGGATTTATACAAACACTTTCTATTCCAATGGTTTTAGCATTTACCAATGAAGCAACCTTAGGGTCTTTAGAGACAGCTATCGCAAGTGGAATGTTAGTCTCTAGCATCCTGCTTGGTATATGGAAGGTAAAAAGCCACTATCATCGCATGCTCTTCCTAGGCCTTACTTTTAATGGCTTTTTTATGTTTTTGTTTGGAATGAAAGCCAACATTATTTATGTTGGGATTACCGGTTTTTTCTTTTTTGCAACTTTGCCATTTGTTAATACAGGGATAGATTGCCTGATAAGACGTAATCTCGACAACAATATGCAGGGACGTGTCTGGGGATTGATTGGAATGATAGCTCCATCAGGATACATATTCTCTTATGCATTCTGTGGGCTATTGGCGGATTATGTGTTTACTCCACTTTTAAGGAAAGATGGTGCTCTTGCAGGCAGCGTAGGAAAGATTTATGGGACGGGAGAAGGTAGAGGCATCGGACTATTAATATCTATTGCAGGCTTGGTAATTATGCTATTGTCGTTGGTATTAGCAAAGTCAAAAAAGGTAAAAGCCTTGGATGTAGAGGAAGTCATTTTAGACTGAGGAGAACAATGAGAAGATAGAATTAGGTTATGAATTTAAACTGGCTTTACCATAATGATATTTACAGAAGGTACCATTCTAAAGCCGAAGGCATGGTGGTCCTTATATTGTCATAAATCCTATGTGCCAATAAGCAACGCTGTTTCAATTATAAAGGAATGGTATAGTCAAGGAGCCAATATTATCTATTGTGCTTCCAGAAGAAAGCGTCAGGCAGAGGAAATGGCTAGTTTATTAAAGAAGTACGATTTTAAAGGAACTTGTTTACTATGTAGAGACGAAAAGGAAAACTATCAGCAAATAGTAGAAAAGATAAAACCTACCATTTTAATTGAAGATAATTGCAAAAGTATAGGTGTCACTTGGCAAATGTGTATTACCAAGGTAGCAGATAACATCTATTGATTTAGTACGGTTATTGACATATGTCAGAAACAGAGTATAATTTAAATGTAAAATACATATGTCATAAATCTGAGGAGGTTTTTCTATGCCAAGGCCAATGAAGTGGCGAAGAGTATGCAGCCTGCCAGAAACCTGTGAGTTTGGTCCTCTTGGTCGGGATTCGAATTTTCAGGATAACATAATAATGACAATAGACGAATATGAGACCATAAGACTAATTGATTTGGAGAACTTTACACAAGAAGAGTGTGCAGAACAGATGAATATCGCCCGCACAACAGTACAGGGAATTTATAATGAGGCTAGAAAAAAGTTGGCCAGATCTTTAGTGAATGGTATGACCCTTCAAATCCAAGGTGGAGAATATCTGATTTGTGATGGAAAAGGGAATGGTTGTAGACAGGGTTGTCGAAGAGATGATACAAATGGTAAAGGAGAAAAAATATGAGTGAAACATGTAATCAAAACTGTAGCAGTTGTTCAGAATCCTGCACAGACAGAAAAGAAGAAATGGATTTTACTGAGAAATTGAATGAATTGAGCAGCGTAAAGAAGGTCATTGGTGTTGTCAGTGGTAAAGGTGGAGTAGGCAAATCCCTTGTTACCTCTATGCTTGCTGTTACAATGAATCGGTTAGGTTATCATACAGCCATTTTAGATGCCGACATTACAGGACCATCCATACCAAAGGCATTTGGTATAAAGGAGAAAGCAACAGGAAATGAGATGGGAATCTTTCCAGTTGCCAGTAGTACAGGAATAGAAATTATGTCTGTTAATCTGTTATTAGATAATGAAACAGATCCTGTTGTATGGAGAGGACCAGTTATAGCGGGTACAGTCAAGCAATTTTGGTCTGAAGTAATCTGGAAGGATATAGATTATATGTTCATCGATATGCCACCTGGAACCGGTGATGTACCACTTACTGTATTTCAGTCCATAGCAATAGATGGAATTATTGTTGTTACTTCCCCACAGGAGTTGGTATCCATGATTGTAGCTAAAGCAGTGAAGATGGCAGAGATGATGAATGTACCAATTCTTGGATTAGTTGAGAATATGTCATATTATAGATGCCCAGATAACGGTAAGGATTATCAGATCTTTGGTGACAGCCATATTGAAGAAATAGCCCAGAATCACAATCTTCCTGTGCTTGCTAAATTGCCAATAGATCCGTCTATATCCGCTGCTTGTGATAAAGGTATGATTGAGCTATTGAATGGTAACTGGTTTGATGATGTCGCAAAGACACTTGAAAAAAATAGTTAATTTTTTTATTTAAAGGATTGGCATAGTTATTATGCCAATCTTTTTTTTAGTTTAAATTAGATAAAAAAAATCAATAAAACAATAATTATATTACAAATCAATAAAATATATGGTAAAATAAATGCATATTTTACGTACATATTTACAAAAAAATGATAAAAAATGGAGGAAGATACTATGAAAATAAAATGGAAAATATTGCTGTCATTTTCAAGCGTTATAATTATCCTTATTATGTCAGTTCTATTTATTGTAAATACAGAAATAAATAGCCTTGTACATAAAAAAAACAATCAAGAATTAGAACATTATTCCCAAATGGGGTTAGAACTTTTGGATAGGTGGTACGATGGATCATGGTCAGTGAAAGATGGAAAACTGATGAAAGGAAATCAGGAAATAAATGATAACCATGAATTTATTGATAGCTTTACAAGTAATACCGATGTTCTTGCTACTATATTTCAAAATGATACCAGAATTACTACTAATATTCATGACGAGGCAGGAAAACGTGTCATTGGTACAAAAGCATCTAATCAAGTAATTAAGAAGGTAATTGATAATGGAGAATCCTATATTGGTACTGCTGATATATTGGGGAAATCTGCAATTACCTATTATATACCATTGAAAGATGATTCAGGTAAAGTGGTTGGAATGTGGTTTGTTGGTATCTATACTACAGTTGTGTCAGAAGATATCATGAGTACAATGTTAACTATCGTCAGTATATCTATCATGATACTATTCCCGGGGTTGTTAATCATTTATTTCATCGGTAACAGTATTTCAAAGGGCATTAGAGAGGTACAGAACAAGTTAAAGTCAATTGAAGAAGGAAAATTAGATAATGATTTTAAGGAGAAAGTACTGAAACGTAAAGATGAAATTGGTAATATATTCCGTTCCTCTCAGAATATGCAATTGAAAATAGCAGAGATTGTGGGGAGTATAAAGAGTGAATCAGATAATCTACAAAATGTAGCCAAACAAACTTTAGCCTATATGGAAGAGGTTCATGATAATATTATGGATATATCTTCATCTACAGAAGAGTTGTCAGCAGGCATGGAGGAGAGTTCTGCATCTACAGAGGAAATGAATGCTTCTACACATGAAATAGAGGAAAAAATATCTGGCATGAAGGAAAAAACCGCTAATGGTGAAACCTTAGTAGAAGAAATTAAGAAACGTGCAGAAGAATTGAAAAATGAGACTAGTACTTCAAAAGAACAAGCAATTCTTATGTATAATAATGCCAATAATCAACTTAGATCTTCTATAAAAAAGGCGAAAGCAATTGAAGAAATAAAGACATTATCACAGACTATATTAGATATTACCTCTCAAACAAATCTTCTAGCCCTGAATGCTTCCATAGAAGCGGCTCGAGCTGGTGAGGCTGGTAAAGGTTTTGCAGTAGTAGCAGATCAGATTGGGATACTGGCAGATAACTCCAAAGAAGCAGTCTCTAAGATAAGTACTATAACGGAGGCAGTGTCAGAGGCAGTAGGTGGAGTAGTAGCACATTCTCAGGCACTTCTTGATTTTGTAGATAATCATGTTCTAAAAGATTATGATATGATGGTGGAAACAGGCGTACAGTACGATGATGATGCTGAACAGATCCGTATTGTAGTTTCTGAGATAAATAATATCGCTGAAGTATTATATGAACATATTAAACAAATGAGACAGGCTATTGAAGAGGTTACAACAGCAGCGTTAGAAGGAGCAGAAGGAACCTCTAACATTGCAATGATGACATCCAATATTACAACTAAGGCAGATGAAGTATTACAAGAATCTAGAAAGAGTAGTGAAAGTGCAAAGCACTTAGATAGTATTGTGGACTATTTTCAACTATAGAACTATATATTAAAAAACTGTCACCCTTATCGAATTTTACCTATAGATAACTCCTAAAGAAAGAAGCTAAACAGTCGTAATTTCTACGAAATGTTTAGCTTCTTTCAGTTTCAGTCTTATTTGTATTAAAATGAGTAAAATTATATAATTTAATATAATATATTACAAATAAAACTATAATATGGTAAAATAAGCGTGTAATTTACGAATCAGGAAATAAGAAAAAAATTGGAGGAAGAATCTATGAGAATTAGAAGGAAAATACTACTATCATTTTCAAGCGTTATTTTTATGCTCATTATGTCGATGCTAATTATTGTAAATAGCGAAACAAATAGTCTTGTAAATAAAAAAATTAATCAGGAATTAAAGCATTATTCTCATATGGGGTTAGAGCTTTTGGATAGTTGGTACAATGGATCGTGGTCTTTGAAGGATGGGAAATTATTTAAAGGAAATCAGGAAATAAATGATAATCATGAATTTATTCATAGCTTTACAGATAATACCGATGTTCTTGCTACTATATTTCAAAATGATACCAGGATTACTACAAACGTTCAGGATGAGACAGGAAAACTTATGATTGGTACTAAAGCTTCCAATCAGGTAATTAAACAGGTAATAGATAATGGAAAACCTTATATTGGTACAACAGATATTTTAGGAAAATCTGCAGTAACCTATTATATACCATTAAAAGATGATTCAGGTAAAGTGGTTGGAATGTGGTTTGTTGGTATCTATACTACAATTTTATCAGAAGATCTTAAGGGTACGATGATAACTATTATCAGTATATCTATCATCGCACTGTTTCTTGGTTTTCTGATTTCTTATTTTATCGGTAACAGTATTTCAAAGGGTATTAAAGAGGTACAGAACAAGTTAAAGTCAATTGAAGAAGGAAAATTAGATAATGATTTTAAGGAGAAAGTACTGAAACGTAAAGATGAAATTGGTAATATATCTCGTTCCTCTCAGAATATGCAATTGAAAATAGCAGAAATTGTGGGGAGTATTAAGAGTGAATCTAATAATCTACAAAATGTAGCAAAACAAACTTTAACTTACATAGAAGAAGTTCATGATAACATTATGGACATATCTTCGTCTACAGAAGAGTTGTCGGCTGGCATGGAGGAGAGCTCTGCATCTACTGAGGAAATGAATGCTTTTACACATGAAATAGAGGAAAAAATATCTGGTATGAAGGAAAAAACCGCTAATGGTGAAACCTTAGTAGAAGAAATAAAGAAACGTGCAGAAGAATTGAAAAATGAGACTAGTACTTCAAAAGAACAAGCAATTCATATGTATAATAATTCCAATAATCAACTTAGATCTTCTATTAAAAAGGCAAAAGCAATTGAAGAAATAAAGATGTTATCACAAACTATATTAGATATTACCTCTCAAACAAATCTTTTAGCCCTGAACGCTTCCATAGAAGCGGCTCGAGCTGGTGAGGCTGGTAAAGGTTTTGCAGTAGTAGCAGATCAGATTGGGATACTGGCAGATACCTCCAAAGAAGCAGTCTCTAAGATAAGCACTATAACGGAGGCGGTGTCAGAGGCTGTAGGTGGTGTAGTAGAATATTCTCAGACACTTCTTGATTTTGTAGATAATCAAGTGTTAAAAGATTATGATATGATGGTGACAACAGGTGTAAAGTACGATGATGATGCAGAGCAAATTCGTATTGTGGTTTCTGAAATAAATGAGATCACTGAAGTATTATATGAGAATATTAAACAAATGAGACAGGCTATTGAAGAAGTTACAACAGCATCACTTGAAGGAGCAGAAGGAACTGCTAACATTGCAATGATGACATCCAATATTACAACGAAGGCAAATGAAGTATTACAAGAATCCAGAAAGAGTAGAGAAAGTGTAAAGCACTTGGAAAGTATTGTCGACTATTTTCAACTATAAAACGTATACTAAAAAGCTGTCACTCTAAATTATTTTTGTAGCTAGTGTGACAGCTTTTTAATATGTATAATATTTATAATAAAGTTTATAAAAATAATTGCAAGGTTTTATGATAACTGGGGTATAAGTATATGTAAGTAAAGGAGGTAACAAATTGACTGATCAGGAAATTGTTGAGTTGCTCTTAATGAAAGAAGAAGCAGGACTCGTTACACTTGCAAGAAAATATGAAAAGCTGATTCTTTATATCATAAACACAATACTCGGATCCAATCAGCGAGACGCAGAGGAGTGTCTCAATGATACTTATATGAAGATATGGAGGAACATTGAGAGATATGATTTAAATAAGGCTTCTTTAAAGACCTACATAAAGGTCATTGCCAGAAATACGGCTGTTAATCGTCTTCGAGATGTATCTAGAAAGAATAAAGATGTAGTTCCTTTAGATTATTCGGAGGCGGCTGTAGGATATATGATGGAGGCTATCACCTTGGAGGACCACATAGTTCTTAAGGAGGATGTAAAAAGACTTCAGCTTTTTTTGCAGAAATTAAAGCCGAGGGATAAAGAGCTGATTATTCGTAAGTATTTTTATATGCAATCCTCCAAACAGATAGCCAAAAAAATGTCATCTACAGTTAGTGCTGTAGACAGTAAGATTTCAAGGCTACGTGTCACTATACAAAAGGAATTAGGAAAGGAGTGGTAGGTATGAAGGATCGATACCTTATAGATTTGATTGGTGAGTTAGAAATGGGAACCTTTGAAGATGATGAAATTGAGCAGGATATCGAAAGCTTTAGGGTTCGGTTAAAAGCTCGATTCGTAAGAGTATTTCGAGGGATACGTAATAATATTAAAAAAATTATAACCATTACAATGGGAATCTTTGCGGTAATCGCTCTGGCTTTTAGTGTAATCGCTCTTGTTTCCAAAAAAAGAAAACATATAAAAGTAGTAGCATAATGAAAAGGAGAATAAAAAATGTTAGAGAAATTAATTGAAATGATAAGAGAAGGACTTAATGTATCAGGAGAAATCACCGCAAATTCTAATTTAAAGGAAGATTTAGGAGCTGACAGTCTTGATATATTTGAGTTTGTTATGGCCTTGGAGGAAGCATATGATATAGAAATTCCTTCTGAAGATTTGGTAGATATTAAAACGGTCCAGGATATTATGGATTATTTAAAGTCAAAAGGTGTTGAGGAATAGATATGAAGACAGATATATGTAATTTATTAGGGATAAAGTATCCTATTCTTCAGGGTGCAATGGCTTGGATAGCCGAACATAACCTAACAGCTGCTGTGTCGAATGCAGGGGGATTAGGAATTATAGCAGGTGGGAATGCTCCAACTGAAGTGATTCGCCAAGAAATTCGCAAAGCTAAGGAGTTGACGGACCGTCCCTTTGGTGTAAACATTATGCTATTAAGTCCATATGCTGAAGAATTGGCTCAAGTGATTGTGGAAGAGAAGGTTGCAGTGGTAACTACAGGGGCTGGTAATCCTGAGAAATACATTCCTGCTTGGAAAGATGCTGGTATCAAGATAATTCCAGTAATAGCAAGTGTAGCACTTGCAAAAAGAATGCAGAGGTATGGAGCAGACGCTATCATTGCAGAGGGATGTGAATCTGGAGGACATATAGGAGAACTTACTACGATGACATTGATTCCTCAGGTGGTAGATCAAGTTAGTATACCGGTTATAGCTGCTGGAGGGATAGGAGATGGAAGAGGCTTAGCAGCTATAAGAATGTTAGGTGCAGCAGGAGCCCAAATTGGAACGAGATTTTTAGTTGCAAAGGAATGTGTCATTCATAACAATTATAAACAAAAAGTACTTAAAGCAAATGATATAGAGACTGTTGTGACAGGAAGATCTCATGGTCATCCAATCCGATCTATAAAGAATGCTATGTCTAGAGAATATCTAAAGTTAGAAAAAGAAGGTAAAAGCTTTGAAGAGCTGGAGAACCTTACTTTGGGATCTCTTAGAAAGGCAGTGATTGAGGGCGATGTATTAAATGGATCTCTAATGGCAGGACAGATTGCAGGTCTTGTTAATAAGGAGCAAACTTGTAAAGAAATCATTGAAGAAATAATCTTACAGGCAGATGAATTATTGAATTAGGTAATAAGAACATGAATAAGAATTGGAGGATGCTTGGCTCAGGTAGCGAAGTGAGGATGAACTATGCCCAAAATTAGCTTTATATTTCCAGGTCAGGGTGCTCAATACGCTGGAATGGGAAAAGATTTCTATGATACATTTTCTGAAAGTAAGGCTGTCTTTGAAAAAGCCAATGCCTTGCTAGATTTTGACCTACTTGAAATGTGTTTTACAGAAAACCCCAAAATAAATCAGACAGAGTATACTCAGGCAGCAATATTTACAGTAAGTGAGGCTATCCGGATGGTACTTACGAAGAGAGGAATAAAGCCGGATGTATGCGCTGGTTTAAGTCTTGGAGAGTACAACGCTTTAGTAGCAAGTGGGGTTTTAAATTTTGAAGATACTCTTTTCGTTGTAAGAAAACGTGGTATTTTAATGGAGCAAGCGGTTCCTGCAGGGCAGGGAAGCATGGCGGCAGTATTATTCCTTGATTCTACAATTATAGAACAAGTTTGTAATAGCATAGAGGGAATCGTAGAGATTGCCAACTACAATAGCCCTGTACAAACCGTGATTTCAGGAGAGAGAGAAGCAGTAGCTAAGGCTTGTGAAAAGTTGAAACAGGCAGGAGCAAAAAAGGTGATACCGTTAAAGGTAAGTGGGCCATTTCATTCACCATTATTAAAAGAAGCGGGAAAGCAGCTATACGGGGTATTAAGAGAACTCCCTGCCCATACATCCAACATTCCCTATATGACAAATGTGACGGCAGAGTATGTAAGTATTTTGGAATCAGAGCAAGATCGGGTTAAGAAGTTACTTGAAAGACAGGTATCTTCTCCTGTTCTATGGAGGCAGACCATAGAAGCCATGATAGCTGATGGAGTCGACATCTTTGTTGAGGTGGGACCAGGAAAAACCTTAAGCAGTTTGGTTAAACAGATCAATAAGCAAGTTTCCGTTTTTAATATAGAAAAAGTAGCAGATTTGGAAGTATTAGAGATGAACTTGGAGAAAGTTGGGGTGTAAACAAATGGAGAGACAAGTTGCATTAGTAACGGGGGCTAGTAGAGGTATCGGAAAAGAAATAGCAAAAGCATTAGCCAAACAGGGAGTTACTGTGGTTATAAATTATAATGGCTCTGAGACGAAGGCGCTTGAAACAAAGAAAGAGATAGAAGCTTTTGGAGCAGAAGCTATGTTATTTCAGGCAGATGTTAGTGATATGAGTTCAGTTACTACAATGGTAGAAAGTATTATGGCTACCTATGGTCGTATTGATATTTTAGTCAATAATGCAGGAATTACAAGAGATAATCTCTTAATGAAAATGAGTGAAGATGATTTTAATAAGGTTTTGACTACTAATTTAACGGGATGTTTTAATACCTCTAAGCTAGTATCTAGGATAATGCTTAAACAAAGATATGGTCGAATAATTAACATTTCCTCCATTGTTGGTATCAACGGAAATGCTGGTCAAGTGAATTATGCTGCTTCTAAAGCAGGAGTGATTGGCCTTACTAAGTCCTTATCTAAGGAAATTGGTGGGAGAGGAATTACTGTAAATGCAGTAGCGCCAGGATTTATTCGAACGGAGATGACAGATCATCTATCCGAAGCTATCATTGCTAAGGCTGAGAATAACATATCTTTAAAACGTCTAGGAGAAGCAAAGGAAGTAGCAGAGGTAGTAGCTTTTCTGGCTTCTGAAAAGGCATCCTATATCACTGGTCAGGTCATTAGGATAGATGGTGGATTAATTATGTAGTTAACAGGAGGTTATGATGGAGAATCAAAAAAATAGAGTAGTTGTAACAGGTTTAGGGGTGATTGCTCCAAATGGTAATAATCTAGAGGAATTCTGGGAGAACATTAAGAAGGAAACGGTTGCAATTGGACCGATTACCAAGTTTGATACAACGGATTATAAGGTAAAATTGGCCGCAGAGGTTAAGAATTTTGACCCTAAATTATATATGGACCCCAAATCTGCAAGAAGAATGGATTACTTCTGTCAATATGCAGTGGCAGCAACAAAGGAAGCCTTAGAGCATTCCGGACTGAATCTTAATGAGGAGGATAAAACCAGAATTGGAGTATGTGTAGGCTCAGGAATTGGAAGTCTTCAAGTTATGGAAAAGGAACACCAGAAACTATTGGAAAAAGGTCCAAACAGAGTATCCACCTTGTTAGTTCCTATGATGATCTCCAATATGGCAGCGGGTAATATTGCTATAGCTTATGGTTTACAGGGCAAATGCACCAATGTGGTAACAGCCTGTGCAACCGGAACCCATTCTCTAGGCGAAGCTTATCGTTCCATTCAGTGGGGAGAGGCAGATGTTATGGTGGCAGGTGGAACAGAGGCCTCCATTACCCCAATTGGGATTGCCGGGTTTGGTGCTCTGACTGCTTTAACCCAGTCTGTGGATCCATCGCGAGCATCCATTCCTTTTGATAAAGAGCGTAGTGGATTTGTTATGGGTGAGGGTGCTGGAGTTGTAGTGCTTGAGTCACTAGAACATGCTAAGGCTCGTGCTGCTGTAATTCTTGCAGAAGTGGTAGGCTATGGAGCTACGTGTGATGCTTTTCATATTACATCTCCATGCGAGGATGGAGATGGAGCGGCAAGAGCCATGGAACTAGCCATGAAGGAAGCAAATATAACGCCAAAGGATGTAACGATAATCAATGCTCATGGAACTAGCACTCATCATAATGATTTATTTGAAACTTTAGCTGTAAAGAAGGCATTTAAAGAGGATGCCTATAAGGTAAATGTACAATCCACAAAGTCAATGACAGGACATTTATTAGGTGCTGCAGGAGCAGTGGAATTCATTACCTGTGTAAAGGAAGTACAAGAAGATTATATACATCCGACAGTAGGCTATCAGGTACCAGACGAAGAATTGGATCTCAATTATACTAAGAGAGCAGTTACCGATCGTAAGGTGATGTATGCGTTAAGCAATTCCCTTGGGTTTGGGGGGCATAATGGAAGTATATTGGTAAAGAAATATGTGGAATAGCATAAGGAGGGTTATTTATGCAAATGGAGCAAATTCTAAAATTAGTGGAAACAGTATCTAATTCTACATTATCTTCCTTTCAGTACGAGGAAAATGGAAGTTGTCTGATCTTGCAGCAGCAGATTCCAAAGAATGTAACCATAGAGCAAGATACAAACAAGCTTTCCTTTGTGAAACAGTCAGAGATAATAGAAAAGACTGTTACTACGATTCCTGAGCAAAAGGGAGAGATTGTAACATCCCCTTTAGTAGGCGTGTTTTATGCCCAACCCGGTGTAGGTGAAAAGCCTTACGTACAGGTGGGAGATGTGGTAAAGAAAGGGCAGACCATCGGTATAATTGAGGCAATGAAGCTGATGAATGAGGTAGAAGCAACCGTTGATGGTACTATACTTGAGATTCTGGTTGAAAACGAGCAATTAGTGGAATATGGCCAGGGAATAGTGAGGATTGGATGATAGAATTAAATATTAATGAGATAAAGGAAATAATCCCTCATAGAAGTCCATTTCTTTTAATTGATCGAATCTTAGAGTTAGAACCAGGAGTGCGAGGCGTTGGTAGAAAATGTGTCTCTTACAATGAACCTTATTTTGCGGGACATTTTCCTGAGGAAGCAGTTATGCCGGGAGTATTAATTATAGAGGCACTAGCTCAGGTCGGAACTGTAGTTTGTCTCTATTGTGATGAATATAAGGGAAAAACAGGGTATTTTGGTGGCATTCAGGATGCTAAATTCAGAAGGAAGGTAGTGCCAGGTGATGTGCTACGTCTGGAAGTAGAATTGGTGAAGCGTAAAGGGCCAATTGGGGTAGCTAAGGCAGTCGCCTATGTTGAGGAGATGGTCTGTGCCCAGGCTACATTAACCTTTGTCATTCAGTAGTTTGGAGGTGTAATATGTTTCAAAAAATCCTAATTGCCAATCGTGGAGAGATAGCAGTTCGTATTATCAGAGCCTGCAGAGAAATGGGCATTCTAACAGTTGCAATATGTTCTGAGGCTGATAAGGAGGCTCTTCATTCTATGCTGGCAGATGAAACGATATGCATTGGTCCAATGCAGGCAAAAGAAAGTTATCTAAATATGCAGAGAATCTTAAGTGCAGCCGTAGCAACCGGAGCAGATGCCATTCATCCAGGCTTTGGTTTTCTTTCCGAGAATAGTAAGTTCGAGACCTTATGTAAACAGTGTAATATTGCATTTATTGGTCCGGATGAAACGGTATTAAACAGGATGGGTAATAAAGCAGAAGCCAGAAAGACTATGATTGAAGCTGGTATACCTGTTATACCAGGAACAAAAGAAGCTGTTTTGGATGTCAAAGTTGCTAAGAAGCAAGCAGATTCCTTTGGATATCCTGTGATGATAAAAGCCGCCTTAGGTGGAGGAGGCAAGGGCATGCGAATCGCCAACAACTCTAAGGAATTTGTAAAGCTGTTTCAAACGGCCCAGGCAGAAGCGAAAAGCGCCTTTGGAGACGATACCATGTATATTGAAAAGTATATTTCACCCGCTAGGCATATAGAAGTGCAGATTCTTGCGGATCAATATGGTAATGTTATTCACCTTGGAGAGCGAGATTGTTCTTTACAAAGAAGACATCAGAAGTTATTAGAGGAGTCCCCTGCAGTGATATTAAAACCAGAAATTAGAGATCAGATGGGACAGTCAGCAGTTCGTGCAGCTAAAGCAGTAGGATACTCTACAGTCGGTACCATAGAATTTCTTGTGGATAATAATCAGAATTATTATTTCATGGAAATGAATACAAGAATACAGGTAGAACACGGAGTGACCGAGCTAGTCACAGGTATAGATTTAATTAAAGAACAGATTCGTATGGCAGCTGGCGAATGTCTTACCATAAAACAGGAGGAGATTCATTTTACTGGTCATGCTATAGAATGTCGAATAAATGCTGAGGATCCAAGTCGTGATTTTATGCCTTCCCCTGGTACCATAGAGAATCTTCATTTTCCGGGAGGTTGTGGAGTAAGAATTGACTCTGCTTTATATCAGGGCTACAACATTCCTTCCATGTATGATTCCTTGTTGGCTAAAATCTTAGTAAAGGGCAGGGATCGGACAGAAGCCATAGAAAAAATGAAGAGTGCCCTAGGTGAATTAGTTATCGAAGGAACAAAAACTAATACGGATTTCTTATATGAGATAATCGAACAAAAGGAATACAAAGACAATCGGCTAGATACTGGTTATATTGAGCGAGTTTGTATGAGTAAAGCTTAGAGGAGAGATGTTATGATTAAGGAGCGATTTAAAAAGACTACCCTTAGAATAACTAAGAAAAGTAAAAGAAATATAGATATTCCGGATGGTCTGTTCGAAAAATGCAGTCAATGCAATAATATCATCTACACCCAAGATTTGATTGAGAACTATCATGTCTGTCCTAGTTGTATGCATCCATTTAGAATCTCCCCTAGAGAAAGGCTTAGTATGATTTTAGATGAGGGAAGTTTTATAGAATGGGATAAGGATATGGAGATAAGTGACCCTTTAGATTTTCCTGGTTATTCTGAAAAATTAAAAGCTACCAAGGAAGCTACTTCTTTAGAGGAGGCAGTGCTTACTGGGATAGGAACCATTCATGGAGCGCCTGTGGCCATTGGTGTCATGGGAGCCAAATTCATGATGGGAAGTATGGGATATGTTGTGGGGGAAAAGATAACACGACTAGTGGAAGGAGCTACAAGAGAGAGATTACCAATTATCCTGTTTTGTTGCTCTGGTGGGGCAAGAATGCAAGAAGGTATTGTGTCGCTGATGCAGATGGCAAAGACTTCTCAGGCATTAAAAAGACATGATGAGGAAGGACTATTATATATCTCTGTTCTTACAGATCCAACTACTGGAGGTGTGATGGCAAGCTACGCCATGCTAGGGGACATTATTCTAGCAGAACCGGGGGCGTTGATTGGATTTGCAGGGCCTCGTGTCATAGAACAAACAATCCGTCAAAAATTACCTGAAGGGTTTCAGAGGGCAGAATATTTATTGGAACATGGCTTTATTGATCGAATTTGCAAGAGAAAGACTATGAAACAATTGTTGTATGCACTGGTAAGGAGTTAAGTATGGAGAAAGAAATTACCCCATGGGAGAGAGTAATGCAATCTCGCGATGCAAATCGTCTCTCCACATTAGATTATATACAAGGAATATTTTCTAGTTTTATAGAGTTTCATGGCGACAGACTGTCTGGTGAGGACCGGGCTGTAGTCGGTGGAATTGCCAGGCTTAATGGGAAAGCTGTCACTGTTATTGGGACACAAAAAGGGCATAATACCAAGGAAAATATATTACGCAACTTTGGAATGCCAAAACCGGAAGGATATCGTAAAGCTTTGCGACTTATGAAACAAGCAGAAAAGTTTCATCGCCCTATCATATGCTTTGTGGATACTCCGGGTGCTTATTGTGGCATCGAGGCTGAGGAGAGAGGACAAGGAGAAGCCATTGCTCGTAACCTATATGAGATGTCCGGGTTAAAAGTTCCGATTCTGTCCATATTCATTGGAGAAGGTGGTAGTGGAGGAGCACTTGCACTTGGTGTCTCTGATGAGGTTTGGATGCTTGAAAACGCAACTTACTCTATCTTATCTCCTGAGGGATTTGCTTCTATACTTTGGAAAGACAGCAAACGGGCTCCAGAGGCTGCCAAGTTGATGAAAATGACTGCAGAAGAGTTACAAGCAATGGGAATAGTGGAAAAGATTATACAAGAAGAAACCAGTCAGAAAAATCTTGTACTTGAATTAAAAAAACAGATTATTTGTTTTTTAGAAAATCATAGTGACAAAGATTTTGCAGAGCTTTTGGAACGAAGATATAAAAGATTTCGGGCGATGTAACTTGTTATAGTATTGTGGAGGTGTACCATCATAATAATCGGAAATAAAGAATTAAAATATCCAGTCATGCAAGGTGGAATGGGCGTTGGTATTAGTTTAAGTTCTCTTGCTGGAGCAGTTGCAAAAGAAGGGGCAATTGGAGTAATCTCTGCTGCTCAGATTGGATTTAGTGAACCAGAATATAATAAGCAACCGCTAGAGTCCAATTTAAAGATGATTGGAGAACATATAAAAAGGGCAAGGATGATTGCTCCAGAAGGCGTACTAGGGATAAATATCATGGTTGCAACGAAGGAATATGCCAGGTATGTAAAAGAGGCAGTGAGACATGGAGTAGATATGATTATTTCTGGTGCAGGCCTGCCAATTGAACTTCCAGCTTTAACGAAAGGAAGTAAAACTATGCTAGCACCTATTGTATCTTCCCTTAAGGCAGCACAAATCATACTAAAGTTTTGGGATAAAAAGCAGCAGGTATGTCCTGATCTTGTAGTAGTAGAAGGCCCAGAAGCGGGAGGCCATCTTGGGTTTCATGAAGAAGAAATAGATTATTATAAGAAGCACAGCTATAGTGATGAGATTAAGAAAATAATCGGATTAGTAAGAGTGTACGAAAAAAAATACAAAAAGAAAATTCCTGTTTTTTGTGCTGGCGGCATACAAAATCATCAGGAAGTCGAAGAGTATTTGTCTTTAGGAGCTGATGGGGTACAGGTAGGAAGTCTCTTTGTGACAACAAAAGAGTGTGATGCTCATGAAGCATATAAGAAGGCTTATATCGATTGTAAAGAAGAGGATATTGTCATAATTAAAAGTCCTGTAGGTTTACCTGGGCGAGCCATAAACAACACCTTTTTACAAAGAATAAGTAGTGGACGTGTGCCTACCACAGGCTGTAAGAATTGCATTAACACTTGCAATCCGAAGGAAACCAGATATTGTATTGCGGATGCCTTAATTCGAGCGGTAAAAGGAAATGTAGAGGAAGGACTTCTGTTTTGTGGAGGAAAGACTTATTTACAAAGAGAGATTACAACAGTAAAGGAAGTACTAAAGAAATTGTGTCCTTCCGTATTAACCTAAATATTGAATCTACTCTATCATACATATAGGGAAGAGTTCTATTAACAAGAACTCTTCCCTATATGATTGTAGTAGATTACCCTGTTAAAAATTCAATAATAGAGAATGATAGGCTGTTAGTCTTTATATGGATCCATAGGTTGAATGGTTCCGTCTTCGTTGTATGTTAACTCTCTAAATTTAACACAACGTTTATGATTAACACCACCCGATAAGGAGGAGTCATGATAGAATAGATACCATTTACCCTTAAATTCAACGATGGAATGATGCGTTGTCCAGCCAATGACAGGTTCTAAGATTCTGCCTTTGTAAGTGAAAGGTCCCTTAGGAGTTTTTCCAACTGCATAAACCAAGTAATGTGTAGTACCAGTAGAATAGGATAAATAGTAATTACCATGATACTTATGCATCCAAGGCCCTTCGAAATAACGTCTTTCTTCATCATCAGCAGTAAGAGGATTGCCATCTTCGTCAACAATTAGAATTTCCTCAGGAGCGGACTTAAAGGACTTTAAGTCATCAGTTAGTTCTGCAACTCTTGGTCCATATGCAGGAGCACCCTTAGGAGGTTCAGTGCCATTAGGATTATATACATTACCCTCCCATTGTTCTAATTGACCACCCCAAAGACCACCAAAATAGATATAGCCTTTTCCATCATCATCCATTAACACTGCAGGATCAATGCTATAGCTTCCTTCAATATAATTTGGCTCAGCAGTAAATGGTCCAACAGGACTTGTGCTGGTTGCTACACCTAAACGGAAAATGCCATCTTTGTCTCTAGCTGGAAAGAATAAATAATAGGTACCATCTTTATAGGCAACATCTGGTGCCCACATCTGTTTACTTACCCATGGGATATCTTTCATATGTAGAGCTTCTCCGTTGTCAATACAAGGAGCATCAATGTCATCCATAGAAAGAATGTGATAATCCTCCATCTTATATTGATCACCGTTATCATTGTCTTCTCCATTATGATCTAAATCGTGAGAAGGATAGATGTAAAGCTTTCCATTAAATACATGCGCAGATGGATCAGCTGTAAAAATATGAGTTACCAAAGGCTCATTCTGCTTACTGTGTTTTTCCATACTTTTTCTCCTTTTCTTTATCATAAATATGAATAGTTTACCATATATTTGAAATGTTTTCAATGCAAATATAACGTTTTATCAATAAATCTTATTTTATAAAATGAAGGAGAAAATACAAAGCATGGATAGGTATGTTATACCGCAGCATTACATAATAAAAATCTCTTATAATATGGTACATTAAGGGGTATTATGATATATTTGATATATAGTGTAACATAATTCTATATCTGTGGATTAAGAGGTTGATTGTCTTGTCCTATAGAAAATATTGATGTAAATAGAAAGAGGTAAGGGCTATGAATCAGTTTCAGTCAGTTGCCATGAAAGAGGGGCATTCAAAGTGGAATGAGGCCATAAGTCGTTCTACCGAACTTTACCATCGAAGTAATGATATCAGAAGTGAATTTGCAAGAGATTATACTAGAATCCTACACTGTCTTGCATATCGTAGGCTGAAGCATAAGACACAGGTATTTTTCAATACCCATAATGATCATATCTGCACCAGAATGGAGCATGTAGCGCATGTAGAATCCGTAAGCTACACGGTTGCTAATGCGTTAGGATTAAACTGTGAGCTTACACGTGCAATTGCTATGGGGCATGACTTGGGACATGCTCCCTTTGGTCACTCAGGAGAGAAGATTATCGGAGCTATAAAGTCAAGATATTTACCACAGCAAGCTTTCTGGCACGAGAAAAATGGACTCAGAATGGTAGATTCCATCGAACTTTTGCAATCTCCTGACAGAAAAAATATGAACATGAATCTTACCTATGCGGTACGGGATGGTATCATTTCCCATTGCGGAGAAGTTAATGATGCTGTACTATATCCTAGAAATGAAGCAGTAGACCTTACAACAATCGCACAGCCGGGGAAGATGCAGCCTTATACTTGGGAAGGTTGCGTTGTGAAAATTGCCGATAAGATTGCATACTTAGGTAGAGATATTGAGGATGCCTTGCAGTTAAAGATAATTACTATTCAGGATATGAAAGACCTTGGGCACCTTGCCTTCAAATACAAGCATACTTCTCTGAATACATTTGTTATTATGCATGATTTTATTACTGATATTGTGGAAAACAGTACTTTAGATAGAGGAATCTGTCTCTCAGAAGGTAGAGCAGAGCTAATGAATGAGGTAAAGAATTTTAATTATCGAAAAATTTACTCCAGTGAACGTCTAGAGTATTTTGTTCAGTATAGTAAGTTGGTGCTGGAAAGTATTTTTGATGCATTACTGGAACTTTACTTAGGAGAGGGTACTTTGGAGCATCTTTATTCCTCCTGTAATAAGGGGGAATGTCTCTACAAAGGATTCTTTGACTATATTATTAAGTATTGTGAAGAAGACTATATTGGGGAAATTGTTCCTGAAAGCATAAGAGATAATCGACTATCCAGGAGTTGTACGTATGATAATCAGAAAATTTATCGTCGCTTGGAGACCAGAGAACTGTATATACAGGCAATTTTGGATTATATAGCGGGAATGACCGATGGATACGCCATACAATGCTTTAACGAATTAATTGCTTTTTAGTAGAATACTGTATATAATGCAACTGAAAGATAAGGTGGTGTTATTGTGAAAAAATATGCGAAATACGCGGTTGCCTTAGTAGTTGGCTGTGCACTCATTATTGTATTGAGCTTTTGCTTACAGAATGTAGGAAGATAGTAAGGTGGAAAGGAGCCAGAGGATGAAATGGGTTCGATTAAGGGAAGTTAAGAGAATTGCCCTTATCGTAATTGCAGCAGCAATTATGGCATTTAACCTGAATAGTTTTGTACATCAGGGAAATTTGATTCCAGGTGGTTTTACAGGATTAACCATCCTGATTCAGGAAATATGCAAAAAATATCTTAATCTTACGGTTCCATTCAGTGCAGTAAACATTATTCTCAATGTTTTTCCTGCCGTATTGAGTTACCGTTTTATAGGCAAGAAGTTTACGTTGTATTCTGGATTGATGATTTTACTCACCAGTTTATTTACTGATATTATGCCTTCTTTTAATATTACCTATGATGTGATGCTAATCTGTGTTTTTGGTGGTGTTATTACTGCCTTTGCAATCAGTATCTGTCTTTGGAATAATGCCACTAGTGGAGGGACAGATTTTATCTCTATTTTTGTATCAGAGCGATACGGAGTTGATGCTTGGAATTACATCTTAATGGGAAATGCTGTGATTTTAACAATTGCGGGGTTATTATTTGGTTGGGAAAAAGCCATGTATTCCATTATCTATCAGTATGTAAATACAATTACTGTACGATTCTTATTTCGCAAATACCAGAAACAAACTCTCTGGATTATTACTGATAAGCCAGATGAAGTGTATGAACAGATTCGCATTGCTACTCATCATGATGCTACATTGTTTAAAGGAACTGGGTTGTATAAGAATCAGGAGAGAGATATGTTGTATTCTGTAGTATCCAGTGATGAAATCAGTCAGGTGGTATCTGTAATAAAAAAAGTGGATGAGAATGCTTTTATTAACATTGTAAAATCCAATCAGATACAAGGTAATTTTTATCAGAGACCAAATGAGTGACAAAAATGTAAAATTATGTCTAACAAAAAATAGTTCATTGCCTTGACATTAGATTATACTAATGTTACACTGACAGTAGTATTTTATATGTTGATTTGATTCACATCAGTATTGTAAGTCTTTCAGTAATATGACGTACAATTGATGTGAATTTTTTTATAACTAAGGTTGTGTCGCAACAATTGTTATAAAGCAATAACAGAAACACAGAGTTAATTGGCTACACCTGTTTACCTGAGTTCTAGTTATCGTAAGCGAGTAACGGATTAGATTCCTCCGTTTATGGAATTAACATGCAAAGTATGAATATTATTTAGGAGGTATCTTTCATGAACAAAGGTACAGTAAAATGGTTTAACTCAGAAAAAGGATTTGGATTTATCACTAACGATGGAACTGGCGAGGACATCTTCGTTCACTTCACAGGTATTATGTCTGAAGGTTTCAAGACTTTACAGGAAGGCCAGAAAGTTACTTATGATGTAACTAAAGGCGCTCGTGGAGATCAGGCAGTTAACGTTTGTGTAGCATAAACCTATTACCCATAGCAAAAAGCCCTGTTTTAGGAATTCCTAGAACAGGGCTTTATTTTTTTCTAAAAAACTTAGTAAATTATAAAGAATTTAGCGATAAATAGTATTGAAAGAATAATGGTGATAATGGATACATCCTTATACTTACCAGTGCAAAGCTTGATTACTGAGTAAGTGATTAAACCAATACCAATACCATTTCCGATGCTACTTGTAAGCATCATGAATGCTAACATAAGTACAACTGGAACAGACTGAGAAAAATCTGTATAATCAATGAATTTTAAGGAACTGAGCATCAAAACACCAACAAATACTAAGGCTGCAGCAGTAGCGGGAGCTGGTATAATTGCAGCTACAGGAGCTAAGAAGATACAAGCTAAGAACAAGATGGCTGTTACTACAGAAGTTAATCCAGTTCTTCCACCTTCCTCAATACCGGATGCGGACTCGATAAAGGTAGTTACTGTAGAAGTACCGGTACATGCACCAACACAAGTAGCAAGAGAGTCAGAAAGAAGAGCTTTTCCCATATTTTCCATCTTACCATCTTTGTCTAACATACCAGCTTTTCCAGCAGTACCAAGTAATGTACCAATGGTATCAAACATATCTACCATACAGAAAGTAATAATTGTCATAACAGCTGCTAATGCACCCATTTCAAATAGTGCAGAGAAGTCGAATTTAAATAAGGTTTTGTCAGCTAAATCACCAAACTGTGGAATAAAAGAAGAATTCTTTATAGGAGCAAATACATCTTCTCCAATGATTGAGCCACCAATGAAATAAGCAATGGATGAGATTAGCATTCCATAGAGAATGGAACCCTTTATCTTCTTATGATTTAAAACTGCAATCGCAAATAAACCAATAAAGAAAGTAATAATATAAACGATTAATAAGCCATAGTCAGCGCCTGCGGCCCCCATTGCAGTGTGGGTATCTCTTGCGCCTTTCGAGAAGAAACCAATAATAGTAAAGCTATCACCTTTCTCGCCATAAACGGCAGAACTTAAACCGACATTTACTAACATTAAACCAATACCTGCAGTGATACCGAAACGAACTCCGGTTGGAATAGCGTCCACAATCTTTTCACGTATTTTAAAAAGCGTTAGTGCGGTAAATAGGATACCAGAAATTAAGATAATAGCTAACCCACCTTGAAAAGCTTCATCATAACTTAGTTTTGTGTCTACCATGATAAGTGCAACGATAGATGCAAAGTATGTGTTTAATCCCATTCCTGGAGCCAAAGCAAAAGGCTTATTAGCTAGGAAGGCCATAAATAAAGTACCAATTGCAGCAGAGATAGCAGTTGCAAGGAATACAGCATTATTCAGCTGAACGCTTGCTCCAGCATTGGTATTTGCAATGGTCATTGGGTTTACAGCAAGTATATATGCCATGGTCATAAAAGTAGCGATACCTGCAATAATTTCTGTTCTAACATTTGTGTTGTTCTCTTTTAGTTTAAAGAGTTTTTGTAACATTGTTTACCCTCCTTCAAGTAAAATGTTGATGCAAGAAACATTGTTTTACTAATTAATACTATCAAGCTACAAAAAATTCGTCAATATTGTGACGTATTGTTAGTTATTAAATAAAATAATGAAATTTATAAGAAATGTATGATGAATCTTGTAGATATAATATGAATGTTCCCTAATTAATAAAGGTTTAGGTGATTGAAAATGGTTCCATCTGTACATATTTTAACTTTCTGTTATAATATACCTAACGCTTACAATACTCATAGGAGGGAAAATGAGAGAAAAACAAAAACATAGGAAACTAAACATAAAAAATACGCATAAAATATGGTTGTCCTTAAGTCTTATTTTATTTGGACTTGTGTTATCTCTTTTGTCGAGGTACATAGATGGGTTTGCAGACGGCTATTATACATATGTATATCGATATCTTTCAGTAGTATTTGCCTTTGTCTTTAATCTAGTTCCTTTTTCAGTTGCTGAGATAAGCCTATATATGCTATGTTTGTTGCTGATTGGAAGTATTCTATATGGAACATTGGTGATTCCAAGAAAAAAAGGACAAATAAAGGGTTATTGGGCAAAAGTTGGATGTAATGGGCTTCTAATCTTAAGTACTATATTCTTTGTTTTTATTATATTTTGTGGTATAAATTATCAGAAAACCAGTTTTGCCTCAAAAGAGGGTTTTAACGAAAAACAGTATGGAGTGGAAGAATTAAAAGAAGTTTGTGAGTATTTGACTGGTAAGATTAATGAGGTAGGCGAAAAGGATATTTCCTTTACGAATCTTCGTCAAAACTCTAGAGTCGCAATGAAAGAACTTTCTAAGACATACACCAGTCTGACGGGCTACTATCCAAAACCCAAGTATATGCTTTTTGCTGAACTTTTATCTTATCAGCAAGTTAGTGGCGTATATTCTTTTTATACCGTTGAAGCTAACTATAACTCTGATATGCCGGTTTATCAACAGCCTTTTGTTATGTGTCATGAACTTGCACATTTAAAGGGAATTATGAAAGAAGAGGAAGCTAATTTTGTAGCCTATCTAGCCTGTAGGAATAGTCAAAACTCTGCATTTCAATATAGTGGGGCAATGACTGCTTATTCATATTGTATGAACGAGTTATATTCGTATGACAAGGACGCTTATATGGAGATAAGAGGAAAATTATGTGACAGGGCTAATCAAGACATTGAGAATAAACACGTTTTCTGGGATAAGTATGAGGGAACAATCTCCAATTTACAGACAAAGGTAAACGATGCTTATTTGAAAGCCAATTCACAAGTCTTAGGAGCATCTAGTTATAATGAAGTTGTGGCTTTAATTGTAAATGACTATCTAAGAAAAAAATAGTAAATTGATAGTTATATTATAAACCATAAGAGGAAAGACTTTTACTAAGTACAAAGGATTGAGGGAGAGACAAATGGAATTAGCTGAGAATATAGGGCTGTTAATAGTAGGATTTATTTTGCTGATTAAGGGCGCGGATTATTTTGTAGATGGTGCATCCATGATAGCAACAAGGCTTGGCATTCCTCAAATAGTCATAGGACTTACCATTGTGGCGTTTGGAACCAGTGCGCCGGAAGCTGCCATTAGTATAAGTGCAGCATTAAAGGGCAGTACAGGTATTGCCATTGGAAATGTATTGGGTAGCAATATTATGAATATTCTTTTGATTCTTGGTATTTCTGCCTTAATTATTCCTCTGAAAGTGGGTAAATCAACCGTTCGCTATGAGATACCTTTTGTGGTTGTAATCAGTATTATTTTAGTATTATTTGGTGCATTTACTGGTGAACTAGGGCTTTTTGCTGGTGTAGTCTTTTGGACTTTATTTATTCTTTTTTTTATTTATCTGATTTATACTACAAAAAAAGGTATCAACGACGAATATCTAAAGACAGAGATTAAGAATGCTAGTGATCATGAAAAGAAGCTTGAAGATAAAAAGCCAATGGCTTGGCCTATTCTTTTTTTAGTCACATTATTGGGGTTGGCTGCCATTATCATCGGTAGTGATATTACTGTTAACAGTGCCAAATTTATTGCTACAAAGATAGGTCTTACTGATCGTGTCATCGGTCTTACAGTAGTTGCTTTTGGAACCTCCTTGCCAGAATTGATGACATCCACGGCTGCTGCAAGAAAAGGAAATAGTGATATTGCCATTGGTAATATTGTAGGAAGTAATATCTTTAATATATTATTTGTATTAGGGACAACCTGTCTTATCAAGGCGGTTCCTTACCAGACCGAATTCATCGTAGATGGGGTAGTATGTATAGCAGCTTCTCTACTTCTTTGGGTAGGAGTTATTAAGAATAAGGAATTACGTAAAGGAACCGGTCTTATTATGCTGGCATCCTACGGAGTTTATTTTGTGTATTTATTAATGAAATAGGAGAATACTATGTCACTTTTTTTTACTATTACAGGGTTTGTCCTCTTTGTTGCTCTTATTGCATATCCAATACTAATTATGCCTCGTATGTTTGATCGACCTGATTTCACCCCTTTTGACAATTATTTATATGCCCATAGGGGGTTACATAATAATGAGGGGAAGGCACCGGAAAATTCCTTGGCTGCTTTTCATTTAGCAGTGGAAGCAGGTTATGGGATAGAGTTGGATATCCAGCTTTCCAAAGATAAGGTTCCAATGGTATTTCATGACTATACCTTAAATCGAATTTGTAATAGTAAGGGAAGAGTGAATGAATATACTTGTGAGGAACTGCAGAAGTTTCATCTTTGTCACAGTAATGAGACCATTCCAACCCTTAGTCAAGTTTTACAGGTGGTGGATGGTAAGGTACCATTAATCATTGAATTTAAAATTGAACATACGGATTTATCTCTATGTCCGCTTGCAAATGAGATACTAAAGAATTATAAAGGGACTTATTGTATGGAGTCTTTTAATCCATTGGCGCTAAATTGGTATAAAAATAATCAAAAAGATATTATCAGAGGGCAATTAGCGACTGATTTTATTAGAAATAGGGATAAGGGAAATAAGTTAATGTATTGGATACTTAGTAGGCTTTTGCTTAATAGATTAGGTAGTCCGGACTTTATTGCATATGAGTATTTATATCCCCATTTGTCATCTCTATCCATCGTAAGGGATATATACAAGTTAAAAACGATTGCTTGGACGATAAAAAGCCAAGAAGAGTTAGAGGAGAGTAAAGAGCATTTTAATTATTTTATATTTGACAGCTTTATTCCAAAGCAATAAAGATTGTATTAGGGAGGTACGTCATGAGAAAGTTGCCCGTAAGAGTAGGTTTAGTGATAGCAGGAATATTAGTGCTGACAGGCTGTAATCAGAATGAGGTTTCTCTCGTAACACCAGTTCCGATTGTCAAGCCGACAATAAAGTCTACAAAACAAAAATTTATAGAAACAAGTGATATTAATAGCCTTGTAAACAGCCTTACTATTCAGGAAAAAGCAGCACAGATGACAGGTTCTTTAGAAACTTTGGTCCCAGAAGGAGATACCTATCATTATTTGGAAGAAACTTTAACTAGAACAGTAGTTTTTCCTGGAAATATGGGACTCGGAGTCGTAGGAGATAAGGATTCTCTATATAAGATAGGAGAGTATGTTGGAAAAGAGAATAGGAAAGCTGGTGCCATAGTAAGCTTTGCCTCTGTGGCTGCAACCTCGTTTAATCCATGCTGGGGTGGTACGTTCCAGTGTTATTCGGATGACTATAAAGAGGTGTATTCGCTAGGAATGTCTTATGTAAAGGGGCTGGTAAGCGCCGGTATTATGCCATGTCTTACCGGTTTTATTAGCACAGGGCACGGATGGTCTACAGAGAATATTAGTCTGACAGAGGATGAAATCAGGCAGCAACTATTCATCTTTCGTCAACTATTAGATGCTGCTAAAGATGAAAATAATGAAATGCCAATAGCCATCCAAACAAGCTCTTGTAGCATCAATGGAACAAAAATGGTAGAGAACAAGGAACTACTAACCGATATGTTACGTAACGTCATGAAGTTTGATGGTATTATCCTAACCAAAGCATCCGATGTCGAGTTAATTAATAAGGACAGCTTAGAAGAAAAGCTTGCATCCGCAATAAATGCCGGTGTGGATATGATTAGTAATCCTAAAAAGGCTTCTGATTATACAGCTGCCATCGCTCAGGCAGTGGAAAAGGGATTATTACAAGAGAAGAGAGTTAATGAGGCAGTGACTAGGATACTTACCGCTAAAAAAGCTTTAGGTCTCTTCAGTGGAAAAGGAATTATAAAGGTATCAGAAGAATTAGATGAGAATTATGCCAATAAATTGGCTGCATCCCTGGTACAGAAAAGCCTCGTGCTTTTAAAAAATGAAAAGGAATTGTTACCACTTAAGAAAGGGCTTACGATCTATGTTACTGGCCCAGCAGCGGATAATCTAGAAGTACAATGTGGTGGCTTATTGACAGAAGGAAGTGGGGATCAATTACGGAAAGGCTCCACGATACTTAAAGGTTTACAGGCATTGGAAATGGAGAAGAAGTATACGATTGTTACAGACAAATTAGAGGCACAAAATGCTGATGTCACTCTGTTATGTGTAGGAGAAAGTGCATATATTAGTGAAAAGGGAGATGTAAAGACAACTAATCTTACCTCAGAGAAAGGGTTATCTGGTAATAAAGAGGCTATTGAAGAAGCTAAAGAACTGGGTCATCCAACTATTACCCTATTAGTTGCAGGAAGACAGTTAGATATCAGCCCATATATAGAACAATGGGATTCCATAGTCATGTGTTACCTGCCAGGTAGCAAAGGGGATGCCATCGCTAACGTGCTGGCAGGTGAAAAAAAATTTACCGGAAAGCTTACTATGCCTTGGTATAATTCTGAAGAAGAATTTACTGCTGAGAATATCTTATACGGCAAAGGATATGGAAGAGAATACTAGTGAAACAATGAGGTTACAAGGTCATTAACCAATTTGCCATCAGATTTACCTTTTACCTGAGGCATTAATTCCTTCATGATTTTGCCTTTGTCTTTGGCAGTAGGTTCTGTAATATTAAGCTTAGTAAGAATAGAAGAAATAATCGCTTTGATTTCCTCTTCACTGAGAAATTGAGGAGCAAACTCTTGATATACTTGGATTCTAAGATTGCATTCTTCTATAATATCAGCTCGATCAGCTGGTGCTGTTTCTAAAGTTTCCTTTGTTTGCTTGATTTCTTTTAGGATTACTTCGTTTTCCTCTTCCACCGATAAGTCTGCACGTTTATCAATTGCCTTATTCTTTAATACAGAAAGTAGCATGGATAATGCATCTTTTCTAGGTTTGTTTCCAGCTTTCATGGCAGCAACCATTTCACTTCGTACTAATTCAATTTTTGTCATGGGATACCTCCTATGGATTTATTTATTAATTAAGAATTAATAGCTTATATTGTAGCTTTCCTTGTGGAAGTTTTCAAGAGAAAATCATAACTTGCAAGATATAAAAGATAGAAGGAGGAAAAAATGAGAACAGACAGTATTATTTTTGATTTGGATGGAACACTGTGGGATTGCAGTAAAGAGGTGGCAGATTCCTGGAATGTCATCTTTAAGCAGTATAATATAAACAGAATAATCACAAAAGAGGATATTATGGGTGTTATGGGTTTACTGATGCAAGATGTCATAAGGCAATTCCTACCTGATATGGAAGAGGAAAAATGTTATGAGATCTTAAAAATCTGTTGTGATTATGAAAATGAATATGTTTCTAAAGTTGGAGGATATTTATTTCCCCGACTTGAAGAGACACTAAAAATACTTCAAAAGTCATATAAGCTTGCTATTGTAAGTAATTGCCAGGATGGTTATATTGAAGCATTTTTTAAGGCACATAATCTTAGTCAATACTTTATCGATTATGAGAATCCGGGAAGAACCGGTTTAGATAAAGCAGGTAATATTAGATTGGTTGTAAAGCGAAATGGATTCTTAAATCCAGTATATGTTGGGGATACCCTAGGTGACCAGAAATCAGCAAAAAAAGCAGGACTACCTTTTATCTTTGCCGCCTATGGTTTTGGACAGGTAGAGGAGTATGACGCTAAGTTAGAGACAGTTGAACAATTGCCGGAGCTACTGAAGGTAAGATAGAAAAAGGATGGGAAATGGCATAAATGCATGCTAATTTTCCATCCTTTTTCTATCTTATAACATATGCAAATTGTCAGGTTTTGTCAATTGGCAATACGCTCATTTCTTATATTATTTCGCTTTAGTTTCAGTTTTAAATAAAATTCCCAATGTACCAGGACCACAATGGCTGGAGATGGTACAACTGGCATTCGTAACATAAATATGATCAAAATGCATAACGCTATTTATCGTATCCCGAACGATATCTATATAGTGCGAATCAATGGTAGAGTGCGTGATAAAGATACGGTTATTCACAATATCCGGGTATTGTTGCAATTTATCTTTAACATAGTGAACCAGTACCTTTTCCAGATTACCGCGATACTTCTTTCCAACAGTCATTCCCCCAGTGGTGTTATCCACTTCTATACAAGGTTTGAGATTTAATAGATTGGCACCTAATTTAGCAGCGGAAGAACATCTGCCACCCGCATGAAGAAAGGTTAAGGTATCAACAATAAAACTTGCATGATATTGTTCTGTAGATTGGTGTAGCGTATCATAGATTTCTTTAGCACTCTTGCCTTCTTTAATCATATCTGCCGCATCCAATACTTGAAGACCAATTCCAGTAGATAGACTACAACTGTTTATGGGGTATACACCAGGTAACTCCTGAGCCGCTAACTTACAGTTCTGGTATGAACTGGATAGAGCACCACCAAGATTAAAATGAATAACGTCATTTCCGTTATCCGTATAAACCTTTAAATAATCTATATATTCTTCCACGTTAATAGCGGATGTCTTTGGTAGAACTTTTCGATCATAATAAATCTTATATATTTCTTCAGGCGTTATGTCTACATTATCGAGATAATCTTTCTCTTCAAGTATAATATGATAAGGAAAGTAGTGAACATCGTACTGTTCTTTAAGGGTATTTCCTAAATCACAGGTACTGTCCGCACTTAAAATAATATGATTCATGGGTAAGTTACACTCCTACTATCAAAAATTGTTACATCTATAAACATATTAATATAAAATGTTGATTGTGTCTAGTTAGATTAAGAGTTGAAATGATATATCATTTATTGACGGAACGATAGGCTCATATTACACAATCATAATATTGTTACATTGGATAGAATTAGAATAACCAAAAAGGATTATATATATGAAAGGAAGTCTCAAAAAAGCAAGAATCATAAAGAGAGTTGTCAATATCGACAACTCTCTTTATGATGGAGATTCGTATAAGTAAATTCCGCTAATAGGATTGTGAGTCTATAATTTTGAATAGCCGTAGCTATTGACAATGGCATCTATTTTCCTTCCCTGTTTACAGAAAGGACAATCTTTTTGTGGATAATTCATGTAATCCGGTAAGTCTTTAGAAGAGAAGATGGAGTGAATATTATGGCCACAAATAGTTTTAGCAGCACTGAAAATAGCCGAAATTCCTTCAATCTTACCTCCATAATATTCAATACATTCCAGACTTTTTGCAATTGTTTTGCCAGTTGTCGCAGAGGCAAGAAGTAAAAGAATATGTTTGTTATTCACCATTGGTTGAATGTTATCTCTAAAGATAAGCTGACCATTGGAATTGAATTCTGGAGTAATAATATAGATAGATTTATGAGAGTTCATGGACATTATTCCGGCAGCAGAAAGTTCCTGGGCTAGATAGGCACCGATAATTTCTGTTCCATCCATGCAGATGATAGTATCCACTACTGTTGTAGAAACATAATCATTTGCCATGGATTTAGCAATAGCAGAAGCCTCATTCTGACGTACTTTGAGGGTGGTCATATCAATATAATAATTAATATGAGAATGGTTAGTTGCAAAATGACCATAGTTTGCTTTGAGAGTCAAAGCTGAGTTGTAAGAGCAGGAAATCTTAATTTCATGATTTTCCATGCAATACCCCCTTTTTCTTTAATCCTACTATTCTTTTATAAAAATTTCAATAGATTTATTCTATATAAGCAAAGGTTAGTAAGTTTGTTTTTGTAATGAACGCATTAAGCATTTCATAAAATATTAAGACATAATAAAGTTATAGGAGAACATATTTTGAGAAAGACTATATTATTTATTCTCGTAGAAGTGATAATATTTAGCCTATTGGTTGGTGGTTTACTCTTACATAAAATGAGTAGGAAGAATCATGAGCCTACAGAGATTGAGGTTATCAAAGAACAGAGTGAGGAAGAATCTGAGGAGGAGGACACAGAAAAAAAATATATTAAATGGGTAGATTTTAATGTTTCATATCAGGCCTTGTGTGATGCCTATCAATTTGATGTAAGTACCTATGGAGAGAAAATTCATGTAAATTGGATTGAACTTTTGGCTTATCTTGCAGTAAAAAATGGTGGAGATTTCAAAAAATATAAAAGTTCTCAAATGTCTGAGTTGGTAAAGAAATTAACTGAAAATAAAGAAACCATGGAGAATTTAACAAAGGATATGCAATACTATAAATACTATTATGATTCCTATAAAGCAATCCTGGGTGGATTCGTGGGGGAATACGAGAGAGAAACTCTTAAGGATGATAGTAATCCTTCCATATCATGGGAAAAGGTCTATGGATTAAAAGCATTTTTACCTGTGGCAAAGAATTTTCCATATAGCGATTTTGATGATTTCGGTGTATCTAGGTCTTATGGGTTTAAAAGAAGACATCTAGGACATGATATGATGGGGCAAGTGGGAACCCCTATCATTGCGGTGGAATCAGGTTATGTAGAGGCCATCGGTTGGAATCAGTATGGAGGATGGCGCATAGGAATTCGTAGCTTTGATAAAAAAAGATACTATTATTACGCACATTTGAGAAAGAATTATCCATATAGTTCAAATTTGAAAGAAGGAAGTATTGTTACGGCTGGAGATGTAATTGGTTATATGGGAAGAACAGGATATAGCACAAAAGAAAATACAAATAATATTGAAACCTCTCATCTTCATTTTGGAATGCAGATTATTTTTGATGAATCTCAAAAAGATGGAAACGGTGAAATTTGGATTGATTGTTATAATCTAGTTCGCTTCTTATATAAAAATAGATGTGAGGCAGTGAAGGTGACAGATTCTAAGGAGTGGAAGCGTATCTATGAGATGAAAGACCCGGTAGAAGAAGAGTATCGAAGTATACAAAAAAGTACGATAAAACATTAGATAGACTATCATATATTGTTTAAATATGGTATAATTAACCATATTAATTCAGTTATGCAGGATTATGTCAGGATAAGAGGGAGCAGTATGAATGTTTAATACAATGAGACAATTTGGTAGAAAGCTAAAGAGACAAAGAAGACGGCCATCCTTTTTCTCTAATCCCGAAAACTTTACTAATTTATTTGATCATATGTCAAATGGTTTTTTTGTAGCATCAGTAACAACTGACTTAATAAAGCGTCCAATTGATTTGAATTATGAGTTTGTTAATGAAGCATATGCTGAAATTATTGGGGTTTCCAAATCAGAGTTGTTAAAACGTAGCTATAAAGAATTGTTTCCAAATTGGGATAAGGTTTTAGTCCAATTCTATGGGGAAGCGGCTATTCACGGGGCAAGTAATACATTAGTAGAGTATAATGAGACATTAGACAAATATCTAAAGCATACCTGTTATCAACCTGCATATGGATACTGTGGCTGCATCGTTGAAGATATTACGGAACAGTATGTTGCGCAACATCTTATCGAAGAAAGCGAAGAGCGATTTCTTGCTGTATCCATGGTAACCAATGAATTTATTTTTGAAATGGATCAAATGGGCCGTTTTACTTATATTAGTGATGGAATTAAAACTGTTTTGGGATATGAACCTGAAGATTATATTGGAAAGTATTTTTATGAACATTTTCCTCAGAATGTTAGAAGGCAACTAGCACATCAGTTTAAAAAAATGTTGCGGGAAGAGAATATGGTATTAAAAGATTTACTTCTTCCACTAGAGGATAAGGAACATCACATCCACTGGGTATTGCAAAATGGGTTAGCGAAAAGAGATGATTTAGGTAATTATATTGGATATCGTGGGGTTTATCTGGATGTAACAGAGCTTCAAGAAGCTAAGGCTGCCGCAGAGGAGGCTATGAGAGCTAAATCAGAATTTTTGGCTAAGATGAGCCACGAGATTCGTACTCCAATGAATGGAATCCTTGGATTAACCAGCCTTGCTCTTGATGAAACTAGAAGTTTTAAAATATATAACTATCTTGAAAAAATAGAGGAAAGTGCCACAGATCTACTTAATATAATTAACCAGATCTTGGACTTTACAAAGATTTCAGAAGAGGAGATGTCTATTGTAGAAGAACCATTTTCTCTCCGAACTATGATTAATCGTTTTGTATCCTTAATAGATTTAAAGGCAAAGGAGAAAAATATAAGTCTTATTATAAATATTCATAAGGAAGTGGGGGATACATATCTAGGGGATTCCCTACGTATAGGTCAGATTCTTACGAATATTTTATCTAATGGTGTGAAGTATACGTTGCATGGTAGTGTGACTATGACAGTGGATCAGTATAAGGATATTGTAAGGTTTATCATTGCTGATACTGGGATTGGAATGAAACCGGAATTCTTAAAGGATATATTTAATCCGTTTTCTCAGGAGGAGAACATTCGAACAAGAGCCCAGGATGGAACAGGCCTTGGGATGGTAATCAGTAAACAATTGGTGGATTTGATTGGTGGTAGCATAAAGGTAGAAAGTGAGGTTAATGTAGGCACCACAGTAACTGTTTTGTTACCTCTTAAACCATGCGATCCGGCGGAGGTTAAGAATACAGAAATCAAGCATTCCCTAGATAACCAAATCAGGCGCTTTGAGGGGGATATACTGGTGGTTGAAGATAATGCTATCAATCAAGTGGTAGTTTATGAATTGTTGATTAAATTTGGTCTTAATGTATCTATGGCGAAAGATGGATATATGGCATTGGAGATGATTAATGATAATCAGTTTGACTTAATTCTTATGGATATTTTTATGCCTAAAATGTCGGGATTTGAAGCATCTAGTTTGATACGCCAAAGAGGATTTAGTAGACCTATTGTGGCAATGACTGCGAATCCACTAGATACAATAAAAAACGATCTAACGCAGGCTAAGATGACGGATTACATAGCAAAGCCTATTTGTATCAACACCTTGGATAGCTTACTATATAAATATCTAAAATTAGATGAAAGTGAGCCAGCAAACCAAATAGATAATGACAGGAAAATGATTAGTATTGAATATCCGTTTAATAAAATTGATTACCATTATGCATTAAGCTTTTTGTCTAATGATATGAATATATATAATCAGATTCTTTTTAGCTTTGTAAAAGGGTACCAAGGGGAGGAAAAGTATATCTATACTACTTTGGAAGAGGGTATGGCAAGTGCCAGAGTATATGTGCATACAGTAAAAGGCATAGCTAATACTATAGGAGCCAAGGAGTTGGCGGAGGTTTCAAATGAACTGGAAATGGAATTTGCTCATGATATAATGAATACTAATTTGATTAATGCCTTCGTGCTAAAGTTGGATGAAGTATTAAAGGAAGTAATTTCATATGTTGATACAGTCACCATAAGTACTTATAAACAGGGCTATGCAAAGGGTCAGGCTTTGGAAATGATTCCAATCCTTACAGATATGTTAGAAACTCACAATGCAGCTGTAATAGATTGTATTGATGTAATTTATGAGACTATGTATCGAAATGACATACGAGAACAGGTAGATTGGTTAATTAATAAAATAGAACATTTTGATTTTGAAATTGCTAAACAGTCCTTAGACAAAATTGCGGAAGCATTAGGAGATGAAATATATGAAGCATAAAATTCTGATAATTGATGATAGTGTTGTTAACATCAATGCATTACATATGATGCTAAAAGAAGAATATCAGGTATTTGTTGCTAAAAATGGCAAGGATGGTATTAAACAGGCGAATTTGATTCAACCAAGCTTAATTCTTCTTGATATTTTAATGCCGGAAATGGATGGCTTCCAGGTACTTGACGTTTTAACTAAGGATAGTAATACAAGTAGTATTCCTGTTATGTTTATAACATGTCTGAATGACGATAAAAATGAGGAAAAGGGTCTTTCTCTAGGTGCAGTGGATTATATTACGAAACCTTTTAATTTAAGTGTTATTAAGGCAAAGGTTCGTAATCATATTGAATTGTTTCAGTATCGTAAAACGATTGAAAATATTGCTATGTTAGATGGCCTCACTGGAATTCCAAATCGTCGGAGTTACGATGAACGGATAAAGGTTGACTGGCAATATGCAATTAATGAACAGTGCCCCATTTCTATCGCAATTATAGATATCGATAATTTCAAAGAATATAATGATAATTATGGACATCTTCAGGGTGATTTGGTTTTAAAACAGGTTGCTAAACAATTGGAAGCTGAAATTCCTTCGAAAAATGGTTTTGTTGCTAGGTATGGTGGAGAAGAATTTGTCGTTATTTTGTTAAAATATACGCAGGATGCAGCCGTGGAAATCTTAGAAAAGGTTCGTGCTAATATTGAACATCTTGGAATTAAGCATCTCCATTCCAGAGCAGAGAAAGTGATTACTATCAGTCTTGGCGGAGGAACTATTATTCCAAATGAAGATGACGACTTAAATCAATTTGTAGAAATTGTAGACCAGCGTTTATACCGTGCTAAAACCTTAGGGCGTAATCTTTTGGTTTGGGAGTCGTATCAAGAGACGAAAGGTCAACTGGAAGTATTTCTTTTTGGAAATATGAAAATTCTATCTCAAAATGGAATGGCTACACCTAAGTATCCAAAGAAAAAAGTATGGTTATTGCTTACTTTCCTGATTATCAACAGGTTTCATGATTATAATAAAATGGATTTAATAGAGGCCCTATGGCCTTATGAAAAACCAGAGGACCCTAATTTTGAACTGAAGTTACTACTTGAGGAATTGAAAGATGAATTGGAAGTTCTAAAGTTATCCTATCTGAGAGAGTTAATTGTTACAATAAATGGGGTATATCACTGGAATAATAATTTTTTGTGTATTGTAGATTGTGATTTGTTCGAGAATCTTTTACAGGATAGTATACTTAGTAATCTGTCAGAGAATGATAAAATGGCTCAATATCTTCGTGGGATTGAATTATACACATCAGATTTTCTCGTTAAAGTAACGGATGTTAAATGGGTGGTTAATTTGCAACGTTGGTATCGCAATTTGTATTTAGATGCAGTGAACCATGTTTTATCTTATTGGGACAAGTGTAAGCAGTACGAGGATATTATTAAACTCTGTACGAAAGATTTGTATAATGAGGAGTTTAACGAAGAACTTCACTATTATTATTTAATTGCTTTGATTCATCTGAATCGACGTAAAGAGGCACTTACGCATTATGAGTATATTGTCGAATCCTATTATAGCATCTTGGGAGTTCCGCCTACAGAAAGAATTCTTGATTTGTACGCTGACATTGTAGAAGATAAAGAAGATAAGAAACGTAATCTTCGCAGTATTAATGATCTTCTAAAGGAAAACTCTATTGCAACTGGAGCTTATTTCTGTGAATATGTAGTGTTCAAGAATATATACCAGTTAGAAGCAAGAAATATGGTGCGGACAGGAAAAATGGTTTATCTTTGTCTAGTGAATATTGATATAGAATATGGCAACGTAGAGGAATTAGATGAACAGATGAATATCTTAAAGGGGGCCATTATCAATAGCCTAAGAATCGGTGATTGTTTTTGTAGGTATAGTACCTCTCAGTATATGATTCTGCTTCCAACAGCCACCTTTGATATTGGAAAAATGATCATGGAACGAATCAATGGAAAATTCCAGGATAATAATTATAAGGGGATATCTACCACTTATGAATTAGTTCCGGTGAAACCAGCTAAAACGAAATAATACTAATGGGGCTTCGCTATTAACGGAAGCCCCATTTCTATATCCTAAAAGAAAATTATTTTAAAGGATCACGGATAGGGATTTGTTCTTTAAAGCCTTTCGAGTAGTGCAATTCATAGTCATCGGTAATAAAAACAGCATATACGCCATCTAGTGAATCAATCAGCTCTAATCCTTTGTCAAGTCCAAGAGCAAATACTGAGGTGCTAAGACCATCTCCAACTACAGATTCCTTGCTGACTATGGTAACTGCAATCAGGTTGTTATCCGTTGGATAACCGGTTTTAGAGTTTAGAATATGATGATAGAATTTTCCGTCAACAGTAAAACAACGCTCGTATATACCGGAGGATACAACAGACATATCTTTAAGCTCCATTACGGCAACAGTTTCATTACGATCGGCAAAGGGCTTTTGAATTCCAATGTTAAAAGCTGTACCATCAGGCTTTTGCCCTACACATAAAACATTGCCACCCAGATTGATCATGGCACTTTTAACACCTCGGTCTATTAGGAATGCTTTTACCTTATCTGCAATATATCCTTTTGCAATGGCTCCTAGATCGATTCCTGTTTCCTCAGCGCCAAAAGATACCTGATTGCCTTTGATATGGACATTTTTGTAATTTACTGCAGGTAATTTTTCTTTAATTAATTTACTGTCAGGTACCTTAGGTGTATCGGAAGTAAAGTCCCAGAGTGAGGAAATAGGCTCTATAGCTAAGTCAAAAGCACCATCGGTAAGTTCACTATAGTGGTAAGCTTGCTTTAAAATGTCAGCCAAGTCATCAGACACGGTGAAAGCACCATTTTTTTCTGGAAGCTGGTGAGCGTTTAACTTATAAAGTTCACTTACAGATGAAGTGCGGCTATAGACGTTCTCAAAGTTTTTAATCAATTTAAAGGCATCATCGATGATAGATTCATCGGTAGAATCGTACAGAGTGATGGTAATAATTGTATTGAGCATAAATGTGGATTTGGTTAATGGAGATTTTTTCTCAATACTTTTGGAACTACAGCCAATCAGTAATGTTGTGGAAAGTACACTAATTATTAGAAATAGGGTAAGGCATCTTTTTATAAATTCTCTTTTGGTATTAAGTCTCATAGGTTACTCCTTATCATGGACTACATAAATTAATGCTAACTACTAATACTAGTAATGTAGTATTGATTTTATGCAATGAATATAAAACTGTCAAGGTCTACTTATAATAACACCAAGAAATACTACTTTACAGGCTTTTTTATTTGTGATATTGTTTTTTTGTACAATAGCGTAAAGTAAAATTCAAAAGAGATTTTAGGAGGACATATGAAGGATAAGAAATATGCAGGCATTATTTCATTAGTTTTTATGATTGCTTTAACAGCATTTGCTATTTGGGGAAGTGATTTTTTTGCTAACTTAAATGCAGATAAGTCTGTAGCGATAGATGTAAATGGTGCAGAGGGCGTTGTGGAAGCTTCTAAAACCGTAGATGGAGATGGTAACGCTACTGGATATATAGTAGTTACAAAAGCAAAAGGCTATCATGGTGATGTTAAAATGACTATTACCTTTGATGCCGATGGTACTACCATTAAGAATTTTGAAGTAAATGAACAAACCGAGACAGAAGGACTAGGTTCTTTAATAGCAGAACCTGATTTTGCAACATCCTTACAGGGAGTTAAAGCTCCTGTTTATTTAAATGGTTCTGAAGGTGAAGGTACTGCAATTGATGGCGTTACGAATGCTACCTTTTCTTCTATGGCTGTTGTAAATGGTATAAATTATGCCAATGCATTTATTGCAGCGAATAAATAATTATCGGTTGAGGATACTGTATTGCATACATGTTAACAAAGGGAGATGCCTTAGCTTAAATAAGGTGTCTCCTTTTGCCTATCATCAGTTATATGAGTAAAGGAGATTTAATGAAAAGAAATGATATCATTTTAATGATCGGAATAGCTATAATAGCCGTTGGTGCTATTTGTTTTATTTTTTTGAATAAAAAAGAGGGTGCGAAGGTAATAATCTCAGTTGGTGGTAAGGTCTATAAGGAATTAAACTTAGATGAAGATCAAGAACTGGCAATCGACACTAACGATAGCGAATATGAGAATATACTGCAAATAAAAGATGGTTATGCTACAATGATAGAAGCTAATTGTCCAGATCAAATTTGTGTCCATCAAAAGTCTATTTCAAAGGAAGGGGAGAGTATTGTTTGCCTTCCTCATCAGATTATAGTCACCGTAGAAGGAACTGAGTCGGCATCTTTAGATTCCGTAGCAAATTAAAGGATAGAAGTAAGAAAGGTGTAGGATTATGAAGTCCAAAAGAGTAGCTACCTATGGAGTGTTGGTAGCCCTTGCATTTATATTTAGTTATATTGAGGCTATGTTTCCAGTACCAATGCCAGTACCTGGCATGAAACTCGGTCTGGCTAATATAGTCGTAGTGGTAGCCCTTTATATTATGGGGTATAAAGAAGGATTTATCATCTCATTAGTAAGAATATTTTTGGTTGGTTTTACCTTTGGAAATATGAATATGATGCTTTACAGCTTAGGAGGAGGTATCCTAAGTTTTGCTATGATGGCTCTTATGAAGAAGTTTAATCTACTTAGTATTGTTGGAGTAAGTGTGATAGGCGCTGTTTTCCACAATGTTGGTCAGATTTTAGTTGCTATGCTTATCTTAGAGACAACCACATTACTGTATTATTTACCATTTTTACTAGTATCAGCATTGGTGAGCGGAGTGCTTATTGGTATAATAGGAGCCATGATGTCAAAAAGACTAACAAATGTGCTGAATTTGTAGCTTGACATTTGCAATAATTTCTAATTGTGGTAAAATGAACTATACATTTTTGCAGAAACAATAAGGAGGCTATATTTTGGTCAGCTTAGTTTTGGAAGGTGGAAGCTTTCGAGGAGTTTTTAGTGCAGGTGTGTTGGATGCTTTATTAAATCACGGAATACTGGCACCGTACTGTATAGGAGTGTCAGCTGGTATCAGTTACGGTGTTTCCTATATTTCTAGACAACCTGGAAGAAATCTTGACGTCATAACCAAGTATCGTAATGATAAAAGATACATTGGTAAGGGGAATTTTCTCAAACAGCATAGTGTGTTTGGGTTAGATTTCGTATATGATAAAGTTCCTAATGAACTTGTTTATTTCGACTGGGATTCCTATATGTCCTATCCTGGTAAGGTGGTTGTAGTTACCACCAATGCGTTAACGGGTGAACCTGCATACTTTGATGGAAAGAAGATGGATAAAAAATGTACCATGCTTCGTGCAACCTGTGCACTACCATTGGCATTTCCGGCTATTGTGATGGATGGTACCCCATATTATGATGGTGGTTTATCTGATCCTATTCCGATTCGTAAAGCCATTATGGATGGTTGCGACAAACATATTATTGTTTTAACCAGACCAGAGGGATATGTAAAAGAGTTGAATAAATCTGGGAAGTTTGCGGCAAAGGTATATAAACATAAATATCCTGCAATTTCTAATGCACTTTTAACAAGACATGTAGGTTATAATAAGTCATTAGCATATTGTGAACAGCTAGAAAATGAGGGGAAGGCTGTTATCCTACGTCCAACCAGGGCAATTGGAAGCTATGAAAAGGATGTAGAGGTATTAAAGAGTAGTTTTCATATGGGATATGAGCTGGCTGAGGAAAAGCTTAAGCAAATTCAAGCATTGTTTAGTGAGTAGTGAAAGACTACCAACAGATAAAAGGAGGATAAAGAATGATTAATGATGATTTTATTTATTTTAAAATTGAGAAACAGAAACATATCGCTCTAATTGCTCATGATAGTAAGAAAAAAGAGCTATGTGATTGGGCAGAAGCGAATAAGGATGTACTTAAAAATCACTTCTTATGCGGAACTGGTACTACTGCAAAATTAATTACGGAAAGGACAGGGCTTCCAGTAAAGGGATACAACAGTGGACCTTTAGGGGGTGACCAGCAGATTGGTAGTAGAATTGTAGAGGGAAATGTTGATTTTGTAGTATTTTTGTGGGATCCATTGGCAGCTCAGCCACATGATCCAGATGTTAAGGCGTTACTTCGTATTGCTGTAGTCTATGATATTCCAATTGCTAACAACTTGGCAACAGCCGATTTCTTGTTGGCATCCAAGTTTATGGATCAGGATTATAATCGCAAGGTAGAAAATTATAATAAGACGATTAGGAATCGTCTAGAGGAATTTGAAAAGAAATAGGGTGAAGGAAGGGAGATTGACATAGAAGCATATGTCATTTCCCTTCCTTTTACTATCTTAGCTTTAATAAAGCCACGCTCTGTCACCTTATATCATCCAGGTTACTAAATCTACTACTCGGTTAAAAATGAATAGGATAGACAAGCCAAAGACAGTAGGTAAGGCAATACTTAAGAACATCCATTTAATACTTCCTGTTTCTTTCTTTATCGTAATGCAAGTAGTGGAACAAGGCCAATGCATGAGGGAAAAAAGCATCACATTGATGGCAGTAATAAAAGTCCACCCATTATCCACCAGAATCATTTTTAGTTTGGATAAATCGTTGATATCTGTTAATGAGCCAGTGGCCATGTAGGTCATTAGTATAATAGGTATCACAATCTCATTTGCTGGAAAACCGAGAATAAAGGCCATTAATATGACACCGTCTAGACCAAATACTTTGGCAAAAGGATCTAGGAAATTGGTACAGTAGGAGAGAATGGATTGACCCCCAATTATTGTATTGGCAAATATCCAAATGATTACTCCAGCAGGAGCGGCAACAGCAATGGCACGGCCTAATACAAAAAGTGTACGGTCTAATACGGAACGTACAATCACCTTTCCAATTTGTGGGCGTCTGTATGGTGGGAGTTCCAGTGCAAAGGAGGATGGAATCCCCTTTAACAGAGTGGCGGAGAGTATTTTGGAGGAAAAGAGAGTTGTAACAATCCCCAATAATATAAAAAGGGCAAGTACCCCAGCTGATAAAAGAGTACCTTTTGCGCCGGAAGTCGCACCAACAAAAAACATGGTAGAAAGTACTATGAGGGTTGGAAATCTGCCATTACAAGGAACCAAACTGTTTGTTAGAATAGCAATGAATCGTTCTCTTGGAGAATCGATAATTCTACAACCTATGACACCTACAGAGTTGCATCCAAGTCCCATGCACATTGTATTCGAATATCTGTAAATTTAAATGTTCCAGTAAATATCAACATCTTCACCGTCTATTTCTATATGGTCTATCAAGATTGATACCATTAATCTCTTTTCAGTTAAGTCATCACTTTCAGCTAACTCTATCAGTCTTTCCTTGGCTGACAGTAGTTTTTCTTTATTAGTTGTATGCTCAGGCTCAATAGATAATGATTCCTTTTCTTTGTTCAGTTTATCTATTTTTTCGTGGATAGTCTCTATAGGTATGCTGCCAATCTGAAACAACTCAATAAGGTTATTAATTTGTTTGTCGATTTCTTTTAGTCTGGCATTGATAACGGCAGAATTATCCTCATTTTTAACATCTGTATCCATATCTAAATCCAAATCCTTAATACTGTCAATCACGATTTTGTCTAACTCTTTTATTTTCCATTTCTTATTTTTGCAATTAGGGTCCCTAACCTGCCTCTTATCTCCCTTAGTACGAGAATAGCAACTATAATTACCATGCTCTCCGTGAAACCTTGCTCCACATCGCTTACAATAAATCATGCTAGTCAGAAGATTGCTTGCCTTAAATGGTGTCTTTTGAAATGTCGTAAGTCCATCTAATCGTCTAGTACTATTAATTAGTGTTTGAGCATCATAAAAAGTATCCATGTCAATAATTGGCTGATGAATTCCATCGTAGTAAGTACCTTTAAATTTTACCTTACCAATATAAACTGGATTTTTAAGGATTTGTCTTACAGTAGTCTCATTACCCCAGGAGCTATATTTAGTTGTATATTTACCTTGCATATACTTTTGGATGGAGTTAATGCTGTGACCTTTAATAAATCTATCAAATACTTTCTTTACTTGCATAGCCTCATATTCATTGACGATTAACTCACCATTAACATAGTCATACCCAGTTGGCGCATATGCCCCACCGTGGTAGTATCCGGCTTTAGCACGACCAATTCTACCCATTGTAAATCGCTCTGTGATTTGGTCTTTTTCTAGCTGGGCAAACACAGATAGAATGCCAATCATTGCACGACCAAAGGGAGTAGT
>JAEYPA010000164.1 GCA_023411225.1 Bacillota bacterium
AAGGCTCCTGCCCGTAAGAACAGCCTGCGCTCCAGACTCTAAGGTCATGATCAGGGATAGTCTTTTTTAAATACGGAAGAACAACATCGCTAAAATACTTAAAATGCTCTGCTTCTCTCATAAAGAAGGTGTGATTAGTCGTAATCTTATCAATCAGCTCTGTCACTGCTTGACCGGAACGATCCGACACCACATAGTCATAGTAATCGGAAAAATTACGAATATGTTTTGTTTCAAGCAAATTACTTAATCTTCCGGTCATCAATAACATTTTCTTCTCTGTAAGATGTATCCCATAATTCTGATGTATGTAGGAAGCTAATTTATCAAACTCTTTTTCTGTGATAGTTAGCATATACCCATTCTATCTCCCTTTAATATTTGCCAAATTCAGAATCATTTAATATAATTTTGGTCTTAGGGTTTTTATCCATATTATCTTTTGCCTCTGCCTGTCCCTTTCGGCTCTTTTCTGTCATATCTCCCAACATTTTAAGTATCTCTGGGCTTAACTCACTATATCTATTACTTATTCTACTCTCTTCTTTTAATTTAAACTGGCTGACAGATTCTTTAAGCAAGTCCGCTTGGCCTGAAAGCTCTTCACTGGCTGCAGCACTTTCCTCTGCGGTTGCTGAATTAGTTTGAACTACTTGAGAAACCTGCATGATTCCCTGATTTATCTGTGCTATTCCAGTAGCTTGTTCATTGGATGCTATGGCAATATCAGCAACTAGTGCAGATGCCTTTGTAATATCTTCCACTATTTTATTTAATGCATTGGCAGTTTCATTGGCAATTTGGGTTCCTGCAGTGACTCTGTCAATGGAACCTTCGATCAGATCTGTGGTTTCCTTGGCTGCACTAGCCGATCTTGCAGCCAGATTACGCACTTCTTCTGCTACCACGGCAAAACCTTTGCCATGTTGCCCTGCTCTAGCTGCTTCTACTGCCGCATTCAAAGCAAGTATGTTGGTCTGAAATGCAATCTCATCAATTACCTTTATGATTTTGGAAATGTTATTTGAAGAAAGATTGATTTCATCCATTGCCACTTGCATTTCTTTCATACGCGCATTTCCCTTTTCTGCATTCTCTTGCGTCACCCTAGACAGTTCATTGGCCTGATTTGCATTCTGGGCATTCAACTTAGTCTGAGAAGAGATTTCTTCCAAGGAAGTGGTCAGCTGCTCAATGGAGCTAGCTTGCTCAGTAGCCCCCTGAGACAGTGCAATGCTCGAGTCAGATACCTGCTTAGAGCTTGTTGCGACCTGTTCTGCAGCAAGAGAGATATCCCCCAGTACTTCATTATTCTTCAGTACCATCTCTTTTAGCCTTTTATTTAGTAAATCATGCTCGGAACGAATGTTTACATCCACGGTAAGATCTCCTGATGCAATCTTTTCTACTACCAATGCCTGCTTGCGAATACTATCTACCATATCCTTCATAGCTCTTGCAAGCATACCCATTTCATCATTTCTACTGATATCTATTTCTATTTCCACTTCACCCTTTGATATCTTCTTTGCTACCTCAATGGATTTATAAATAGGTTTACTTACTGCTCGTGCTATAACAAGACCAAGAATGATTGCTACTACGATTGCTATTGCTACAATAATGAGCATGACAAATATAGCTTCTCTCCCAATTGCGTCATTGTCTTCTGCTTTAGTCTTGGCTGCATCGACTTCATCCAGTCTTATATTATCAAATGATGTCTCAAGCCCAGTTGCAATTTCATGTAATTCATCGATATAAATCTTTTTTACACTACTATAATCATTTATATTCAAATAGCCTTCTATCTTATTTAACAAATCTGTGTATTTACTCCAATTCTTCTTTAGATCTAACATTAGCTGTTGATCCTTCTCATCTTCGAGACATTCTTTCTCATAGGACGATACATCTGCCTGTGCTTCATCCAATAACGTTTTAATAATGTTTAATGACTCCTCTTTCTCAGAATTATCAATGATGATTCTGGCAATCTCCACCCTAATTTTTTGATATTTGATTGAAGCTTGGCCCATATAAGTCAACCCCATGGTATTTCTTCTGTATAACTCCGTATCGGCCTGGTCAATTTTTCTCATAAACAGTATCCCTGTTAATCCAACTACTCCTGCTATGATCGCAACTACCACAAACCCTAATACTAATTTTACTCCTACTCTCACAAACTTTTCCTTTTTCATATAGTTTTCCTTTCTTGCTGTTTATTTTTTAAATAGACTGTTTAATCTCCTCTATCTCTAATTCCGAAAATAATTTTTCACAATCTAGCAGTAATTTTACTTCATTCCCCACTTTTCCTATATTCTTAATATATCTGTTCTGGGGCTCTTTGCCCATCCTTGGTGGTTCAACAATCTCCTCATTCTCTATAGTTAATACCTCCGATACACTATCCACAATTATTCCTATAGAAATGTCTTCTATATCCACTACAACAATACACGTTCTATCATTGTACTCTCTAAACTCCTTTTTGAACCTTAGTCTTACATCCATCACCGGTATTATCTTTCCCCGTAGATTAATAATTCCTTTTATGTATTCCGGAAGCTCAGGCAATTCAGTAATTACTTGGATTCCAATAATTTCAGTTACATACTTAATCTCGACACCATATGTCTCTCTTCCAAGTGAGAATGTTAGATATCGTCCTTTTTGTGTATTCTCCTCTTCTTCTAACATGTTGTTTTCCATCTCTGTCATTCTTTCATCTCCCTCTTTTAGTAATTTGTTAACCCTGTTACATCGATTATCAAGCTAATGTTGCCATCCCCGAGTAGGGTACAGCCTGTTAATCCTTTTATTTTTTGTGTTCTGATGATGTAGTCTGGAAGTGCTTTTACAACCACCTGTTGCTGACCAAGTAAGATATCAGCAAATAGACAACTGGTCGTCTCCTCCTGCTCAATCATTATCATAATTCCCTGTTCAAAATCCTCTACAGCATGTTTCACACCAAAGAACTTATGCAATCTGCAAATAGGATAGCATTGCTCTCTTACCATAATCATCTCATTTCCATGAGGATCCACTACAATCTGATTCTCACTGGCTCTAAAAAATTCTTTTACTGAAGCAGTTGGAATGGTATAATTACAACTCCCTACTTTAATGTTCATTCCATCTATAATGGCTAGTGTAAGTGGGATTTTCATTGTAACGGAGGAACCTTTTCCATATACACTATCCAAAAACACCGTTCCTCCTACCTCTCCAATGTTCTTCGTTACCGCATCCATTCCCACTCCCCTTCCTGAATACTCAGAGACAGTATCTTTCGTTGAAAAGCCAGGCAAAAAGGTAAGATTAAATATTTCTCGCTCTGTCATCTCCTCTGGACTCTTAGTTAGTATCTGTTGCTTTTCTGCCTTTTCTAAAATACTCCTTTTATCCATCCCCTTTCCGTCATCCTTAACAATAATTAACACATCTCCACCTGCATTCTGAGCCTCTAAGGTTATTTTTCCTTTTGCAGGTTTTCCTTCTTTTACTCGTTCCTCTGATATCTCAATTCCATGATCCAATGAATTACGCACTAGATGCATTAAAGGGTCAGATATGTGTTCGATGATATTCTTGTCAACTTCTATCTCATCTCCAATAATCTCTAACTCTACCTCTTTCCCTAGCTTTTTACACATATCTCTTATAATACGGTGCATCTTATGGAAGGTTGCAGCCAATGGAACCATTCGGATAGACATAACCGCGTCCTGTATCTCATATGAGATTTTACGTAATTGTCTTGCTGATTTACTAAAATTCTCAAGATTCAAACCTTTTAAATCGGGATTTTGAATTAGCATAGCCTCAGCAATTACCATTTCTCCAACTAGATTCATTAGTAAATCCAATTTTTCAACACTGACACTAATCATATTTTGATGATTGGTGGTATGTTGTGATTTTTCCTTATGCTCTAGCTCTGCGTTAGCTTTACCAGGATGTTCTTCGTCCTCTTTTGTCTGTGCATCATCTACCTGTGTCAGTTCTACTGATTTTACAAAAGGCTCTGAAGACAATATATGGTATAATTCCTCATAACTATGTTTGCTACTAAACGCAATGGAAAATCCTTCTTTACGAATAACTTCCGCGCTTTCAGGGTCATCCGTTATATTTTCTGGATTATGAAAACAGTGATTGACCATATTTTGTAATGTAAGTATGATAGAAAAGGCTCGTATATTCTCCATACCACAATCTTCATCAAAAAATATCAGAGATTGGTACTGATTGTTCATGTCAAGACAACCGGTTTTTAGTACTTCCAAATAACCAGCAATCCGCCCCATTAGCACTTCATTTTTACCATTGGCCTCTTTACCATTTTTGATCTTTTCCAATTCACTTTTAACAAAATCGATGCAGGTTAGAATCAAATCGGTTAATGTTGTGTACTCGATATTCTTCGGTTTCTCCTCGCGGATATAGAAAAATAAATCTTCCATGGAATGTGCTAAATTGGATATTTCGTTAAACGTCATCATAGCTGAACTACCCTTAATCGTATGCATGATTCGAAATATCTCATTTATTGACTCTTGTGAGAGTGCATGATCCTTTTCGCTATCTAAGATTAGCTCCTCTAGCTGTTCTGTTAACTGAGTAGTCTCAAATAGATAAGCGTCCAACATAAGCTCATTCATATACATCTCCTTCTTCCCCTATTTATGTACTGCTTGTAGCTCCTACTATAACTTCATAAGAACCTTTATTACCTGCTCCTCTTTAAAAGGTTTTACAATAAATGATTTGGCACCATAAATGATTGATTCTTTCACCATACTGTCTTGTCCCATTGCCGTTATCATAATTACTTTTGCATCGGAATCCAGCTTTCTTATTCCTTTAAGCGCATCTATTCCTGATAGGTTTGGCATGGTAATATCCATGGTTACGATATCAGGCGTCAACTCCTTATATTTTGTAATAGCTTCCATTCCATCCCTCGCTTCACCGACAACTTCGAAGCCATTCTTCTCTAACATCATTTTTAAAGTAGTCCTCATAAATGTAGCGTCATCCGCTATTAATACTTTTTTCATTCATCCATCTCCTATTCTCTAATTATTAGAAAGTGCTATAGAACAAAACAGACAAGTCCGCATTAGCTCCAAATTAATGACACAAAATAACAATTTCATGCTTGTAGAACAAAAAAGCTGAACTCTCGTTCTATACACGAGACGTCCAGCCAACAAATTAATTCACCCAAGATATCTTTCTATATGGAATTTTCCTCCCTAATTCTACACAACTAATTAAGAACATCAATAAAACTTAGCTGTATTTAGATTTTCAAAAGTGATACTGAGTTTATGTAACAGTACATGAAGCGTTCCGTTTTAATATTAAATTATCAGTAATACCTACTGTAATACGCCTTACCTATGAAAAATCGCCATACATTCTAATTGTTTTGTTATAGTCGAATTATAATCCTTCTATTGGTAATTTGCAACTTATTAATGCATTTATTTGTAATAATTTACGTATTTACTGTATTTTAATGTTTATATTAAGTATAATCATGTTATTATATGTATTTTATTGTATATAATAATACAATTGTCATATTTCTTGTTTCTCATTAGTACTTATTGTCACAATTCTATCTTTTTTAACGAATTATTGAATTATAATATATAGAAAATAGGATAATGGAATATCAAAAAGACGCAAAAAAAGACTGGCATATACTGTACCAGTCTTTTATAAGCTAAGATGTAACCTCTTTGAAGATACCTATTTAATGACCTAATGCGTTTATTCCATCATCGGGCCTTCGTGCAGCTACACGAACAATTAATTGGGAACGGTCTCTAGAATTCCACCCACAAATTCCTCAGGCTTTTCCTGAAGAACCTAAAACCTTCTGTATCTTATGTTGTACCAATTCTTTCACATAATCTCTACCTACAGACAAATACTGTCTTGGGTCAAAATGATCCGGATTCTCTATGATATCTTTACGAACCCCTGCTGTCATAGAAAGACGAAGATCAGAATCAATGTTAATCTTACATACAGCAGATTTGGCAGCCTGTCTCAACATATCTTCTGGAATACCAATGGCATTGTCCATAACACCATTGTATTTACGAATTAATTCTACATATTCCTGATTCACAGAAGATGCGCCATGCAGAACAATTGGGAAGTTTGGAAGACGTTTCTCAACTTCAGCCAAGATGTCAAAACGAAGCTGTGGTTTTTGACCTGGTTTGAATTTAAAAGCTCCATGGCTGGTACCAATAGCAATAGCAAGAGAATCAACGCCAGTTCTAGTAACAAATTCTTCTACTTCATCAGGTTGCGTATAAGAAGAATCTTCCTCTGATACATTAACATCATCTTCGATACCTGCTAATTTCCCTAGCTCACCTTCTACTACAACTCCATGAGCATGGGCATATTCTACAACCTTCTTAGTTAAAGCAATGTTGTCCTCAAAACTGTGTCTTGAACCATCGATCATAACAGAAGTAAAACCACCATCGATACAGGACTTACAGATCTCAAAATCAGCACCATGATCCAAGTGAAGAGCCATAGGAATATCTACCTCTAAAGTTGCTGCTTCTACTAATTTCATCAGATAATTATGTTTTGCATACTTTCTTGCTCCTGCGGAAACCTGAAGAATCACTGGAGATTTCTCCTCTCCTGCTGCCTCTGTGATGGCCTGAATGATTTCCATGTTATTTACGTTAAAAGCACCTATTGCGTAACCGCCTTCATAGGCTTTTTTAAACATTTCAGTTGTTGTAACTAATGGCATATTATGTACCTCTTTTCTCTATTTAATTTGTGTTATGTATTTAAAGCAGCTCCTTTCTTAGAGCTGCCACATAGCCTTGGCTTTACAGGTTGCTTAGCTGGTTACAGGATGCAAAAAATGTTCTTACACGATTTAGGATTATCTCTACTCCACCTACCGCATTGGCTTCAATATTAATTGGGATAATAGGGTCATGTAAAGACATACGAACCAAAATCCAGCCACTTACTTCCTCATCCTGAAATGATATCCGAACTCCTTCATAATTATCCTTTACAACATGGAAGGATTGTTGCTCAGCGAAAGTCACAAAATCCTTTAGTACTTGATTGCCGTAAGCTTTAAAATCCTCGGCCATGATAGATAATCTATACTCCTCAGACTCTGCCGGATACTTTAAGCCTGAGATTAGGCTCTTAAGCTCTTTATTCTCCCTCTTAAGCTTAGCCATTTTGCAGATGATCTTTACAGACATGTAAGCACCATCATCAGAGAAATAGTTCTCCTTTAAAGCACCATGACCTGAGGTTTCAATCGCCAGATGACTCTCTTCTCCATTATTATTCAGTCGGATAGATTCATTAATTACATTTTTATAGCCTCGTTTAAAGCGCAAATGCTTCATCTTCAAGTCTTTCTCCAAGAATTCTGTCAAATAATCTGAAGTAACGGAATCCGTTACAACAGTGGTTCCTGGATGTTTCTCAGATACAATGGCTGCCATTAACGCAATCAGCGCATTTCTATTTACTTCCTGTCCATCAGACATAACAACAGCAGCACGGTCCCCATCACAGTCGAAGATAACCCCTAGATCAGCCTTACTATTCACTGTCGCCTTCTGTATGGCCTCCATAGCCTGAGGATTCTCAGGATTAGGGATATGATTAGGGAAATGACCATCTGGATCTAGAAATACACTTCCGGTGGTATCTGCCCCTAATGGTATAAGAATCTCTCTGGTAAAAAACCCACAAGCACCATTACCGGCATCTACAACAATATGCAATCCTTTTAACGGTTGATCATAATCTGCCGCTTGTACCTCTTTTTTAATAAGATTCTTAATATGTTCAGAATAATAGTGAATCAAGTCAAAAGACTTTACTTCTGCAATACTAGCCTCTTCTTCCGTCTCTTTCAGGTCGGTTGCTGCCTCCAAAATCACCTTGATATCTTTACTCTCCAGTCCGCCTTCTCTTGTAAAGAACTTTAAGCCATTACGGTTAAATGGCAAATGACTGGCAGTAATCATGATGGCACCATGAAAAGCGGATGCCTCTAAGATTGTGGACATAAACATGGATGGAGTGGAAACCAAGCCACAATCCATACATACACTCTTCCTACTCTGAACACCTTTTATCACCCCAGCCTTTAAGGACTCAGCTGATAGTCTAGAATCATGTCCTACGCCTATGATCACTTTATCATATGGAATACTATATTTCTTTGCTACATAATCAGTAAAAGCAGTACATATGTTTTTTATGATTTCCGGGGTCAGATTCTGTGTCTCTAGACCATTGGTAATGGCTATCCCGCGGACATCACTACCATTTTGTAACTTCAAATACTTATCTTCTTCCATAAGCGTCTCCTTTTAGTTTAATCATCATACTATATTAGCATATTCTACTTAGAAATACAAGATTATTGCATGGTGAAGCTTAAATTCCTAGAAAAGGCTCCTTTCCAATAAGACCTCTACATCATTCTTACCAAAAAAGAGCCTCTTCTTTTTTATTGATCCGGTTTGTTTTTCATGAAAATTCGACATCCTAAGACAATCATAACAATTCCTATTATTGCAATAATCCCGGTAAATATAACGATTCCATTAACCGCCTCTAAACCACCATCTCTTAGAGGAATCATTGCTCCATAATAACCGGTGGCAACAAAATAAAAGCCGGCAATGATGAGAATCCAATTGAGCCATTTCTTTATTTGAAGTAATTCTTCCTCTTTGCTTAATCCATTTTCATTTAATTGATTTACTTCCACTGGGTTTATCTTCTTGTCATGTTCCATAACACACCTCACAAGGTTCTTTTTTAATAGTGTACAGATATTCCATACTCTTTTGCCAGTGCATCCTTCATTTTCTCTGCATTGGCAACTTTTCCAGTCCACAGATAAATACTCTCTACACACTGATTTATAAGCATTCCTAAACCATCAATCGTTTTTGCTCCACGTTTCTCTGCCTCTTTTAAAAGCTGAGTATGTGGGTGATTAGGGATTACATCGCATACAATCATTCCACTTTTAATGGAGTCATACTCAATGTCCGGCTTATCATTTACATAAGGATAAAGTCCAATATTTGTGGTATTCACCAACAAATCCGTATCCTCATCAATGGTCTCTGTCTGATCCCATTTACGATATGTCACCTTTATATCATAATTCTTCTTTATTACATCCAGTAAATCCTGGCCTCTTTGCTCTGAGCGGTTTAAGATAACCAATTCTCCTATGCCTGCTCTTGCCAGTTCAACAGCGATAGCCCGGGCTGCTCCTCCTGCACCAAGCATAAAGACCTTTTTATTTTTTACATCAATTCCGGCATTCTCAACAGATTTCATAAATCCTTTTCCATCTGTATTTCCACCATATAACTTTCCGTCTTTTACGTATACGGTATTCACTGCTCCCATAATGGAGGCTTCTTCCGATACTTCATCCAGATACTTAAGCACTTCGACCTTGTGTGGAATCGTCAAATGGATTCCCTTCATATTAAGGGCAGTCAAAGCTTTCATGGCATTTTCCAAGTCTCCTGGTTTCACTTCGATAGTTAGATAACGATATGGAATCTTCAGGTCTTCAAATGCAGTCTGGGCAACTACAACTGTAGGGTTTTCATCCACTGGATATCCATATACCCCAACCAGTTCCTCTCGATATGATTTACTCATGTGCATTTATCCTTTCTTCTTCTAATTTGTGATTTATGGCAATATTATGGCTCGGTTACACGTTGTAAGTCACTAATTCCAAGATATTTTGCAATCCCCTCTACGGCTCTTTGATGATCCTGTATATGAGTAAGGCCAGAAACAGCCAAGGTACCAATTACACCTATTCCTTTTACACGAATAGGAAAGCCTCCACCCATATTGGAATATACATTTAAGTCAAGATGAGCATCCTTACTCAGATCATCCTCACCCACATATGGCATATAGTGTACCCGTAAGGTACTTCTCCCAAGCATATTTACTGTATTCACTTTCCTTCCCAACCAGAGGTTGTTATAGTTATTGGTACCATTGCAGCCATATCGGAATACCATATAGCCGTTCATCCATATCTCTGCTGCAATAGAGAGACTATCCTTTTTCGCGTCCTCAATGATTTGTTTGCCTAGGTTCCAGGCATCATCATGATCAAAATGCTCAAAAACAAGAGTATCCTCTTGATGTTTTATAATTTGATATTTTTCCTTTTCTGTTTGCATCTTTACCTCTTAATCTCTACTAGTTATTTTGGATTAATATATCTGGGCGAAGAATTGTCTTTCCATCCACAGTTACTTCTCGATATACCCAGCTTCCAGTATAAGAAACGATATTCTGATTATCCCCTTCAATAATGTAGGTATCCTCTAATTTAACTCCGGCAATGGTTGGGTTCCAGGAATAGCCTTGATTATCCTGTACAACTTCCTCCGTGTTAAAATTCGTACAATAATCTCTTGTCAGATATCCTAACCCGCCTCCCTGGTGATGTAAGTGGAAGTCTTTTTCGTAACCGGTTTCTTTATATACCTCATAAGCCTTTTGTAAAACGTCTTTAGAAAGTACTCCAGCCTTTGTATTGGTAATATAAGTCGCATCTATCTTTAACAGCGCCTCATATTTATCCTGCAACTCTTTAGAAAGTGGAACGAAGGATTTGATACGGCTGATGGAAATAGTCAGTCCATACTTTTGTGCACAGATTGCTATCATGGCATAGTTCTCAACTTTTTTATTTGTAGGCAATGGATGGCGGTATTTCATCAATCGTTCATCGGATCCTATCAGACATACAGGAACGGTATATCCCTTTTCCATCAATTTAGCTGTTACATTGGCTGCAACTTCAAACTCTGTTTGGCCTTTTTTTATATCTCTTACACAATCCTCTAAGATTTTGGCACATTCTGGCCCCATTTGAATCATACGATTTCTTTCAGCTTCTGTTAATACATACCGCAGTTTTTGAATCTCATTGACGATATTTTCAGTTCCAAAATCACCGGTATCACTTCCAATTCTCTTGCCTTTCGTATATTGGTTGATAACATCTTCCTCATTATCATGCCAATTATACTTGATGATTTCAAAGGTCCCATCCGTTAATTCTTCATCGGATACACGGTAGAATTCACTGGTATTGCAAAATGCATAGGCTTTGTCAGCCGTTAGTAATACTCTTGCAGAAGCAGTTCCTGAGCTTTTATCCACAATATCATTCTTTCCGCCAGTAATCCAGAAAAAATTAGGTGTTAAAGTAAATAATATCCCATCCAGATTTAGCCTCTTCATCGTCTCTCTTACCCGACCAAACTTCTCTTTAAGTTCTTCTGTCATAACACTACCGCCTTTCCACTAATTCTATAAATTTTTCATACTGTTGGTTCCATAATGCTTCCTCTTTCGGTTGATATTCCTTAATCTCAAATGACTCCCGAATAATTCTTCGGCCTTCAAACAAGTTTTTGATTTCGCCTGAAGCAATCATCTGTGTCACAACATTACCGATTAATGCACTCTCAAAGGGACCTGCGTATACAGTTTTTTGACAGGCATTGGCAACAAACTGATTGAGCATAGCATTCTGTCCACCTCCGCCTACAATATGTATCTGTTCTAGTGTATATCCTAGAATACTTTCTTCTTTGTCAAAAACCCATCTATATTTTAAAGCCAAACTCTCTAAAACTGTCCGAATGATGGCACCGAAGGATGGTATCTCCCCTTGTCCCGATTTTATGCAATATTCTTTAATCTTCTCAATCATATTGCCTGGCATGTAAAACAGCGGATCATCCGGATCGATTAAATACTGTAATGCCTCTGCTTTATTTGCTTCCTCATTTAATTCCTCATAGGAATAGTCCTTACCTGTTGTTTTCAATGCATCCAGCTTGCATTCCTGCAATATCCAAAGGCCCATAACATTCTTAATCATACGGTATCTATGATCTATGCCACCTTCATATGCAATATTGTATCGGAAGGCATCTTCAGTCAGTATTGGTCTTTTCACCTCTGTACCAACGATGGACCAAGTTCCACTGCTAATAAAGCCGACATGCTCCTTTTCTGTTGGGATGGCCACAATAGCTGCTGCTGAATCATGCTCTGTGACTGCCACGACGGATACCTCTTTCCCGTTTAGTTCAGGTATCACGTGATTTCCTACCTTACCAACCACTGTACCGGTAGCAATGATATCAGGAAAAATGTCTTCTCTGATCTCAAACTTTCGCATAATCTCCGTACTCCATTTGTCAGTATGGCAATCTAAAAGCTGTGTCACGGATGCCAGGGTATATTCGATGTATTCTCTTCCTGTGAGAAAATATGCTAACAACCCCGGTATCTTTAAGGCCTTATGGCAGTTATCCAAAAGCATTTTTTGCTGCTCAATTACCATTGCTGCCATTTCCATAGAAGTATTAAAAAGAGCAATTTGAGTTCCTGTTCTCATATATAATTCTTTTTCAGATACTTTTCTAAATATTTCTTTCTTGGTTCTTTCTGTTCTTAAATCTCGATAACAGTATACTTGATTCATTAATTGACCATTATGTCCAATCAAACCAAAATCATTACAAAATGAATCAATACCCAAACTATAGGTAGACTCCTGTCCATACCTACATGATTTAATCATTCCAATTTTTAAATTCTCATAAATATTAATAATATTCCAATATAGGCCACCTGACATCTCGACCTGTCTATTGGGAAATCGATGGGTGATTGCTGTATGTAATTTTTTGTCATCCAGATAAGCTTCCATCATCTTCCCACTACTTGCTCCAAGATCAAATCCCAGATATCTCATGTCTGACTCCTCCTCTAAGAGTACTATTCCATTACGCACTCATTCCCTGGGAACAGTCAGGCGGTGTGTCCCCAAGGAATCAGATTACCTTATACGTATATTCATAACTATGTTTTATCTTATTTCACCACTAAACTTAATACTATCAACCATAACAGCAATAAAGATGATAACACCACGGAATATTGTGTATACATAAGCACTTGCTCCCATCATGGTCAAACCGTTGATGATTGCTTGTACTAATGCAATACCAATGATTGCGCCTGGCAGTACACGTCCTTTTCCGCCAAATAAACTTGCTCCACCGATTACCGCAGATGAAATAACAACGAATTCATCACCTTGAGCAAAGTTAGGATTGATAACACTTAGGTTACAAGCACTTAACATACCGGAAAATCCAGCTAATGCTCCACAGATAACGTAAGCACCAAACACTGTCCGAGGACCATTGATACCCATTTTATTGGCTCCTTGAAGATTATTACCACAGGCATATAATTGTCGACCATACTGTGTATGTTTCAAGATAATATGAGCAACAATAACAACCCCAATAAAAATGTATACAAAAGCAGATATTCCGAATAGTTTAGCATTTGCTAAAACCTGTACTTTACTGTCTAAAAACAGCATTTGCTGATTTGTGAAAAATAGTGCCAAACCTCTAGCTACCGAATAAGTAGCTAAGGTTACGATAAATGGTACAATTTTTACCCTAGTAACAAAGAAACCATTTATTGTACCTATTATTACACCGCTAAGGCAGGAAGCTATAAAGCAGATAATTAGTGGAACCCCGAAGTTATTTAATAAGGTAGTACCAATTACGGCTGAAAAATACATATTCATTGAAACAGAAATATCGATTCCTGCTACAATTAACACAAAAAACATGCCTACTGTTGCAATTCCCAGAACTGCAGAGGTTCTTAAGATGAGGAAAATATTACTTGGTGCTAAGAAATTAGGTTTCTGAATGGTGAAGAAAATAATCAGACAACCAAAAATCAGATATATTCCATAGTTGACAAAGAACTCCTTTAACTTAGCTACCTTGTTAGTATGCCCTGTCTGAATTGTATTGCTTTCCATTACTTCACACCTCCTACGGCATCCTTCATAATATCTTCTTGTCTTACCTCATCTGCTGAGAATTCTCCAACAAAGCAGTTATTCTTCATTACCAGAATTCTATCGCATACGCCCATTAATTCCTCTATTTCGGAAGATACCATAATTATTGAAGATTTCTGTTTGGCCAAGTCTTGGATAATGGTGTAAATTTCATACTTCGCGCCTACATCAACACCTCTTGTTGGCTCATCCAAAAGAAATACCTGTGGCTTACTACGTAACCATTTCCCGAATACAACCTTTTGCTGATTTCCACCAGATAATGTACCTGCAGTCTGCCTATTCGGATCGTATGTTTTAATATTCAACTCTTTAGACATTTCTTCTGTACTTTTTCGTTCTTTTTCAGTATCAACAAATATTTTATTCTTCATATGATCATCGAGGCTTGCCAATACGATATTCTCTTTAATCGTCTTAGGTATTAATAGACCTTCTTCTCGACGATTTTCAGTAATAAATGCCATTCCATTTTTAATACAGTTTTCTGGATTAATTGGACTAATTTTCTTCCCTTTGTATGTAATCTCACCACTATCAATTGGGTCAAGTCCAAAGATACATCTGAGAAATTCTGTTCTTCCTGCACCCATAATACCGAATATTCCAAGAATTTCTCCTTCTTTTACTTGAAGATTGACATGATCAAATCTTCCCCCTTTGCATATATCCTTTGCTTCAAAAGCTACCTCTCCAATCTCTTTTTCACATACAGGATATATATTGGTAAGTTCACGACCAACCATCTCTTTAATAATGGTTCCTTCCTCTGCTTCTGAAGTTTTTCTTTGAGAAATTATTTCACCATCACGTAATACTGCAATTTCATCAGTTTTTGAAAATATATCTTCCAGAATATGGGAGATATAGATTATGGATTTCCCCTGTTCTTGCATTTTCTTCATTACAAGAAAAAGCTTTTCTTTCTCTACATTAGAAAGAGAGGTGGTGGGTTCATCAAAAATAATAATATTAGCATTCTGCATAATAGACTTAGTAATTTCCACCAACTGTCTCTGGCCCATTGGTAAGGTAGACACAATAGCATCCACTGAAATCTCTTCTGCACCAATCTGTTTTAATTTTTCAGAGACAATTTTCTTCATTGCTTTATTATCAATTAAGCCTATCTTATTCTTTTTCATACCTGTAATAAACAAATTCTCTACAACTGTTAAGTTGGTAAATAGGTTTAACTCTTGTTGTACAAAGGCAATCCCCGCTGCCGCAGAAACCTTTGGGTTTGTTGGCTCAAATTCCTTCCCATCCAATATGATTTCTCCGCTATTTCTTTGGTAGATTCCAGAAAGAACATTCATCAGTGTAGATTTACCTGCACCATTTTCTCCTACTAGACCAAGAATAGTGCCTTTTTTTAATTTTAAGGTAATATCCTTTAATACCTGTACTTCTCCAAACGATTTTGTTATATTTTTCAATTCCAATGCATACTCGCTCATTCTATTCCCTCCTTTTAAAAGTCTTTTATCATCCTATTACTGTTTCAGTTCTGCTGCTCTCTTTACCAGATCCAAGCTGGCTGCAACCAAAATGATAAGACCTTTAGTTAAGGTAATAAAGTAGTACGGTACATTTAAAATGTTAAAGACTGAGTCAACGATGATAATCAAAAAAGCACCCATAACGGTATTTATTATTTTACCTCTACCTCCGGCAGGACTAGTTCCTCCGACAATGATACTACCCATGATATCATTAAACATTGTACTTCCGTAGTTAACCGATCCGCTCTGCATATAAGCAAGTTCTACAATACCTGCTATGGCTGCACAAACACCACTTATTACATATACTTTAAAGATTACTTTCTTAGGTGAAATACCTGAGATTAGGGCTGTCTTATGATTTGTTCCAACAGCATATAACTGCCGTCCATAGCGTGTTTTCCTAGAAATAATATGCGTTACTACAGCAACACCTATTGCAACAATTAGAATGTAAGGGAAAATAAATATCTTTCCTTCACCAAATGCTATAAATCCGTCAGGTAAACCTGAAACGGAAGCACCTCCTGTGTACACAACGGCTAGTCCATTCACTATCATTTGTGTTGCCATAGTAACAATGAAGGATGGCATCTTAAATGTTACAATGGAAAATCCATTAATAACTCCAAATCCTAAGCCCAGCAAGAGCATAACTAGGACTCCTACGAATATACCAAAACCACTGCCACCGAACGGTCCACTTACTTTCATAATTGATGCACCTAGAACAGTTGTTAATGCAAGAAGAGCGGTACTGGTAAAATCAACTCCACCATTTAAAACAGTAAAGTGAACACCGCATGCCATTATTATTAAAACACACGCTTTACTAAGCAAACGACTTAATGCATTCAAATCACTAAAGCCAGGAACAAAAATCATAGCAATTATAAAAAAAACAATTACGAACCAGTAAATTGCATCAATAGATTTTAATCTTTTTATCATTTCCATAGACCACCTTGTTTTTGAAAGAATTGGACAGATATAATATCTGTCCAATTCTTTTTCTTATAATTACGTTGTTATGATTTAAATCAATATCCTGAGAAATCTTTATATTCTGTATCAACGTTAGCTGTGTGTACTTCAAATCCTGGATCTGTATAATCAGAAGCTGTCTTTCCGTCGATTGCATCAACAGCTGCATCTACACAAAGTTTTGCTTGATTTGTAGCATCCTGTACAGAAACGATATCTACATAACCTTCACGAATCGCTTTAACAGCATCAGCAGCGCCATCAAAGGTAACTAATGTTACATGGCCATCTTCGCCAACTTTTTTGTATTTATCAAGCTGTTGTAAGCCAGAAACAATAGATGGAAGTAATGCATCTGAAGGACTGAAGATAAAGTCTACAGTTTTATCAGAGGAGAATGTATTCTGAACACCTGCAAGAGCCTGATCACCCTTCCACTCGGTAGGAACAGTAGCAACTAATTCAAAAGTATCTGGATATTTCTTAATGCTTTCCTCAAAACCTTCTTGTCTTGCAATCGCATTAACATCTGTTAAAGAGCCAACTAATTCAAGGCAACGATACTTTTTACCAGCTGGTGCATTTTTAGCGATATAATCAATTTCACGAGCAACCATGGCTTTGTTATCAGAAGAAATAGTTGCATAAACTTTAGCGCCTTCGCCTGCAGCACGGTTAGCCATTATTACAGGGATGTTAGCATCATTACATTTTTTGATTGCAGATACAACAGCATCGCCATCAGCTGGAGCAATGATAATAGCATCAACACCCTTTGTTATAAAGTCTTCAATCTGCTGATTCTGTTTCTGAACATCATTTTCTGCAACAGACTCAGATAAGGTGATACCTTTTTCTTTACATGCTTCTTGTATTGTTTTCTGATACTCTGCCCACATTTGTGATTCAATTGCACACCAGGAAACACCGATTGTAATATCCTTTTTGTCTGCTGGAGCAGAAGGACTAACTGCTGGAGCTTTTGATGCATCGTTGGATGTTACAGGCGTTTTTGTTGGTTCTTCTTTCTTATTGTTAGAACCTCCACAACCTACGATGCCCATTACCATAGTTGCTGTCAAGGCAACGACTACTAATCTTTTAAGCATTGTTTTTTTCATTTCTCACTTCTCCTTATCTTTTTTTTCTATACATTAAATGACACCAAATCATATAATGCCGTTCTTTAAATTATGTAAAAATCACCATACATCAATTCTCACATCTTTCTTCAGTTCTTTTGCTCTTTCAACAGCAAAGCCTACTGTTATGTTAGATTCCGCAGTAGCAGAGGAAATAGCTGACGCTATTGTTAGGGTTTCTTTGAAGTCTAAGTGATTGGCAAATCCATAGGCCATTCCACTTAAGAAGGCATCCCCACACCCAATCGTATTCACTACATTCACTTTAATAGGATGAATATGATAAAATTTTTCCTTATAATAAGCATAGGATCCTCTTCCACCACAGGTAACTGTTACACATTCCACACCAAGCCTGGCTGCTTCTTTCATTCCATTAATGATCTCTTTCTCATTACCACTGATATCTCTACCTATTATTTGAGAAAGCTCATCTTCATTGGGTTTAATCAGAAATGGTTTTCTCTTTATTCCTTCTTTTAAGTTATTCGAACTGGTATCTAGAAAGATCTTTACCTGCTTCTCTGCCAGTCGATCCATAATCTCACAATAGATTAATGGTATCTCAGTATTAGATGCATCTCCTGATAAAACTAAGATGTCATCCTTATGTACTTCTTCGATCATCTTATTAATTAAAGTTTCACACTTTTCCCGACTAATCAGTTTTCCTTTTTCGCTAAAAAGCGTGCAACATCCATCCTCTTCTATCACAGCATAATTGGTTCTGGAGTCTCCTTTGTCATAATGCAAAAACTCTGTTTCAATGTTCTTACAATCCAGTAATCTTTTAATCTCTTTCCCTGTATCCCCAAAGGAAATACCATATGCCCTATTCTTACATTCCAAAAGGTCAAGGTTAGCAGATACATGAGTTCCTTTACCTCCTAGAACATTTATTATGTCTTTAATACGATTTGTATTATTTTTTTTAAAATCCTCTACATACAAAATACGGTCTATAGCTGGATTAATTGTTAATGTACATATCATATTAATTTGCTCCTTATATATGTAATGTTTGTTTGAATCTTTTCAGTACATCCCTGATTTCACATAAATGTTTGTTTATGTCTGTTTTAAGATCTTGAATTCACTAATTGACTATATTCTAATCTCTAATCCAAATATATTCAAGTATTATTTCTGTTTTTTGTTATTTTTGTGCAAAATGATTGTTTTTTATTTGTTTTATTGTCTAATATACACATTTTTATTGTTTTACATTCATTTTATATAGATAATATTTTTTGTCATTATTTATAGAAATACTGCATATATCTGTATTTTTACATGCTTTTTTGCTTTTTTATATATTATTACGCTTGAATAGTTACTAAAAACTGCTTTTGTTTCGATTTGCTATTTTTTTATTTTATTATTGTTTTATTCTGTTTTAGGTGATATAATGCAAAAAAGGATGTATCTAAAAAGACACAAACGGAAAGGAAGTGATATCTTTGACAATTTCTTCAAATAATAATCACTATATTATCGGGATTGATATTGGAGGAACAAATCTTCGTATCGGAGGAGTTTCATCTAATAATCAATTAATAGATAAACCCAAAAGGTATAGTAGTAGAACACTATTTGATACGGACCAACCGGAATTAATACTATGTGAATTGATTGCACAATTCATAGAAGACTATCCTCACTGGACACTCAAAGGTATATGTCTCGGTTTCCCAGGTACAGTAAATCTCTCAAAGGACACTGTTATCTCCTGTCCTAATCTACTTGCTTTTACAAATAGGAATATTGCAAAACCATTACAGTCAAAATTTCATGTTCCCGTTATTGCAGAACACGATGTATTACTTCTTCTTTCCTATGATATGGAATTTTTGCAGATAGAAGATGCTGATTGCATTACGTCCTTTTATATTGGTACAGGCCTAGGAAATGGCATTTACATACATGGAAGGTTCTTAGATGGAAAAAATGGAGTTGCCGGTGAGCTTGGACACATCCCTTTATATTCCAAAAAAGATATGTGTAGCTGTGGGAATCAAGGTTGTATTGAACTATACTCTTGCGGAAAAGCATTAGAAGGAATACATACGAAGCATCTCCCGGAAATTGAGTTTGTAGAGATCTTCTCTCATTATAACGAGTATCCTGTATTAAAAGAATATATTGAGTACATGGCCATTGCTATTGCTACAGAAATTAACATTTTAGATCCCAACTACATAATACTCAGTGGTGGCGTTATACATATGAAAAACTTTCCACTAAACGATTTATACAAGAATATTCACAAATATGCTAGAAAACCTTATCCAGAGAAGGCGCTAACATTTCTTTTAGGATCTACTGAGCCTTTTGCTGGTATTCTGGGGGCAGGCGTATATATGTGGAAAAAAATAAACAAATAATATGATTTATAAACAATATAAAGGAGGATCTAATAATGAACAAAGTATCACCTTCCGTTATGTGTATTAACACAATGGAACTTAGAGAAAAAATTGAGGCACTAGACAAGGCAGGGGTTGATCTCTACCACATTGATATCATGGATGGTCATTTTGTACCTAATTACTGCTTAAACGGATATCTTATGAAGGATATTGCCTCTGTTTCAAAAACACCAATGGATGTACATCTAATGGTAACCAATCCTACAGAATTTATCGATTATTTTGCTGATTGTGGTGCAAAGTACATTACTATGCATCTAGAAACCCTTGATTATCCAATTCGTGCGCTAAAGCGCGTTAGTGATCGTGGTTGTAAAGCAGGAATAGCAATCAACCCAGCAACTAATCTATCTACTCTTCAATACATATTGGAATATCTTGATTTAGTCTGTATCATGACTGTAGATCCAGGGTTTGCCGGTCAGACATTAATACCTGCTACCGTAGATAAAATTAAAGAGGTACGTAAGATGATAACCGAATCCGGTAGAGACATTGACATTATGGTGGATGGCCAGGTGAAAGAATCTACCGCTCCTATGCTAGTTGAAGCTGGTGCCAATATTCTTGTTCTTGGTACATCAGGATTATTTAATGTATACCAGCCAGAGGATTATCCTAAGGCTGTTCAGTTCTATAAAAATCTCAAATAAAATAAATTTTAGGAGGTCATTATGAAAGACTTATCATCATTATTTGGTATGCCAATTTCATTAAACGAGGAAACTGGAATGCTAGAATCAACGGATAGTAATATTGCTTGGGAGGATTATTCCAGAAAATATTCTGGCAAAATGTTTGGACTTTTAGCTAATCCTAGCTATCAAACAGAAGATGATCCATACTATGACTTTTATAAGGCAATCGTAGCAAATGATAAAAGAGAATTATTTGCATCTCATGATTTAAGGTACGATTCTACTGTAATTCTGGCAGGAGACGCTGCCGGAGAATGTAAAAAAACTGCAGGACATTTTCATCTTCCAATTGAAGGACATTCCTACAGCTATCCAGAATTATACCAGGTAATTTACGGCAAAGCTCTTTTTGTTATGCAGCATGTAGCAGATTATAACACAGACGGCACTATGGTAGTAGATGATATAATTCTTGCTGAAGTGAATGCCGGAGAAGCAGTTGTAATACCACCAGATTATGGTCATTGCACCATAAACATTGGGGAAGATATTATGGTCTTCATTAACCTTGTTTCTACTCATAGCAATAATTATTACGATAGTGTTAAAGAGAGCCATGGCATGTGCATGTATGCATGGAAAGACGGTGATGGTTACCGTTTAGAGAAAAATAAAAGTTACAATATAAATTGCGAGCCAAAGGTTGTTACTCCTATAAACTGCAAAGAATTGGGAATCGAAAAAGATGTTCCTGTTTATAACAAGTACTTGGAAAATCCAGATTTATTCAAATACTTAAATACTCCAGAAGAGAAACAGAAACTTTTCTTTGAAATGCTTAAAGTTAAATAGCTTGGAGGATAAGTATGAAAGGTGATTTACATTGTCACAGTACATGTTCAGATGGAGCCGCTTCGGTCTCATTGCTTCTTAAATATGCACTGAGAGCCGGATTAGATTATCTGGCATTAACTGATCATGACACAATGAATGGCGTATCAGAGCTGCAGAATCTTGCAAAAGGAAGCCCTCTGATCGTTGTTTGTGGTGTGGAATGTACTGCAAAAGACCCTATAAGCGGACGGCCTGTTCATGTTTTATGCTATTATCCACAAAAGCCTGAAATACTCCAACCCCTTTTACTAGATACCTCCAACAAAAGAAAGAATGCGAAGCTCATAATGGCTGAGAAGCTTCATAAGATATATCCAATGATTGAAGTTCAGGATATTATTGATTTGGCCAAGGATAGTGCGTCTATATTTGAGTGCCATATCATGATGGCACTCTCTATCGCAGGTATTACAAATCAGCCCTTTGGTCCATTAATGGATCGCTTAATAGGCAAAGATGGAAGCTGTTATGAACCTATTTCGTACCCTGAGGTTCATGAAGTAATAGATATCATGCATCTAGCACAAGGTATGGTTGTTATTGCACACCCTGGGCAATTTGATTCTGTGGATTTAACTCTAGAGTTGGCTAAACAACGCTCTATTGACGGAATAGAGTGTATGCACTACAAGAACTCCCCGGAAATAACTCGTACTTGTTTTGATATAGCCAACCGTTTTAATCTTATTGCAACTGGTGGCTCTGATTTTCATGGAATGTATGCTAAATCACCACACACACTTGGTTATCATACTACGGATGATTTAAATAGTAAAAAATTCTTCGAGTTTATCAAACAATTATAATGGCATTATATAAAATAGTTACATAACCCTGAAAACAATACAATTTTACAGATTGCGAGGAAATATATTATGTCAAAAATTTCTTATATGGATGTGCGTCAAGACATGTGCAAAGTGGCTCACTATATGTGGGATCGCAAATTAACCAATGCTGCAGGTGGGAATTTTGCAGTTAAAGTAGACACAGACTCCATATTAATATCTCCATCTTTAATGTCAGAACGTCATTTTTGTGAACTTCAGCCAGAAGACTTTCTTTTAATTAATTCAAATATGGATATCCTAGAAGGGACTGGAAAACTTTCCAGAGAAGCCTATATCCATATACTTATTCTTACAAAATTCAAAAATATTACAGCTACCATTCATGCTCATCCTACGTATTGTATGGTATACGCTTCACAGTCAAAGCCAATTCCTAACATTACGGAGGCAACCATGAAACGTGGTCCTGTAGAGTGCATTCCATATACAAAGGCCTACACGAAAGAGCTACATCTTGCCCTATATAAATATTGGGATGAACGTCGAGAATTAGCAGAAACCTATCCAATAGGTGCCATTATGCCATTGCATGGTGTTATGGTGTCAGGTTCAGATTTGTTTATGGCTTATAGTATGTTAGAACGAATCGAGCAGGATGCTATCTGTAATATCTTCAAAAATAATATATAAGGAGGATTCAATATGAAAACAATTAAAGACAAACAAATCTTAGTAGCTGCAGACATCGCCGGAGTACCTTTAAAAGATGCGGTAGTTGAACACCTTAAACAGAAAGGATGGACGGTAACTGATATCGGTGTTAAATCTATTGATGAAAAAAATCCTGAAATGTTCCATCGCATCGGCATAAGAGTAGGTGCAAAAATAGCTGAACGCGAGTTTGAACGAGCTCTTATCTTCTGTGGAACTGGCATGGGTATTCATATTGCCGCAAGTAAATGTCCTCATGTTCATGCAGCTGTATGCGAAAACGTTCCTTCCGCTCTTCGTTCCATTACAGGTAACAATTGTAACGTCTTATCTATGGGTGGTCACTATATCGCTCCTCATACTGGTATTCAGATGGCTGATGCATTTTTAGAGCATAACCTTGGTGATGGATACGAAAATTGGAAAGGTTTCTATGAATTCCATAAGATTGCTTATGACGAATTGGATAACTTTGATTATGAAGAATTCAAGAAAAATGGTTTCACATTTAAACCACTCCCTGAAATCGATTTTGCAGACGAACCACTTCAGTGCAATATAAATTTATCTTATGAATAATTATTAAATACCAGAGTATCCTTACAAACCATAAAAAAGATATTATTATAACCCTTTTACATGCGTTCAAACGAAAGGAGCTGTTGTGGAATAGATCAAGCAATGACTATTAAACAGTAGTTCCTTTTTCCACTTGCCTTATATTATACATTGGAGTATTATAGTTACATATTATGGTTACATATTATCGTTACATTAGGTTCCGCAACACCTAATTTCAATAATTTTATACATTAAAATTGATTTATTATAAATAATTTAGTAAAGGATTGTAATTAAATGACGTGCTACGGTATAGAAAGAAAAAAAATAATTTTGGACAAACTCAATGCTGAAGGCAAGATTAATATCGCAGATTTAGTCGATGAATTTCATGTTACCAAAGAAACCCTACGCCGAGATTTACATGGGCTCGAGAAGGAAGGCCTCTTAAAGCGTACCCATGGAGGAGCAATTCGTATTGAACAGGAGCCTCAGAATACAACCCTACAGGTATCCGAAAGAGGAAAGTTGCATTCTGAAGAAAAGGAACGTATATGTAAAAAAGCGGCCTCCATGGTCCAAAATGGAGATTGTATCTTTATTGATAATAGTTCAACAAACACCTCAATATTAAAGTATATTAATCCAGATTATAAGATAACCATTGTAACTAACAGCATATGGTTACTTTTAGAACATTCACGATTAAACAATGAGAATTTTATAGTGATTTCATTAGGCGGGATTTTCCGAATAGATAATTATTCCTGCGTTGGTAACTTTGCAAATGATATGGCTCAAAGATTCACACCTAATAAGGCCTTTATTTCTGCCAATGGGATAAACTTCGGAACTCCAATGCCTGAGATTTATGATATGAGCATATATGAGGTTGAAGTGAAACGGACATTTATTGAAAATTCCGAAAAAGTATATCTAAATGCTGATCATTCAAAATTAGGAAGAAAAGGTGGCGCCAAGCTGACTTTACTGAAAAAAATGAATTATTTAATCTGTGATCAGGATGTAGATGAGATCCAGAAGAAGGTATTCTCTGATTTAGATATTGAAGTTGTTATCGCTGATTAACTAATAATAACTGATGATCAAAATATAGCTCGAAAGAAGGGCATTTCTTTGGCTCTTTGTCATTAAGATAAGAGTACGAAATCAGATCTCTACACCAATTAAATGGTGTAGGGGTCTTTTTTGTAAAGGTTCTTTTCCTATTGTGTCGCAATTCTAAGAGTTCAGAAATTGTAATCCACTCGTTTATAAAATAAGTGCTTCTATCATCAGGTTTATCAAATGTCATAATTCCATCTCTAATTACACGAAAGATACAATTGCGTTTATCTACCAGCACATCTTCTGGAGTATCAGATAATCTGTGTAGCGACAGGCAAGGTTTATAACGGATTTCTTTTATCAGGAATATGTCTTTGTTTTTGGAGCTAATAATACATTCTCTTTTCGAAGTCAAAATGTAATTGCAAGCTTCATTTTAACAGCTATATAATTTATCTAAAAAAAGATTGACAAATCAATATAAGTATGCGATAATAAGTCTTGTATTTATAATGTCAATCTTGATTCACATATTTTTGTAAATCATTATCGCGTATGATAATTTACAAAAATATGTGATTTTTTATTTTCATCTAAATATAATAAAAATATTGGAGGTATCTTACTATGAATGAAGGTACAGTAAAATGGTTTAATGCAGAAAAGGGATTTGGTTTTATTACTAACGACGCTACAAATGAAGACGTTTTTGTCCATTTCTCAGGAATTGCATCTGAAGGTTTCAAAACTTTGAATGAAGGTCAAAAAGTGACTTATGACATTACCAAGGGTAATAGAGGAGATCAAGCTGTCAACGTGTATTCAGCTTAATTCTCATATTAGAATTAATATGTTTTTAATCTGACTTCAAAAATTCAGACCGATAGAAAGTGGGCTATTGTACTAAGAAATTAGTGCATAGCCCACTTTTTATGTAAATTACCATTGCAGTAAACAATGAAAAAACTTTAAGCGCAGAAAGCAAGAAAAATAGTTACAAGTTCAACAAAAAATCCAGTAGGGTAAAACCTACTGGATGAAAAAATTAAATTTTTTAAATTGTCTACTTGATGGGGAACGATTCAATTAGTGCGACAGTCCCCATTTTAATTAATCTAATGTGTAAGGCATAAGAGCGATGTGACGTGCTCTCTTAATAGCTACCGTTAAAGCTCTCTGATGCTTCGCACAGTTACCAGTAATTCTTCTAGGAAGAATCTTACCTCTTTCAGATACATATCTTTTTAACTTATTGATATCCTTGTAATCGATTCCTGTATGATTCTTATCAACGCAGAATACACAAACTTTTTTACGTCTGCGTCCGCCTCTTCTTTTCATAGGAGAATCGTTTCTATCAGTTTTATTGTTTTGCATAACAATATGACCTCCTCTATCCTTATTTTTAAATGCTAGTTAAATGGTAACTCTTCATCAATACCGTCAGGAATATCCATGAATCCATCTCCCGCCGCTTGGCTTGGAGCTGGTCTAGAAGTTGGTTGGAAACCTAAGTCCATTCCACCGCCTCTGTTTTCGCTGGCTGCTTTGCTTTCTGCAAATTCAAGCTCTTCTACTACAACATCCGTTGTATAGACTTTTTGACCTTCTTTATTGGTATAACTACCTGTCTGAATTCTACCACAAGCTACTACTTTCGTACCTTGGTGCAAATACTTCTCAGCAAACTCAGCAGTCTTGCCAAAAGAAACACAATTTATAAAATCTGCGTCCTGTTCTCCCTGGCGCTTAAATCTACGATCAACAGCTAAACTGAAACGTGCAACAGCTGTAGCACTTTCCCCTTGAGAATATCTCACTTCTGGATCTCTTGTTAATCTTCCCATTAAGATTACTTTGTTCATCCGGGAATCCCCTCCTTATTATGCGTCTTGTCGAATGCATAAATATCTTACAACGTTATCCATGATACGAACTCTTTGCTCAAGTTCTCCTGGACAAGTAGAATCAGATTCGAATTGGATGAAGTAATAGAAGCCTTCTCTCATCTTCTGAACTTCGTAAGCTAATCTCTTCTTACCCCATTCATCAATGTTAGTTACTGTACCACCGAAACGAGCGATATACTCTTTTACTTTTTCAACGGTAGCAGTTCTTGCTTCATCATCGATCTTCGCATTTACAACTAAGGCTAATTCATATTTGTTCATAGTTGTTGTGCACCTCCTTTTGGTCTCTGGCCCTTAGTCTAGCTAAGAGCAAGGAATTAATATAACATATCACAATTCATTATATTAACATAAAAATTGCGACATTACAAGCATAAACTTATTTTTCATCTGGTTTCCGTATCTTTTTTATGCTTTTCTCTACCTGTTTCCGTGGAAGCATGATTTGATGGCCACAACCTATACACTTTAATCGGAAATCCATTCCTACTCGCAGTACTTCCCATTCAAAGCTTCCACATGGATGTTGCTTTTTTAGCTTTACAATATCACCAATGCTAATATCCATTGCTGCCTCCTATCTTTAAGATTCCCATTTCTCCTATGTGGTAATCTGTCATCAATAATTCAAATCATTATAACATATTAAAATTTTAATTAGCAAATTAAATAGTTGTATTATTTTCAATTTTATATTGCATATTAAGACTATAAGTTGTAATATTATAAATAGGTGATGTAGTATTAATAACTATGTGTTGTATTTTTAGTTACAATGTATTAAGAATAGATATTGTATTGATGAGGAGGTTTTATTATGAGTAAAACATTGCGTAAGATTAAAGATCCTGGAAGTGCTATCACTCATTTTATAGGAATGTTGATGGCCTGCCTTGCTGCACTTCCACTACTGATCAAAGCAGCCACCAATCCTGACAAAATCCACATTATTTCTCTAAGCATCTTTGTCCTTAGCTTGATTGGTCTATATCTTGCCAGCACTTTATACCATTCGCTCAATATCAATCCGAAGATAAACAAAGTACTGAAGAAATTTGACCACATGATGATTTCTGTTCTAATTGCAGGAACCTACACTCCAATCTGTCTAATTGTATTAAAGGGTACCGTGGGTTGGGTTCTATTCTCCATCATCTGGGGTATGGCGATTGGTGGAATTGTGTTAAAAGCTTTATGGGTAACCTGTCCAAAATGGGTTTCCAGTGTAGTGTACATCGCCATGGGCTGGACGTGTGTATTAGCTTTTGGACCACTGATTAATAGTTTGCCAAAGAATGGGTTGCTGTTGTTAATTGCCGGCGGTGTCATCTATACTTTAGGAGGTATCATCTACGCACTAAAACTTCCTATCTTCAACAGCCGACATAAATACTTTGGTTCTCATGAGATTTTTCATCTATTTGTCATGGCGGGTAGCTTTTGTCATTTTTTACTGATGTATCAATTCGTGGCAAACTTCCCATTGAAATAGAAAGATATTGGCGGTCTATAATATGGCCGCCTTTTATGATACAATATACCTTGCAGAAGCAAATTAATCCTTATAATTATTATCAAAGCTAACAGGTACTTGAAGCCTCAGAAACATGGCTCTCTCATCGGTATCAAACACACTTAGTTCCGTCACTACTTCACATATATAATCTCCAGTTATAATATATCCACTATCATTACAGAACGTTAAGAGTCTTGTGGCATATTCCTTCTCCTTGTTGAAATCATCTAAATATATACATGCGTACATGCTACTTTCCAATGCTTCTATTTTCTCTTTTGCTTGAAAATGATTATCGACAAACACAAACATTTTATCAGAATCATAATTCTGATTTATAAAGTTTTCCTTAGACAGAATGGTCCCTGCATTATGATAATAAATGGCAGGCACATTGTGATCCATTAAGTATTTTTTTAGCTTCTTAAGAAGCAGCTCATAGGTATCAATTCCATGCTGATAAAAATTAATATCTGTCTTCATAGAAAAAATATATCTATGAGGAATATACTCTAAAGTAAGAGTTCCGATCTTTGGAGATTTTCTGTATCTTTCTATACTTTCGATCGTCCTTTCTATGGCTTCTTTCTGAAGCTTTAGATGAACAATCTCACGTTGAGCCATTTCCCTTTTCCGTATTAGTATTGCCTCTATTCTATTAATATCCCCACTATCAAGTACTTCTTTTATCTCAGAATGTTTGGCACCTAACTGCTTCATATATTGAATCATATCAAACCTGGCATTCTGTTTGATATCGTAATATCTATATCCTGTATCAGGATCTACATAATTCGGCTTTAGCAATCCAATTTTATCGTATCTTCTCAAAATAGGTATGGTTGTGTGATTAATCTTGGCCATTTCACCAATACTAAGATATTTATCTTTCATTCTTTGACCCTTTCCTATATAACCGCTTTAAGCCGGGAGCCATATTGGCCCCCGGTTGTTATTAAAATATTGTTATGTTCGTTTACTATATATAATACTCCATTGGATAAGTGATGAATTCGATTGGATCTATGTCTGCCATAGTCACTAATCCAGCTGGTGCACGAAGAACACTTGGAATTCTATGTACAATAGTCGCACAAGTGTGCTCCACCGTTGCAGGTTTTACTACGTGGAATTCAGTATCTGGCTCTCCAACAATCTTCCAATCACACATATCTCCATCATCAGGACCATAAACCTTACCAATACACTGTGTCTCAATGATAGGTCCCTGGAATGTCTCTGTTGTTACCACTGCTGCCATTCCTATACAGTTACCTTTCGGTATGGTCGCTCCCATTGTTTCTGAATAAAGATCTGTATCATGGAAGTATGGAACACATTTCTGAGTTTGTGACTTAATGGTCCATCCCATTTTTGCAGCAAGAGCTTCATTGGAATTCCATACATAAGAAGGTTCTAAAACTTCCGGATGGGCAATCTGTTGTTCAAACTCATCAGGAGTAAGTCCAACGCCATGAGCCTTTGCAAGTGCAAGTCCATAATCCTCAACATTATAGCTTACAGCACCTTCAATTTTCTCAATATTTTGACAACCTGCAGCAACAAGACCAATCATATTAACCCAATAAATATCTTCCATTCCACTGCCAAGGAATGTGCAGTTATTTGCCTTAGCTGTAGTATCAAGAATATTCGCTCTCACAGGATCTGTTGTCCAGCAATAGGTAGCTTCTTCACAGGTAGTTACTACATTAATGCCCCTGCTCAGACAATTCATGAAATGTGGGAAGCAGTCACTAATCAAACTAAATAGTGTTACAACTGCTACATCGGCATCTGTATTATCAAGAACTTCTTCTGTTTTATCACTGATTAGTATTCCAGTCTTATATCCAATTCCTATATAATCACCAATATCCATTCCTACAATATCAGGATTGTTATCGATAGCACCTACAATCTGTACTCCATTCTCAATCATGTAACGCATGGTGTACTTACTCATTTTCCCGCAACCATACTGAATCGCCTTAATTTTCTTCATTAATGATTCCTCCTTACTGAGATTGTTTTTTTATTGACAATCTTAGTATAAACCCTAACCCTGGGTTAGAGTCAATGGGGATTTAGCTTTAAATAAATAATAAACAACGGTGTTGTGACAGGAAAACTGTTCGCATGGAAAAGGCGGTGATCTAAAGCCACCGCCTGGCGTCTAAAGGCCTGCAAACGCAGGTCTTTAGACTTTATATAAAGCAACCGAACATGCTAGTATTTCACCAAAAAAAGAGATTCCCTGTATAAAAATTCGGTCGCGATTTTTTATATATGTACGAATCTCTTTTTTTGATTACTCTAGTATAATGATAGTATACGCAGTTTGAACAAAAGTGTTCCTATTATTGCATCTTTCCTACAACTTTTAACTTACTTAATACAGAAGTTCCATGAGGAGCTTCCTTAAATTTCTCTGTTACATCCACACCGGCGCTATTGCCTTTATGCTCTCCATTATCCCACGCTGGGACATCTGTAACCTCATAAACCATTCCCTTGTAGGCAATATAGGCTTTACTCCCATCTTCTCCATTATACTTGGACAATTCATCCTGAGTAAAGGTTGGTAGTTCGGCAGTATCTGGTGAATCAGTAACTGTTTTTGTAGGCTCATATTCTGATCTTTTATTCAGTGCATACGGAGCAATTAGGTGAAGTGCAATGCCCAGAATGATCAGAATAGCCAGCACTCTATGTACGATAAACCAAAGTCCTTTTCTTGGTCTTTTCTTTACGTATGCGTAGATTCCAAGTAATACCTGTACAATAAGTATAACAGCAGCAATGCTTCCCGTTACATTCAGTCCAATATTGGTAAGTTGAATAAAAAAGTGGCTCAGAAGTAGTACAACAGTTGCAAATCCAAAGTATCTGTGGTTCTTAACAAATATTATCATAAGTACTTTTATGGTCTTCTTAGCATTTGGGGAATCGGAAATCTTCTTACTAAAACGTCGGTTCACGATTTTCAACCAAAAATTCAAGATTGTTCCGACTAAAGCAATGACAAGAATCCAACCAAATAATTCTCCTAATTCTTTCATCATAAATATCCCTCCTGATAGTATTGTATGAATATTCATTAGTATCACTTATACTTGTATTATACAATGCTTGCATTCTCTTTCCAATCATTTCTTGGTTCTCTTCTCAATTACTTTGGATATCTTATTTGTGGACACCCTTAAAGAAATCATGACCACCCGTAAAACGGGTGGTTTGCTCTGAGGCTATAAGCCTCTGTTACTAGGCCAGCGCCTCAAGACGCTGGCTTTCACTTTGTTCAAGCCACTATGCTCTTGACTCGTCGCAGCCCT
>JAEYPA010000172.1 GCA_023411225.1 Bacillota bacterium
TATTTTGTTTGGAGAAGGCAAGGGTTCAGGTGCTGCGATTATGATGTTTGTATTAGGAATAATGGGTGCAATTATATGTTTATTTTATGGAATAATATTAAATAAATATCAGTATAAAGACTAATAGAATGAGGGTAGTGCACATACTCTTTAACAGTTTGTCTGGCAGAAGAATTTCTTTTGAATTGTATTATAGTGAAGAGTTTTGAATAATATGACCGTGGTAACAAGATGGCAACAGAAAATCAGTAAGCCAGAATAACATATGTAATTAAGATAAAGAATAGGAAGTTTTATACAGGACTTAAACCAATGTATTTAATATCAAGCTAGAGCTTACCGATTTTGAGTAATTGCAGCAAAACCTACAGCCCATTTATACGGGTTGTAGGTTTTGCTGAATTGATGTTATAAATAACATACAATCTTTTGGTTATTGAGCTGTTTCAGTTATGATACTATTACTATATAATTTATTGGAGAGTGTTCTTATGTTAAAAAGAAATCAATTTTATTAAAAAAATATATATTCTTAGTAGCATGATTAAGCGTTTGGATTTAACATGTGCATGTATGTTCAACAGAGCAAACAATTAATAAAGCCAGAGGAATAGACATTCAAAATGAGAGTAACGACATTCAAAATATGAATAACGACATTCCTAAAAGTAATAGTGATGTAAATCCTAATTTGTCTAAAATAAAAATAGAAACTGTTATGAACTAGATTTGATTATGCCACTGTAAATTGTGACGGAGATATTCAGAGTAATGGTAGAACTTTAGAATCAACAGAGAGCTTTAGGGGCTATGTAAAAAAGTTCTATTGTTTAAAATTTCCGCGGCCTGAAATAGGGTGCGGCAGCATCATGGGCCAAAATCAATTGAGTTTTTATTTTATTACGATTCGAATAGGATGAGAGTAGGATATGTATATTCAAAGGCTGAGTTATCTAAAGATGAGTTTTATCGTAAAATCGCGAACAATTGGTACTTATTAACTCAGGGTATGGTTTGAGTAAAGTTATGATTGAGCAATTAGGCGGACAAGCCGTAATCAAATATCCAGGAAAGTATATTAAGTTACCGCACAAAACTCTTAAAGGAGGATATAAGGCATGTCCGGTAACACTATTCAATTTAACCAAGATTTTATCCATAACGAATTACAGGAGTTAGTTCGCAACAGCGTAGTAAATGTTGTATTCCTGTGAGTTTGTAAAGGCCTTGTAGAAACGTAAGTCTGTAAAAGGAAATGTCTAAATATTGAAAGGTAGATTTCTTACTATTTAATGCTCCATACTATTTAAGGATTTGGTTAATTCTATCTCAGGAAGGTCAATTTCTCAGGAATTATGTGATTGATTTTTAGAGGCACCTGAAAGTCAGTATGCATCTGAAGATTACGGGCTTGAAAAATCTAATTGGAGTAATGCACTGGTAAATTGATAAGTTGACACCATTAGATAAAGATAGAGCTGAAAGATATTTTGACAGAGACAAAGAAGATGTCCTGCTTGTTACACAGTATTTTGTCAATTAGTTTTGTAATGTGGTGTAGACTATCAGATGTTAGCAGAGGTATTGCTTATTCCATAGATAAAGAATACGAAGCTACATTGGAATATCTTACTGAACTGGAACCACTAGAGGAAGAGTTTGAAATATAGAATAACTGGTATGTAAATAGTGGTAATATAATCTATATATCTTTAAACACGTATGCTATAATTATTACAAAAAAAGTATGTTAAATCTATATTAGAGAAAGTAAATTGTGTCGAAATAGAAAGAAAGGGAACATGGAATGCTCTAATACGGACAGTGTGAATGAAGATATTTTAGAACAAGATCCACACAGAAAGTAGGTTTAGCAAGGAGAATTGTATGACTCATGTAATTATTTTATCTCATTTTATATGTATAACGATCGGTTGCATTCTTTTATTCGAATTGTTAAGGAATGTAAAATTTTCAGGAAAACAGAGATTCTTAATTGTTGGGATAGGTGCGTCGAATTTGTCATTTATTCTAGATACAGTCAATATATATTTTAGGCATTGGTATAAGGGGTATTCACTGAGTACGATCGTGGGAGTAGTATGTGTTCTTTTATTTTGCCTTTCATTAATTTTTTTGTTTCTTTATTTGATTCAGATGGGAAAGCAGGAATTATATTCACAAAAAAGAAGTGGCCTACTGATAGGAAGTGTATTTTTATTATGTTATATCATACAGTTGATAAGTAATTATGTTGACAGGCTGGGATCAATTCCATGGGCCTGTATCGGTTATGTGTTTTTTTGTGGAGTTCAGTTTACATATTTGTTTGGGAAAAAAGAATCTGAGATACCACTTGCAGTAAACAGGGAAGAAGAGGTTTTGGCAAAGAAGGATGATCATATAGAGCTTTTAACAGCAAGGGAACTAGAGATAACAAACTACGTTTGTGAAGGGAAAAGCAATAAAGAAATTGCAGAGGCATTATTTATCTCAGAAAATACGGTTCGTAATCATATATATAATATTTATAAAAAATTAGAGGTAAAGAATAAAATTGAGCTGATTAATAAGCTTAACTAGTGCCGTTTGGCGGAAATAGTACAATAATACTAGGTGCTTTTTGTGAAATGAGATGTTTATTCTATTGTATAGAAGAGGATAAATTCCTAAGATATTTGTAGTCAATGAAACGAATGTGTTCAATGACAAAAAACTTAGGAGGCACAATAGAATGATTTATGTGCGTATGTATTCACAAGACAAGATGAATTGGATAATGGCAGGCTTTGTGTTTTTATGGCTGATCGGTATGTTAATACTGAATAAAATAATCAGGTATAAGAATAATGAGGAAAAGAAACTATTATGTAATCTATTATGTGAAGTGCCAATCGTTGTCTGTATATTTCATTTCATATTTTTTAACTTTAAAGGAAGACTGATGTTAACAATACTATCCTTTGGCGGATTTTACCTGTCTGCTATGGTTGTTGCATTACTTCCTTTGTTACTTAAGTTTAGAAAGAAAGTTATTGTGTATGCAATAGCCATCGTTATCACAGTGATTGGTTGTGTATTTACTGTAGGGTATCCTGCAATAACGAATTGTGGTACTCGAAACTATTCTCATATGAATTATGTAGATTCTTTTGAGGCAATGACAAAGAATATGAAGGAATATGATACATTGCTTGAATGGAAGAAGATCAATATTGATCAAATCAAGGATGATATCATGCCAATGGTTAGGGAAGCGGAAGACAAGGATGATAAAGCATTGTTCTATGCAGCTATGTGTAAGTATACTTATCATTTTTTTGATGGTCACACTTGGGTGAATGCAGGCAGTAGTAAGATTCAGAAGGAAGCTGAAACGATATTTGCAGGGAATGATTATGGTTTCTCTATGATTCGACTAGAAAACGGGGAAACAATAGCAACACTTGTAGAAGATGGATGTGATGCCAGAAAAAATGGACTCCAGAATGGTACTAGAATAGTAAAATGGAATGGTGAGAATATAGATGAGGCTATCAGTAATGTTCAATGTATCTATACGAAAGAATATGGCCGTTGGCCTGTAAAAGAGAATGAAGAAATGTTCAAGCCTATTTTCCTTGCTGGTAAAGGGAATGATGAGACCCTGGTAACATTCATTTTACCAGACAATGAGGAAAAAACTGTGAAGTTAGCAAAGATTGGTTCCTATAGAGAACGATTAGAAAAAGCATGTGAAATTATTCTTGCAAAGGATAAACTTAAGGAGCAGAAAAACTATAATACCTACATGATCAATGATACCTTTGGTTATCTGAGAATTAGCGAAGAAGAATATGGATTCTTTAGTGATTTGGTAAGCTATGTATCAGGTTCGAGTTCAGATGCAAGAGATATGTTCGATAAAAAGATTGATGAATTAGTAAAAAAAGGAATGAAGAAACTTGTAATAGATGTAAGAAATAACAGAGGAGGATCTTCTGTTATCCCGTTGGAACTAACAGCTTTATTCACAAAAAAAGATATCTATATTAATAGTATGGCATATATAGATGGTGAGAAAAAAGAAATTGTTAGAAATGAGTATGTTAAGGCAAATGGTAAATATGCTGATTTGGAAGTAATTGTACTTACGAACAGTAGATGTGTCAGTGCCGGGGATTATCTAGTGTATTGCATGGGAAAATGTGATAATGTGAAAGTGGTTGGAACTACGGTTAGTACAGGATCCTCACAACCGGTAGGCGGTAATTGTGTTATGTCAGATGGAATATGTGATATAAGATATCCTCAAAACTGGATGCTTGATGAAAATGGTGACAGATTTATTGATACGAAAGAGGACAGAAAAAGCAGAATCCTTCTCGATGAGAAGATACCTCTTACCTATCAAGGAGCTATGGATATGTATAGTAATAATATAGATTATGAGCTAACATACATAACAGAAAACTATTAGAATAATTAGTATAACAGTATCATAAGGAATGCGTATGTTATATTCTGGTTACACGAGAGTTACATGTTGTGCACCCTATAACTAACGAAAATAAATGTCATGTGTTTTGCAGAGGTTAATTTTTTATGTGAAGATCCCTGATATTGAAAATAAAAGTAAAGAGGAATCTCATAAGCAAGAATCAATTTTGGTCGCTGTAAAAGTAGGAATTAGATATTTGAGCAAGAATCTAATGATATTGCATTTAATTCTCTTTTTAGCAGGTGTAAACTTAGTGGCCTCTGCATTTGATGCAGTATTGCCTGCTTATGTGTTACCAAGAGCAAATGGTGGTGAAGCAGTGTTGGGTATCGTGACATCTTGTGCAGGAATTGCCACATTAGTAGG
>JAEYPA010000104.1 GCA_023411225.1 Bacillota bacterium
ATCCAAATGATTGGTTGGTTCATCAATGAGTAAGAAATAGTTCTCTCTGGAAAATAACAGGGCCAGCATCACCTTCGTCCGTTCCCCATGACTTAAGGTATTAAAAGGTCGATACAGAACTTCTCCCGAAAGCTGTAGTTGGTCCATCTCCTTACATACCCTCCAAAGTTCATAATCGGGATGAATCGTCTCTATCACATCAATAGTATTGTTCTCCATAGAGGCGTTAGATATCTCGTAGGGAAAATAGTCGAAACAGACTGAAGTACTAATACTTCCCTGATATTCATAATACCCTAATAACAGCCTAAGAAATGTAGTTTTTCCTTTTCCGTTTCTTCCGATAAAACCTAGCTTCCAATCTGTATCCAAGGTAAAGGACACATTCTCAAATATATTATCATAGCTACCATCGTAGCAAAAAGTTAAATTCGATACACTTATTTGTGCCATGAAATCACTCCTTCTTTAGAAATCCTTATTTATTACATAGAGATGTTTGGATAGCTTTCTTATGCAATAAAAAAACCGTCTGTTGCCAAACGATTCTGATTATATCTAATATGGAATTTCCTCGCCAATAGAAACAAATCCTATCCAGCACAAATAATACACCTAAGGAAAAAGAACCCACATATAATCTATCTTTTGACAACGCAACAAAACTCCAATGCCTGTGGCATGGAAGAACCTTCTGTTATCACATTCAAAAGTAGACTATTTGCGCATTTTACTTCTCCTTTAGCTTTAATTTGTTGTATTATAACAAACTTTTCCTTTTCTGTCAAACGAAAATTGCCTTTGCCCCAGGTCAGCCCTAACCAACTCCAACTCTACTCTTTCGGGGCAAAGACACTTTTCACACACTTAACTATCTTTCTATTTCTCTCTTACAGGAATCCATATCTCACAGACATAATCTATCGCACACATATCTCCTTCTGTGTACATCTCAATACTGATTGGCCCGGTTGTATCGTCAATCTCATACTTTTCATTGCCTGGTAACCATTCACTAAAGATTTTTGTGTTAACGGATTGAAACGCGCCTGGCATAGGACCTACACAGCGAAACTTCGCCCAGTTATATGCAGGAATCTCTACCACCTGATACCCATTCTCTGCTAATTTACCTTGGTAATCTCCCGCAATATAGTAATCAAAATTCTTGCCACCCTTATCGATACAAACACCATACTTACCACATCTGTCGGAACCGCTAACCCTCATTTCCTTCTCAGAATCCTTGGTCCATTCACTCCAAAACTTCGGAATCTCTAGATAGCCATTTTCCGTTGTGAACTCTTTCTTCTTCCCTACAATCTTAAAGGAATCCATCTTCTCAAATCTTACATCCATCTTTCTGCCGCCTTCCACTGATAATTTAATGACCAGAGGTTGAAATGGTTGAATATAGTCTGGCTTACTCTTTATCTGAGCTGGACCTGCTCCGTGAAAACGCTTGAATGCCTTGGAAAAGCTCTCCGGTGTCTCATAGCCATATTTGTATGCAACGTCTATGACCTTTTCCGTTCCTGCCAGTAGTTCTAATGCAGCCAGATAAAGTCTTCGATTACGTATATACTCTCCAATGGTATATCCGGTTACTAAGGTGAATCCTTTCTGAAAATAATATTCAGACATATTAACCTGTCTCCCCACATCTTCTGCATGAATATCCTCCAAAAGATGTTCTTCCATATAAGAAATCGAAGATTTTAGTGCTTCTGTCCACTCCATACTACACCTCCATGCTCCCATTATAGTAATATCAAACATTGGATTCCTGTCATTTCCTGTTCAAATCTGTCCTATTCCTCTCGCCTATCTCTTATACTCATCTTTAATAAGGGAATACATCTTCATGTCCTGGACGACACCATTTTTTACAGCGTTGCATCGTAAAGTCCCTTCGTAGGTAAAACCAGCTTTCTCCAGCACACGACAAGAGCCTTCATTATAGGCAAATGGATCTCCATATATTCGAATAATGTCAGTATTACTAAAGATATAGTCAGCAATTTGTCGAACTGCACTTGTACCAAGGCCTTTTCCCCAGTATTTCTCGGCAATATAATACCCTATTTCTGCAGTACGACAATGGATATTCCCTTGTCGAAATACTCCAATACTGCCTATAGCCTTGTCCTCTACTGTAATAGCAAAGGCAAAGGTACTGTTTGGATCAGCCTCAGATATGGCACGAATAAAACTTTTTGCATCCTGCTCAGTATATGGATATGGCAGTCCATCTCGCAAATTGTTTAAAATATTTTTATTACTAAGAGCCTTCGCTAAATCTGCGGCATCCTCAAGTCTCCACTTTCTTATCTTACCTTCCATAATCAGATCCTCCTTTATATATCATAGGTGTAAAACGCAGCCCATCTACAATCTGCTCTGTATCCGTAGCATGAAATCCTAGATGTTCATATACTTTAACAGCATATGGAGAAGAGTTTACAGTAATCTCCCCTGACTGGTTATACTGACAAACTAGTTGAAAGAGATTCTTTCCAATTCCAATCTTCTGATAACACTGGTCTACAAAAAACAGAGCTATATGTCTACCATTCTTTCTAGTAGCTATCACTCCCACTAAAATATTTTCATGAAAGGCTCCGTACAATTGTAGCTGCTGTCGAAATTCTATATTATGAATACTGTCATAGAAAGCATCCACTCCGTCCTTAGGGTATTCTGGTGCTTCAAACCTAAGAAATACTCTCCACGCTAGTTCCATAGCCGTATCACATTCCTCAAAAGAAAGGATGCGGTACTCAATCTGAGCTATGTTTTTGGAATTATGAAACATTTTGCCACCTCCCATACACTACTATTGTATCGAATTTCGTGAAATTAGCATATAATCTACTATAAGCCATCTTTTTACTACTCATATAAATGGGGGATTATTATGAAAAATAACTGTATATGCAGTAATACCTTGATAAATGTAAACCAAATTACTGTAGAACCTGGTCTGGAACGTGAATATGTCAAGTTTACAAAGCATTTGGATGAAGTTCTAAAAGAGAAATACGGAGACTATTACATTTGTTCTCAGGTAAATCAGGTTACTGTAAATCCTACCTGCTTCTATGTAACTTCCTTCTACCGGGAGACTTGCGACATCTGTAAGGTCTACGGGGATATTGAAAAGTTGATTAACTGTCTATACATGCGGGAATTCCGTTGCAGTGTTCAGAGGAAATCCATTTTCAGTTTTACCAACACAAGAACCGTTCTTCCGGAACCTGACTGTTGCTTCTAACCTATCACCTATAAGTAATGTGGCAGACAACTTGTCTGCCACATTACTTATGTTTTGTACATTTCTTTAATGCCTCTTCTGTATTGCATAAACAGCCTGGTCATAATCAGACTTTCTCACATATATCTTATATTCAATCATTATTTTTTCACCAATTGTGCCAATTGTCTGCCTATCACGTAACCTGTTAAAATCCTCTGCCTTAATATAATAATCAATCTTCTGCTCCGTCAGTAAGTTTTTAACCTCAACATATTTCTCCATATCAAAAGTGGCAAATAATTCCTTTCGATTAAAAATAGTAATCATAATAATTCCCCCAATCTCTCTTTCAACCAGTATCTTCCGAAATAAAACCTTATCAAGTATTTAGTAATCCAAACGACGCAAGCTTCCTTCTTCAAAGGTATATTCAGGAGTACTGAAAGGATAGGTTACTTCCTCTTCATAATACCAAGGGTCTTCTTCATGACTCTCATTCTTTAGCACATGAAATTCCTGTGCCGGCATATAACCCTGTGCCAGTAAAAATGCTTTTTTCCCTTGTGGATTCTCACAGGTATCCACCACCATAACTACATGTCCCGGGCTTCCACCATGAATAAATACATCTCCCACCTGTAACTTTTCTAATTTAATTGGCTTAGTTTCCCGGTCCATAGACATGGTTCCGGCATAACAAAATACTATTTTTAAATACTTCTGAAAGGTCTCATAAGAAGCGTCAAAAGAAGCGCTCTTTACCCAGGAAACCTTATTACCATTTATCTTAATTCGATAACCATTCTGCCATTTCTTATAATTTGCCATAAATCCATTGGTAAAATGGAAGGCAATCTTATCATATTCTTTCTGACTCCAGTAATATTCTGCATATACACGCATGATGGAGTCGGCACACTGCTGCAAATCCCTTTTCTCTATAGGAAGCTTAAAGACTGCCATATGTGCATTCTGATTTCCCTTCTTGCTTCCATCATAAAGTAGAACCTCAGCATTATCCTCTTTTAACTCATATTTTCTCAGGAATGTTGTTAAACTGTTATTCTTGGCGTTCGTTCTTGTATATCCTACCGGTGTGGATATTCTCTCTTCCAATGTCATCCCATCTGGATTTATAAGTGATTCTTTCACCGGCTCTGTAGGCGCAGGTGTCTGGGTAGATTCCTTTGTTTGGTTATTTGTTGAGTCATTGTTCGCTGCTTCTGTGGAACCATTTTGGAGCTCACTTTTTTTTATATCTTGTGAACTGTCAACATTATCATCTGCCTTATCCTTAAGCTTTACATGAGTAGCAAATACTGCAACAAAAACTAAGACTACTATACTGGTTATGTAAATCGCCTTTTTTCTTCTCATAACATCCCCCTTTTTGAAAATAGTTACTTCAATAATAAGGGTAAGATTACGATTCTGTCAATTAATTACTTCTTATAATTCCCTTAAGGTGCCCTTTAGAGACGTAGTCTTTTCCATGAGCTTCAAGGATTATTTTAATGCGATATAAATATTAATATCTGCATCGTCCCAATTAGTGCTTAAATATTCTTCAAAGTCACCGGTATAGCTCCGATCCAAATCCATTTTCCAGATTTGCTCCCACGCCTCTCCTACTGCTGTCTGCATATTACCGCGAATACTGAACTTAGCATATCTCCCAGCCGGTATGCTCTTCACCACAAGATCGGGATTCTCTACCTTTGTAACCTCACATCCAACTGTCACAGTGTAGCTTTCATTCATATAATCCGAATAAAGTCCTATGGTATAAGCATTTGCCTTGTTGTTTACTGTACCATATACTCCATCATAACAAAAATTACTCCAAATTTGAGCAATTTTTTGGCTCATCTCTGGGTCCTCATTACTTGTTATAGTACTTAATCCTACTATTGTCATTTCCTTTAGATTTACAATATCATAGTGCATTTTCACTACCTCCATATATTTGATATGGTTATTATAAATCATCTAATATGACGTCTATATGTCATATTATGTAAAATAATTTTATTTATGAAACAAACCCCTTTTTCTTCAAACCTTCCATGTATTTTATGTATATGCCATAAGCAGCATTCCCTGGTCCTGGTGGCCACATATATTGAAGTGCCTCTGCTGCTGGAACCCAGGAAGCGGAGTCTACCTCTGATGAAAGCACCATTTCGCATTTCTTTGCAAATGCAATAAATCCAAGCATAAGAATTCCTTTTGCCCCAAACCAGTAGCTTCCCCCATACTCAATGCTTTCAAGCTCAATCCCCAGTTCCTCATAAACTTCACGAATTGCAGCTTCTTCAGCAGTCTCCCCCAGAGACATATAGCCGGATACAAAGGAAGAGTATTTATCAGACATATATCCCTGTCTAAGTAAGGTCACCTCGTTATATTCGTTTGCCACCAATACAATCACACAGGTTGGAAAGGTATCAAACCAATACTGATCACAATTCTTACAGAAAGGCACTAGGCCATCGTCACCAGCCAATTTACCTTCTAGTTCTTCCCCGCATTGCGGACAAAATTTATAGTGCATTATCCTACCTCCACAATAACTAATATAAATTCATGTCTAAAATATCGATATTTACATACTAGCATACCTATACCACTTTCACAACTTGGGATAAAAGATATTTTCTCATCACTCAATATTATATGTTTCCCAATCTTTATAAAACGAGAAAAAGATCCGCTCTGCGGATCTTCTTATTCTTAAATGTACCATATAGGACTTCCTAAGTACCTTCAACAGCAAGTGCTTCTTGTTAACAATCACTCTTTGCTGTTGTTTTTCTCATAGAATACTCTCATTAGAATGTCTTGTGCGTGATTTCCGAATTTTTCACCAAACAGAGAAAGACCTCCTACGTTTTTTGCATCCTCAGCCACTTCAAAGCGTAAGCTCCAGTATGGCTCACTGCCTGACAACACCTGTTCTAGTGTCACGTCGGACATCTTTTCCCCATCCATCATGGTCCCTTCTGGTGTTACATGTATCACCTTTAGCAAACCATATTGATTGGATGGCCACCAATCCGGTGTAAGGATACCTCGTTTTACTCCATAGTCTCCTGGGCTGGTCCATGTAAACAGCTTTATGCCATTTAGGTAGAACGTAATATCGGATGGCCAATCGTCGGCAAAATCTGGTGCCTCAGATGCTATCTCAAAGGAAAGCTCAATTTCTATCATTGTCTGTTCCGGTGAATAACAGTTTGGTACACGGTATTCCACATATCCCTGGGTAAGCCATAGAAGTTGAGCGTTAACCCTTTCTGGATCCCAGAAAAATCTCGGATCATCTAATGCACCAATTACATCTTTTTCTGTAGTAAGGCCACAGGTGGGTTTTCCTTCTATTGCGCTATACTGCCC
>JAEYPA010000120.1 GCA_023411225.1 Bacillota bacterium
TTCATAGCCATCTCCCTTTAATGGAAGTCCAGGAGCCCATCCTATCGGTTTACTCATTACTGCATATATTTTCTTTAATGCATCTTGATCATCAAACGGTACGTCCACAATAATTTCATCATGTACATGCATGACTATTTTATAGCTAAGGGCATCCACATTTAGCATAGTCTCTGCCAGGCAATCTCTTGCCACCGCCTGGACAATATTCTCGACAAGCTTTCCACCATAGGTCTCCTGCCTTGACCAGGCTTTCGTTTCCTGATTTACTCCCTCATATGTGATGGCTTCCTTTCCATTCTTTCCTGGTTCCAGTTTTGCATTGTAATAAGCTAATTTACGTCCGCTAGGTAGCTTCACAAAAAGGATCTTATTAATATAACTAAATTGAATATTATGCTGTATCTTTACTGTCCTACGTTCTTCTATTGCTGTTCTCGCTGCACCTTCACAGATGTACCAGAACTTCACTATCTTTGGACTGGCAGCTCTCCAGTTGCTGATAAGCATTGGTATTTCATCATCCGGAATACTGCCAGCATAGTCCATTCTCTTAATGGCTCCAAAACCACCGCCATAACCAAGGGCTAATTCTGCTACCTTACCCTGCTGTCTTAATTTGCTACCCTTTGTGATGTTCTCCATTGGAACGTGGAACACCTGAGATGCAGACGCTTCATATATTTTCCCATGAGTTCTGAATACCTCCAGTCGCCACTCTTCATTTGCTAGCCATGCAATTACTCTTGCTTCGATTGCTGAAAAGTCAGATACTACAAATCTGCATCCTGGAGAGGCAATAAAGGCCGTTCTAATTAATTGACTGAACACAAAGGCAGATTCCCCGAACATTAGCTCCAATAACTCGAACTCTTTACTTGCTGCCATCTCTCTGGCTAACTCAATATCCGGTATCTTATTCTGTGGAAGGTTATGTACCTGAACAATTCTTCCTGCCCATCTGCCGGTCCTATTAGCTCCGTAAAACTGTAGGATACCTCTAAGTTTGTTATCCTTACATACAGCTCTCTGCATAGCCTGGTACTTACTGGTCGAGGTCTTACCCAGAGCTTGTCTGATTTCAAGTACCCTTAGTCCTGCATCAACAGCTTTCTGTGAATTGTAACCTTGCTCTGCTCTATCCTGGAGGAGGTTCATAATGTCTCTGATGGTATCTTTCGTAATACTCTTTATTTCAAGTCCATAATTTCTCTTAAACCACTCTTTTAATTGAGCTAGACTGTTTGGATTACTCAATCCTGTTAGCTCCTGTGCTTCCTGTATGAGAGCAGCTCGCGCTTTCTCATCGTAATTCACAATACCATCAACCATATCCATATCAAGCTTTATTCCTCTATCGTTCATATGCTGGTCAAAGCACCATAGCTTTATTTCCTGTTCAGTCATTGGATAAGGTCGAAGCTTCTCCAGTATGGCTTGTTCTGCTACAACGTCCTGCCGGTTATATTCAATAAAAAGCTTCCATTTGTCTGGATCATGCTGTGGAAGATGTCTAGTTCTTCCTTTATTGGCTTTAGTTGGCTTACACGGCTTACAGAAGAAATCAATTAGGGATTTACCTATTTTATCCTTCTGTTTGTCCTGAGGTAGTCCTAAAGCCTCGCCTACTCCTGCAAGACTTCTAGGTAATCCTAATGTAGAAGCGTGTACCATAGTGCAGCGCCATTGTTCTGGTGGCATTTCTCTATTAAAATACTTTGCAAGGGCTGTACGTTCAAAGTTTGCATTATAAGCCGATTTGACTACATCTTGATTATTCAGGGCTTCCCAAAACTCTGGGTAAAGCATCTCGATAGTATCAATGATTATATCCTTATCTCCTAAGCATCCACAGGTAAGCTCTGTTAAATCTATTACTGTCACGTCTATGTCGGTATCGAATTTATAACCTATAAGTAATATTTCAAAGTCAGGGGCCTCCGCATATGCGTAAACCCCTGCTTCCTTGATGTCAACACTACTATAGGATTCGATATCGATTCCTAAGCAACTCATGACTAACCCAGCATATCGCTGTAATCATCGTCGCCTTGAAGGTCAGGTCTGCTGTCAGAGAAGTCATCTTCTGCAGAAGCTCTGGTACCACCAAGAGGTTCACCATCTGCTAACTTCTGAATGTTATTGAGACCTACTGCAATACCCTTGGATCCATTGGAGTTGTAAGGGAAGAAATTGATTGAAGCACGACCGTAGCAACCACTGTATACCTCTGTTTGGTCTAGGATCTCATTAAGGTTCTCATCCACGATACCAGGCTTTTGGTTGCTGTTTGCATTCAGGAAGAACATACCTTCATACTCTTCTGCTTCTTCAGCTCTTTCTGCATCACCATCTCTAAGTGGCATCTTTAAGTTAGGAGGAATCTTTCCACCCCACTTATCAGCCTTCCCCTGTTCCTTTGCAGCTTCAATGGCCGCCTTAATCTTACTAAGTGTAGCCTTGTCCTTCTTATCAATTAATAAGCAGATGGAGTATTTCTCCTCCTGTCCTGCCTGGAAGCTTCTTGCTTTGAAGATATTTACATAAGAGAATCTTACTTTTCCTGTTACTACCTTTGTTGTTTGATTTGCCATATTCATTGGCTCCTTTCTTAATTAAAATCATTAATCGCATCATGCACTGTACTTCTACTCTTTAGTTCTTTCTTCATTATTTCTAAATAACCTTCTGCATACGGGTTATCACTCTGCTCTAGCACCCTAGTAGCATTGATAAGATAACCTTTACTCATATCAGATATATGTATCTGAGTACCATCTTTCATAGTCCAAAAGCTATAATCGATCTCGGGAAATATTTGAGATTCCCAGTATCTAAATAAACCATCTTCATAATCATCAAAATAACTCATGATAGCCTCCTATTCACTGAAATCATCTTTCGCTTGGTCAGCAGTATTCAATTCTGGTCTTTTATCTGATTCCGGTACCAGCACCGGTTTACCCTGAGGTTTAATGATTAATCCATCCAGCAGCTTGTTAAAGTCTTTCTTTCCAACCACTTTCTCCATGGCAGTAATACCGTACAGCTTCTTCTCATATAAAACTGCTTCTTCATAGCCGGCTCCCTTAAGTTTCTCTGCCACTTTGATTTCATCCGTATACTTACGATTGCTACGGCCCTCAACCAGTTTCCATCCATCCCACTTCTTACCATTAGTAAGAGCTTCTGTTAATGCATAATCTTGAATATCAGTTACCCAGTTTGCAAGCTGTTCGGCTTTTCTTAAGACTTCACCTATCTCTTCATCAGATAGGAGTTCCGGAGCTGCGAAATCAAGCTTTGTAAGTTCAAGACTTTTTTCTGCTTTAGCCCTACAAGTTGCATTGGCTTTACAGAATTTACAGTGATCACCAACAACAAAATCTCCGTCTCCTGCCATAGCAAGTGCAGCAAGTGGTTTCACCACACTTTTACCCCAATCCATTAATTCAGTGACAGATAGTTCCTCTGTTGTTACGTTATCCAGTCTTGGTTGATAGATGGTCATTCTCACCCGATCAAAGTCATATAACATACCAAAAGCTTCAATTGCTCCCAAGCCATATAATCTCAGCTGCGGATTATTCTCAGCAGATACTCCTACACCTTTTCCATACTTCAGATCTATGACATGGAGCAGGCCATCTGAAATAATGATCACATCACCGGTACCGAACCCATCCGGTACATACTCTGAGAAGTCAAGCCTCTGTTCTGTCAGAGCGATTGCATCCTTCGTTTTTGCCTTGGCTTCATTCACACACTCAAACACATAGTGGTGATAGGAATCAACGTACTCCTGAAGTTCTTTGTTATAGAACTCATTTTTCTTTAGTTTCTCAAACTGTTTATTGAATTGAGCCTTTGTCATGTTATGTAGATTGTAGTTGATAATAAGCTCACCTAAGGCATGGGCAAATGTTCCTTCTTCTGCATGTTTACTGGTACTTTCCGGAAACTGTTCCCCTAACCTTACAGAAGGTGTGCATGCCATCCACCGCTCTGAGCCGGAAGCGCTAAGCCTTGCATGAATATCAGGCATTATAATTCACCCGCCTTTGTCATTACCTCGCTGTATTTAGATGGATCCAGAGAAGATACATTACTTGCACCTGCCTCAGTAAGCAACTTCTTAACCTCTTTAGTCTTACCGGCTCTGCTGAGTTCTGTAAGCTTTGCCCTAACATCAGTCAAGTTATATGTTACTTCTGGTTCTTCCGGATCCGGCTGCACCGGTGCAGCATCTTCTACAGGTTCCTCCTTTTTTTCTGCCTTAGCTATTGGCTTTCTTACAGTATCCTCTGGTGCCTTTGTCCCCGCTGATTGGGACCCTAGTAACGCTTTGAATTTTACTTCATAGGCAAATTCGCATGCCTCTTCTAAACTGTTAAATTCTAATTTCATAAGTTATCTTCCTCCTTAAATTGAGCCTTTAGGGCTTCGTATTCTTTTTTATTTAATGTGATTCCTTTTGACATAGTTTCATGATCATCTGACCATTTCCGGATATCATATGCTGGCTCTTTGTTGTACCAGCTGATTAAATTGATTTCTATATGTAGCTTGCTGTCTAATGCAGGAAGCGTTAATAGATTTTGATGAATCCTGTAATTCTTGTTTGCCACAATCACACCTCTCTCCTGGGTCAAGATTTGCCCTGCATGCTGGGCATGTCCAATAGTACTTTCTCATAGGGATTACACCCCCAATATTTTATAAATCTTTGCTGCTTGTTCTGGAGTAGCTCTACTAACTAAAGTGGTCAGCTCATTCTCTTCTGTACACCAATGCTTGCGAAGGCAAATGGTGTCACCCTCTACGAACATCTCCATTTCATCTCCAGTACTAATACCAAGAGTTCTTCTAGTCTCGATAGGAAGACATATTCTACCTAATGAATCTAACGCTCTTACGATGCCAATACTTTTACTCATTGATAATCCTCCAATTCCGTGCTATACTGCACTTGTGATAAATTATTTATATTCATTCAAGGTCCGGTTGCTTGGCAGAGCTCCGGTCCTTTTCTATTGCTACGACGTGACCATTATCGATAAAGAACTCATACCCATAAGCTGACCACACCAAACAATCATAAATTGTCATTATGTCTAAATAACTAGGCATCCTCTTCACCATCCTGCAGGTAGTCATAATCGTCTTCCTCTTCTTCATCCTGTAACCTATCGTAGTCATCATGTATGTACTCTGGTAATGTCTTTCGCTTCTGGTGCCGTTGGCTTTTTAGTTCAAACCATGCCCCCACACCTATACAAACAACTATTGCTGTACATAACATGACTGTCTGCTTGGTATTTAATAAGTCTGCCTCGTTTCTGCCTAAAATAATAAGAAATAACACTATCCCAGACATAATCAGTAATACTCCTAAGAAGTTAAGGACCTTACTGAGTGTGGTATCTATGACAATTTCATCTTCTGTACTAATGGATTTCTTTGGGCTTATCAACATCTTATCCACTCTGTTTACCTCCTTTTTATTGTATTTATTTACATATTCTCCTATAATATAAGTACAGGCTGTAGCGAGCTGAGTACATATGAAAGGAGAATAGATATTGAAAATATCTGAACCAGTTTGTGGGTTTTGTCCAGCGAAAAATGAAGATACAGTAATTGATGTACTATATGATCAGGTGAGAGATCATGAATATCTTCAAGTTGGTGCAGATTGCGAACTTGCATCTTATGGTAAATGTTCGATCATGCTACAATGCCCAATCCGTAAATCAGCTCCTAAAACGCTCAACAAATAATGCTGTAAACAAAACTCCTTTACCACACATATTATCTTTGCCTAATGCCTCTCCTCTTTGTAGCCATCCATTGAAGTCATACCGCTTAGTTAATACTGTGTGGTATCTACCACAAAATGCACAATACCATAATCCTTTCATAGGCTGTTAGTCTCCTTGGTTTTGATATTTTTTAGCTCATCCACTTTTCTATACACTCTTGATAAAAGTTCGATATCTTCCACATTAACCAGCATTTTAACCGAAAGCTCTGTGTATTCATTGGCGAAGCTTTTTAATTCATATTGCTTTACTGATTTCAATAAATGCCCATTTATATACAAGCGAGTACCACTAATACGTATTTTATCCATTCCTCTTCCTGCCACTGCATTACTTGCTTGCTGAGCTCTCTTTTTAATAACTACTTCATAAGTACTAACATCTATAATCTTAGAGACCTCTCTTTCTAAGCAATCTACTGATTGAAACGTTTGTCTACTTCCTTGTGTCTCTTCATCAATAATTAATACAAACTCTTTCTGCATTACTCTCTCCTCCTTCCTATATTTATTGCTTGTCCAAACTTCATGTGCTAACTGCCTATTTGGCAGTTTTAACCGGACGGTACCCTAACCCTGTTACAAGTTGCTGATAAATCCCTTTTCTTACCTTTTCTGTTTGTTCCTGATTTAATTCCTTAATATTTATGTACTCTCCATTACTCTTTCGTACAAAATATTCGTAGTTGATTTTTATCACTTCCTTTAGTAAATAATATGTATTGCTGGTTGTACTTGTTTCACTGTGCCAAGCTTAACCGGCACACTTTTCTTTTTCCTGTAGCTCTGTTTTAAAGACCATGCCTTCTCCGAAGGCTAAAAGCCTTTCCTTTTGTAACTCTGTCATTTTTGGAAGGACTTCTTCGAATTTTTTTAAGATTTCTCTCTCTTTATCTGACATATGTATCCTCCTTTCTGTTATCTTTGATAACATTATAAGTTATCTACGAATATTTTGTCAAGCATTTTTTGTTATCTCTGATAACTTTATCATTGACACTTTATTATTGCTGTGATAATCTAAGTTTAGGAGGTGATTTAATTGAATGAAAATGATCGAATACGGCAACTAAGAAAATCGCTAGATTATACAATGGAAGTGTTTGGTAGCAAACTTGGTGTTACCAAAGTGGCTATTTCTAATATTGAAAACGGTAATCGTAATGTTACTGATCAAATGCGTAAATCAATCTGTCGTGAATTTAATGTAAATGAATCCTGGTTACGAGAAGGTACCGGGGAAATGTTTATTGAGATAAATAAAGAGTATCAGTTGATGGCATGGGCTGGCAGAGTCTTATCTGAAGAATCTACTTCTTTCAAAAAGCGATTTCTTGCGATGTTAATGTCGCTAGACGAAAAAGACTGGGCTTTCCTGGAAGATAAAGCCAAAATGTTAGTTGAACTCAAAGATGAAGAACTATAGAAAAAAGGCCGGAGACTGTCTCCAGCCTTTCACTTTTCTTAATGATTTAAATACTCTTTAAGGAAGTAGTATATACCCTCTAGTTGTTCATTTGTTGCCATATGTATCCAGTATATTATTTTACGCTTGTGTCCGTTCATTTGATTCTCCTTTCATATGTTTTACTTTAATAAGTAAATAATTCCTTTATAATTTCATTTTCTTACAGTGTATTATCGTTTGTCCATACCTTATTTTATTTTTTTTTTATATAATTTTATATATAATATAACTACTAAGATGTTAGCCATTACAGAAGATAACGATGTCACAAAAGGCCAGAGATAATCTCCAGCCTTTTATTTTACTTATTATTTAGAAACCCTTTTATGAAGTAGTATATTTTTTTCAGTTGTTTATCCGAAGTACCCTGTAGCAATTCAAATATTAATTGTTTATAGTCCACTTTATGTACCTCCTGGAGCACTATCTAAAGTAGCGATATAATTATTATATCGAACGTATGTTCTTATGTCAATCACGCACTGTACATTAAATTGTATACCTTGCGTTAAGATTATTAATATTAATATAAAGGAGCGATATTATGAAATCCGGAGCATTGTATATTAGAGTTTCTACTGATAAACAAGAGGAGCTTTCTCCTGATGCCCAGAAGCGTCTTTTATTAGACTATGCACAAAAGAATGATATTGTCATTAGTGAAGATTACATATTTTTAGAAAATGGTATATCCGGCAAGAAAGCTGACAAGAGACCTCAGTTTCAAAAGATGATCGGCTTTGCCAAATCTAAGGAACATCCAATTGATGTAATCTTAGTTTGGAAGTATAGCCGGTTCGCTCGTAATCAAGAAGAGAGTATTGTATACAAATCCCTCCTTGGCAAGAATAATGTAGACGTAGTCAGTGTGTCCGAACCTTTGATAGAAGGTCCATTTGGATCTCTTATAGAACGTATCATTGAGTGGATGGATGAGTATTACTCTATTAGATTGTCTGGTGAAGTCATAAGAGGTATGACCGAGAATGCATTAAAGGGCGGGTACAATGCTGCTCCACCTTTAGGGTATGATGCTGTAAAGAATGGTGTCCCTGTTATTAATGAGGATCAAGCTGCAGTTGTAAGATACATATTTGATCAGTACGTAAATAAACAGCAAAAGCTTGTTGATATAGCCAGGTTATTAAATGATAGAGATATCTCTACTAAGCGTGGTAGCCGGTTTGAAATGCGAACTATTAAGTATATCATTAATAATCCCTTTTACATTGGAAAAATCCGATGGAATCGGCAGCATCACGAGAGCCACACAATCAGAAGTGAGGAAGAGTGGATCATACGAGACGGGCAGCATCAACCTATTATTTCTACAGAATTATTCGAACAAGCTAATGATAGATGTAAAAGAGAATGCAAGAAGTTAGACCATCGTAGGGCGCAATCTTCCTGCAAGCATTGGCTTTCTGGCACACTTAAATGTTCTGAGTGTGGCCGTAGTTTAGTACACAGTATATCCAGGAGGGGCAACTATGAGTATTTATATTTCCAGTGTTATGCTTATTTAAAGGGACTTTGTGAAAAGTCTCACTTTATACCGGAAGCAAAAATAACCTCTTCTGTAATAGATGGATTAAAAAAAGTGCTTTTAAGTGACCAGATTGACTATGAATTAATTCCTAATAAAGCTGAAAATGATGTTAATACGGAAGTACTTTTAAAAAGATTAGACAAATTATTATTTAAAGAGGCTAGAATAAAAGCTGCGTATATAGATGGAATCGATACTCTGGAAGAGTACAAGAAGAATAAATCTCTTTTGCAAACAGAGAAGATATCTATAGAGGATGCTATTAGCAGTAAAGAAGTAAAACCAGTGAAAACTCAGGCTACTGATCAGTTAATGATTAATAAGATAGCAGATCTTATAAGAGTACTTGAATCATCAGCTGATTATACTGTAAAAGGCAATGCTTTACGAGATACCTGTGAAAAAATAGTATATGATAAAGAGATCGATACACTACAGTTTTACTTTTATTATGTAATATAATATTGTATGTATGTTGCAGTAATCTGGTCCACCAAATTGGCTCATAATTACCTGAGCTGCCTTCAGGTTGCACTTAGAAATGTTAACTGGATACTGCAATCTTTTTTCATAATTCCACATTTACTATTTACCACCTTTCCAAGGCCAAGGCTCCTCTGTCCAAGTCCAATAACAATCATTTTCTACTTCTGTCATCAACAATGGTCCATATTTCTTAGAATATTCATTCATTGCCTTTTCTCTTAAATCTTTATATTTATTGTAGTAGAGCATTGCGTCTTTGTCACATGGATGTGTATTAAGGTATAGACCTACATCCAATACAGCAAAGCTCACTTCAGATATAAACTGTAATAAGTTGTCTTTTTCACATCTATTCATAGGGCACCTCACATTCTTGAACCACACTTAGTCCACCATGGTTTTACCAGTTCAGGAAAAATGGTTCCATGTGCTAAGCCTGCTTCACCTGTAAATACGTCTCCCCATTGCTGCCAAGGTACATAAGCCATTGCAATCGGCATACAATCTACCGGTGCATCCATAGTATTTGGACATTCCACTACATTTTTTTGACAATTGCCGCAGGAAGTTCTTGCTTCTTTGCAATGGTACTTGCTTCCCAACGTACAATTATAGCCTCTATTGTGTCTACAATTTCTTTGATCCATATATCATAGATTCCTTTCAAAGTTTCTTTCCCGCAATACATTGTATGTCTTGAAAATATGGATGTGCTTGTACGTTTTACCAATCTCATTGTTGCGAAGCTTTTCAAAAGCGTGTATAATCAAATGTATGTGGATTAATTATCTCACAAATATATTTATCATGATGAAAGTGGAGGGGGATACATATGTTACTACGCCCAAAGGAAATCTATATCGAACGGGATTACAATAATACCAAAGATTTATATTATGTTGCCTACAATAGTTTCTATCGCGACCATAAGGCCTTGTTCCATGTCATGAAATTACAACAGGACTATATTTGCAGACCTTCCTTTAAAAAGAAGTCTATATGTGTATTATTTTTTTATACCGATGTCACTCGTGAAGTAATGGATCAACTCTTAGAACAGCTAGAACAATGTAAGGATCACACCGAAAAGGTTGCGATTGTTGGCGTACCCGTTAATGCATGGGCATGGTTTAGACTTATGGCCAAGCGCAAGAATTCAAACTTAGCACCTTATCAATTCTTCTTCAGCTCAAAAGCAGCAATGGATTGGTTACGGAAGTAATAAATAAATATTAAACAGAGAGTTTTGCAAGCAAAACTCTCTGTTTGGAATGAGATGCACTAGCAACATTTTCTCCGTTGCAGTGTAATTTGAGGCTTCCTATTACTTAGGAAGCCTTTTTAGTATATATTCTTTGGTTATAGATAATACTTTTTTACTATATCTTTAATTATATCATATCATTGGTTATATTATCAAATATAACCAATTCCTGGTTGGTAATATATCCCTTATATTGCTACAATTGTAGTCTATAGACTTCTCTATTCATTTATTATAGGCCAAGTTAAATTGGTTGGTATCAGCTATTTTGTATGTTCCATCTATAATAAGATCGCAAATCTGTCTTATGAACACAAATCCCTTCATTTTTTAAAATGACTTTCTCACTTGGGTAATTATAATTATAGATTGTCACTAGTAATCCCGGTAATTCTAACCTTCTAGCTTCCTGCAATAAAAAACCCAATAGAATGGTTCCATAACCATTGTTACGTTGTTTAGGTGTAATACTGTAGGAAAGGCTCCCACCGTATTGCTCCAAGGCAGGAGTGAGCCTATGGCGAAGCTTACCAATCCCTATGGGTATCTCATTTAATATGAACCAATAGATGCTCTCTTTTACCATACCTTCCTCCAGATTGATTCCTCTTTCTATCTCAATTCGTCGAAAAAGCCATTTCTTATATTCTTTATAAGAAAGCCCATTCGCTTCATTGTAAAACCCATTTTCATGAGCAGGAATCCTTTGTAAAAGCCGATAGACCATATGTCCATCCTCTGTTGATAATGGCCGTAATTCAAGTCCTGGCATACATCGATCTCCTTTCTCCGCTTCATAACTCAACTCTACTCCACACTCTTTAAGGATTCCACCATATCTATCTTCTTCAAATGAAAATACATCACAAAGTTTACAAATGTAGAAAATAATATTGTCATGACAAATCCGTATACATAACTAAGAGGTTTTATTGTACGACCAAACATCATAATGTCAACCTCTACAGTTTTTACAACATAACTATGTAAAATCATACCTAGGAAAATACCTACAATCGACCCTAAAAGCGTTAGTAAAACATTTTCTCGATACACATAGGATGCTACCTCTCCATCATAAAACCCTAATAGCTTTATAGTTGCCAACTCTCGTTTTCTCTCTGTAATATTAATATTGTTGAGATTATAAAGAACCACAAATGCCAAAAAGCCTGCGGAAACGATAAGTACCCATACAATAATATTAAAATGACTCATTAAATCCGTCAGCTTTTGATTAAACTCTGTTATGAATCTTACTCCACTACAGCCCTTTGTTGCAATAAGAGTAGCTCCAAGATTTGATTCATCATCCTTCGACTGACTATTAGTTAACACTAGAATATCTGTCATTGGAGGAGTGCTATGAAATAATTCCTGGTAGGTTCCTACTGACATGAATACATAATTATAAAGATAATTCTCAATTATACATGAAATCTCTATTGTCCTCGTATCAGTCTCACTCAACTTAAGGTCGATTGTATCACCTGTAGATAATCCTAAGGTAGAGGCTAGTTTTTCTGAAATGGCAACACCTGTGGTTGGAAATTCAAAATGCTTTTTTGTCTTTCGATTACGAAGTTCAATATACCGTCTTATGTCCTCTATCTTTTCCGGCACATATAAAACAGCTGTCTTCTTATTTTTATCATTGACTACTTCTATGGATTTATTATAGACTTGAAGATAACTGTCTACTGTTGTTTGTTTCTCCAGAAGAGACAACAGCTCCTGCTGCTCCTCCTTAGTAATCGAATTCGTAAGCTGAACATCCAGGTTATACTTGAAAATTTCCTTATATTGATATTTAACAATATCAAAGATAGAGTCACGCAAACCAAAGCCTACAATGAGCAGAGCCATACATCCACCTATGCCAAATATTGTCATAAAAAATCGTTTTTTATAACGTAAAAGATTACGGATTGTAGATTTTTTTGTAAAGTTAAGCCTTTTCCATATAAATGCAATCCTCTCTATCAAAACACGTTTCCCTGCCCTGGGTGACACAGGACGCATTAATTCGGCTGGCCTTTCCATTAACACCTTGTAGGAAGCTGCTATAGCTGCCAAAGTAGTACATGCTACCGAAAGCGACACTGCCACTATTGCTGGTTGTAACTGCCAAGGAGTAAAATATTCTGGTAGCCCAACATACATCATTCCATAGGCTGTAATAATAATAAAGGGGAATAGTTTCTCCCCAACCATTACGCCAATAAAACCTCCAAAAAGCGTAGCTAGAAGGGCATATAGAAGATATTTGGCCGTAATGGAACCACTACTATAACCTAGCGCTTTCAAAGTCCCTATCTGCATTCTCTGCTCTTCTACCATTCTTGTCATGGTAGTAAGACTGACCAAGGAAGCTACAATAAAGAATATTAGTGGAAATACATTGCCAAGTGCTCCTATTCTGCTTGTATCCTGCCCATACTCCACATAGGTTTCTAAGGAATTACGATCCAATACATACCAACTGGCATCTTTGATACTAGCTAAGGATCCTTGATCTGTCAATCCAGTAAAAGTGGTAAAACCCGCCAGCAAGCCTGCTTTTCTCTTATCCAGCTGTTTCTCTGCGATATCCTCAATTCTATCTTTGACTTCATTGACTTTATCCTCGTATTCCTCACTATACGACATTAACTCCTTTGCCCCTGCTACGTGAATATGAATCTCTGAATATACATCACCTTTAAAAGAAGACATAGGTACCACCACGAATGCATTTACTTTACCATTTCCAATGGAGCAGGTACCCCTATCCCAGCTTAAATACCAACTACTATTACCTATTCCTACAATAGTGAGCCTTTCACCATTGGAGAATGAAAGGGTATCACCCAAATTTAGCCCTTGTTCTTCAGCAAACGTTTGATCAAGCAAGCATTCTCCCTCATTTTCAGGATATTTACCTTTTTCTACAACAAAATCATCCATCCCTTTTTCTGTCGCAATTTTCCGCATATTATATTCCAAACCATCACTACGACTGGATAACTCCTCCGTCATATAGACCGCAGCTCTTTCTACCCCATCAATTGCTGATATAGCATCTAAATCCGATTTTGTCAGACCTAGAGTAGAGATTACACGAACGTCCATCATATTACTTTCATCATAAAAACGATCTGCAGAATATCTCATATCCGGCTCTGAACTTCGTACTCCAGAAAAAAAAGCGGCACCTAAGGCAACAATGAAAAATATGGAGATAAATCTGCTTTTACTCTTTTTAATTTCTCGAAAAAATTCTTTTCTCAATGCTTCTTTCATTCAGTCACCTCTTACCATTCAATATCTTCCACAGAGGTTGGATTTTTATTTACCTTTTGAGATTTTACTCTCCCATTTTTTATTGAGATAATGCGGTCTGCCATAGGCGTAATTGCTTGATTATGAGTAATTACTACCACGGTCATACCCTTTTGCCTGCAGGTATCCTGCAATAGCTTTAGGATAGCCTTGCCTGTAACATAATCCAAGGCTCCGGTTGGCTCATCACATAATAACATCTTTGGATTTTTAGCTAATGCTCTGGCAATTGAAACTCTCTGTTGCTCTCCACCGGATAACTGAGCTGGAAAGTTCTTCTTACGATCCGATAACCCTACTTCCTCTAATACCTGGTCAGCATCTAAAGGAACCTTACATATCTGGGCTGCTAATTCCACATTTTCAAGAGCTGTAAGATTCTGCATCAGATTATAAAACTGAAAGACAAATCCAATATCCTCTCTTCGGTATCGAATCAATTGCTTACCTTTTAAGTCAGAAACCACAGTATCATCTACAATTACCTTTCCTGCAGTGGCAGTATCCATTCCACCTAATATATTTAGGACGGTGGTCTTTCCAGCACCACTTGGTCCTACAATAACCACAAATTCACCTTTTTCTATGGAGAAAGATGCTCCTGCCAAAGCATCAATTGTGACCTCCCCCATGTGATACTGTTTTGTAACATTTTCTAAACTAATATATGATGACATAATCTATTCTCCTATCTATGTAATAAACTAAATCAAAATGTGTGAAGATACCTGTCACAATTAAAATCAAGCCCATAGTACTTTTCAAGGATAGTTTATCTGTAAGAATTCCTTACTCTATTGTACCATATATCAATTGTTTTATTAAGATTACCTTAATTTTTATTTTGGGGATTGTAAAGCCATCCTAATTATGGATACAATAATAAATAGAATGTGTAATTATCAAGTACGTCTTAACGTACCTACTCACCACCAACAGAGGTGGGTGTCGTATCTTCATTTAAAAAACAAATAAGAGAAATCGGGTGAAACTATGAATAGAACAAATCCTTACCCAGAAGATTCCACACATATACCAGCTTTTGTTCGATATTCCCCACAAATTGGTTATGGTTTGACAAGCGAGCAAGTGGATATTCGAGTGAGACAAGGACAGACCAATGTACCTGTGGAGCCTCCTTCAAAAACTACTAAAGAAATTATCTTTAGTAACACTTTTACTTATTTTAACTTAATATTTGCTATTATTACCGCTTTACTTATTGGTGTTGGCTCTTATAGAGACCTGGCCTTTGTTCCTATTATTGTTGCCAACACTCTGATAGGTATTATTCAGGAGATACGTTCTAAGAGAACTTTAGCAAAGCTTTCCGTCCTCAGTGCTCCTAAAGCCACTGTTCTTAGGGATGGCAATACCAGAACCATTCCGGTTGAGAATCTTGTTTTAGATGATTTAGCCATCTTCTCTGCCGGTAATCAAATTAGCGCTGATGGTACTGTATTAGCCGGTGAAGTTCAGGTAAATGAATCTCTAATCACCGGTGAATCTGATGAAATAACCAAACGTCCTGGAGATCATCTTTTATCAGGAAGCTTTGTTGTTTCGGGAAGATGCCAGTGTAGGCTTGAAAAGGTAGGAACGGACTCCTATGCTGCTAAATTGACCTCTGAAGCAAAGGTTATGGATACTGAGGAACAATCAGAAATGATTCGTTCTCTGGATAGAATAGTAAAAGTTGTAGGTGTGCTTATTATTCCAATCAGTATTGTTTTATTCTCACAACAATATTTTTATAACCATTCTACCTTGAAAGACAGTGTTACTTCTACTGCTGCAGCGATTATGGGAATGATTCCTGAAGGGCTTTATCTTCTAACAAGCGTTGCCCTTGCTGTTAGTGTAATCCGCTTAGCAAACAAGAAAGTCCTTGTTCATGATATGAAGTGTATTGAGACATTAGCACGTGTTAATGTACTATGTGTTGATAAAACAGGAACTATCACTGAAACCAAAATGACCGTGAATGATTTAGTTCCACTAGCACCTTATGATTCTTCTAAAATGCCTGCTTTGGAGCTTTTACTAGGAGATTTTGTTCTGGCCATGGAACGTGACAATGAGACTATGAATGCTTTAGCTGAGCGTTTTACTCAGGGGACAGGTAATTACCCTCAATCTACCACTTCCTTTTCCTCAGCTACCAAATACAGCAGTGCAACCTTTGCGGATAATACCTATGTTCTGGGAGCTCCAGAGTTTGTACTGCAAGATCAGTTTGTAAATTATGAAAGCATAATTACATCCTACAGCCGTGAAGGTTTTCGTGTTCTTGTATTTGGAATCTATCACGGGACTATAGATGGGAAAATTTTAACATCTCCGGTTACGCCATTAGGACTTGTTCTTTTAAGTAATCCGATTCGAAAAGAAGCCAAAGCAACCTTCCACTATTTCGCAAAACAGGGAGTCACCATAAAAGTCATTTCCGGTGATAATCCAATTACTGTTTCTAAGGTAGCAACGGAAGCAGGTATACAAAATGCAGATAAATACGTAGATGCCTCCACTCTTACTTCTATGTCCGATATTAGAGAAGCTATGGATAAGTATACAGTCTTTGGGCGAGTTACTCCTAATCAAAAAAGACAGTTTGTACAGGCTTTAAAGGATGACGGCAATATTGTAGCGATGACTGGCGATGGTGTAAACGATGTATTGGCACTCAAGGATGCTGACTGTAGTATCGCAATGGCTTCTGGTAGCGATGTAGCTGCTCAAGCTGCGCAACTTGTTTTACTAGAATCCAATTTTGCCTGCATGCCTTCTGTTGTTTTGGAAGGACGGCGTGTAGTTAATAACATTGAGCGTTCAGCGAGTTTATTCCTAGTAAAGAATATTTTTTCTTTCCTATTGTCCATATTCTCAATGGTATTAATGGTTAACTATCCTTTACAACCTTCACAGATTTCACTAATCAGTATGTTTACAATTGGTATACCTGCATTTTTACTTGCTTTAGAGCCAAATACCAAACGGATAAGTGGTCATTTTATTCCAAATATCATGCTTAAAGCTCTACCCGGTGGTCTAACAGATTTTATTGCAGTAAGTGCATTAGTTCTTTTTAGCTTTGAGTTTGAAGTAGGAGCCAAGGATGTTTCTACCGCTAGCACTCTGGTATTGGCTTTTGTAGGCTTCTTGATTCTATTCAATATCAGCCGCCCAATGAACCGTTGGAGATGGATTGTTATGATCAGTATGACGGCAGGCTTAGGTTTCTGTAGTTTATTTATGAGAGATTTATTCCAGATAAATGATATTTCTCCTCGATGTACCATGTTACTTGTTTTGTTTGTTATCGCCTCAGAACCGGTATTTAGATATCTTGGCCAGATTATTTCAGCTTTAAGGGCCTTTTCCTATAAGCACAAGTTACGTAAGGCTAAGATAAAAGAGTGGGAAGCAAATGGTTCTTTAACAGAAACCCGTCTGAATCCAGAGACATTAGAGGAACCTGATGACTTTACAGAGTTCCAGCTAGAATTGTTTAATAAAGTAAAACCTGATAAGAAGCAAAAGAAAAAAGTTGGTCGAAAGGTAAAGCAAGAATACTAACAAAGGAGATATAGATGATGAATCAGGCAGTCGAGTATTTTACAAATCAAAATATGAAATCTCAAATTAAAGAATTTGACGTCTCTAGTGCAACTGTAGAATTAGCAGCCATGGCTGTTGGTTGTGAACCTCAGCAAATTGCTAAGACCTTATCCTTCTTGATCAATGATACTCCGGTATTAATTGTTGCAGCAGGTGATGCTAAAATTGATAATTCTAAATATAAGGCTCAGTTCCAAACCAAGGCTAAAATGCTTACACCAGATCAAGTGGAGACCCTTATTGGACATCGTATAGGTGGTGTATGCCCCTTTGGTATAAAACCAGGTGTAAATGTCTACTTAGACATCTCACTAAAACGTTTTTCTACTGTATTTGCTGCCTGTGGTAGCTCTAACATGGTCATTCAGTTGTCTATACCCGAGCTTGAACAGCATTCTAATTTCCTAAGTTGGATTGACGTGTGTAAGAACTGGAATGAGTAGGGACTTTCCTATATTAATAAAAGGAGTTATCTCTTCTATGCGAGATAACTCCTTTTATCTTCAATTTCATATTCCAATATTTATTATAATATTCCCCGATTTTTTATTCCTTTACACCACCAAGGGCAACACCAGCAATAATATATTTTGATAACAGGAAGTATACTATAAATAATGGTAATACAGTAAGACTTAATCCTAGATAGATTGAACCATACTCAGTTTTATAAATATCTCCATTAAGCAATCCTACCATAATTGGCATTGTATGTTTTTTATTATCAGTTAATATAATTGCAGGTATGAATAATTGATTCCAATTGTTTACGAAAGCAAAGATCGCTTGAGTTGCAATAGCCGGTTTCATAATCGGAATAACTATTCTGTTAAAGATGTTAAATTCACGGGCTCCATCTATTCGTGCAGAATTAATAATATCTATGGATAATGTTGCCTGCAAATACTGCCTCATGAAGAATACAGTAGCTGGTGCAGCTATAGCTGGCAATATTAATGGTAAAAAGCTATTGATCATATGAACCTTATAAACGAATTGATAGAAACCAATACTTGTTATCTGCGCAGGAATAATCATTATAGCTAAAATAAATGTAAAAAATGGTTGACGCAATTTCCATTGATATGTAATTAATGCATAAGCTGTTAATGATGAGAAATATACTGTACAAAGTGTTGCACCAGTAGAAACTATGAAAGAGTTCTTAAATCCGGTCATAGCGTCAAAATTCTTTCCATTCAATAATTCAAAGTTACTGCTTAAGAAGTGGCTAGGGATTATTGAAATTGGATTAGCTATAACTTGTGCAGATGAATGAGTAGCATTTACAAACATGGAGTAAAATGGGAATATACTCAACAACGCCAAGATTATACACACAATATACTTTAATACAACATACAATGTTGAACTTGCTTGTCTTTTTTTAATCATAAAGCCACCCCCTTTGCTGCCTGATTGGCTTTTTTAAGCTCTTTCCTTACTCTCTTCTCAATCTTCTTTTGTCTTCCGGCATCCCTATCTCTCATGAGGATAAATACAAATACAGATAATATACCAATAATGACAAACATAATCATACTTGCAGCGGAAGCCCGATTATACAAGAAACTTCCTTTGAATGCCTGATGATATATAAATAAACTTGTTGTTAGCGTAGCATCCGATGGAGCACCATCTAAGTATAACAGTGGAATATCAAACATCTGAAGGCCACCAACCATACTGGTTACCAGTGTAAACAGCATAATTGTCCTTAAATTAGGCAGAGTAACGTTAAAGAATATTTGTCTTCCAGTTGCTCCATCAATCTCTGCCGCTTCGAATAATTCAGGGTTAATACCTAAAACACCAGAAATTAATATAATCATTGTATATCCATACCACATCCAAAATTGGATAAATGCTATAACGCCTTTACTGGTCCATGCCATAACAGTAAAATCCAATGGTTGTTTAATAAATCCTAGTCCTTTCAATATTGTATTAACAGCTCCCACAGGATACCCAAATAAATTGTTATACAGAATAGCTATCGTAGCTGCCGTAATAATGTTAGGCATATAGAATAAAACCTTAAAAACTCCCTGACCTTTAATTTTATGACGACGATTTGTAAACCAAGCCGTAAGCACTAATGCTAATAGAATCTGTGGTATAAAGTTCATTATCCAAATAATAAATGTATTTGATAAAGCTGTTCTAAAAGAAGAATTGTTCAAAACATTTACATAGTTATCAAACGGGTGATCAAGAATATTCCATTTAGTAGCAGCCATTCCTTTAAAATCAGTAAAGCCTAATACACTAGTAAATATAATTGGGTAAAGTTGAAAAATCAGGAACGCAACGACAAAAGGAATACAAAATATATATCCAAACCTAGCGTAACTAACACCTTTACGCTTCATGAGCGTCCACCTCCAATAATGTTAATATAACTTGCATTGTAACTAATATTTTACATAGCGACATAACACGGGGGCGACCGAATAGGCATTCGCCCGCCCCCGTAAAAAAATACAATCTAGTTATTATTCTACAGTAATATCGAAGGTGTTACCAACCTGTTTCTTGAAATCAGCTAAAGTCTGCTCTTTAGATTTCTTTCCTGCTGTATACTGACGTGTTGCGTCTCTATACAGAGCATTAATTGCCTCATCATACTGTGTCAATTTCTTACCATCTGCATATTTACTAGCTGGAATGAACACTTCAAACATATTCTGTCCATTTAAGAAATCAACCTTGCCATCAGATCTAGCTAATACAGTATTAATAGCAACTGCATCCTTAGTTTTTGTTTTGTTTAGCATACCATTTGCCCATAAGTACTGAAGGCCAGTATCAGAGCTATCAAGTGTAATCCACTCAATAATCTTACCAACTGTTGCTGGAATCTTAGTACTCTTGTTAGCAAATACCCAAGAACCACCCCAGAAGAAACCAATTACAGGATCACATATAGCCCAGTCACCAAATGTACCTTCACCAATTTTTGTACCGCCGCACTGCTCAACCATTTTATAGTTTACTAACCAAGCTGGACCAAAGAAGCCGAAAATTGGCTGAGGGCCTTTACCAGCCATATCTGTGAACCATGCTGGCTGCCAGTCCTGAGTATCATTGTGCCAATTATTGTCTTTTAATTTCTTAGAATAATCTAAGAAAGCTTCACGCTTAGGGTCAATAACAAGTTTGCCATCTACAACCCAACCTTGATCTGAAGAATTCTCAACTGCATGCCAGATATCTCCATCACCAGATACGACACCATAGCCTTTAGCTTTTAAATCTGCAGCAGCTTTGAAGAAACCATCCCAATCAGTACCCATTTTTTCTTTGATAACCTTAGGATCATCAGTTCCCCAAACATCTCTAGCTATAGAACGACGATAGATGAAAGCTCCACCAGTTGCCTGGTATCCAAGTGCTACAACGCTACCAGCCTCGTTAGTTCCGATATCAACAGAGTATTGAGCTACTTCACCTTCTTTAATCTTGTTATCTACATCGATACCCAAATCTTTGTAAGCTGCAGCGTAAGAAGCGCCTTCACCAATAGTGTACTTCTTAACGAAAGCTGCCTCTGCACAATAGATATCTGGAGCAGATTCGCCACCACCTTGTAATGCTGCGTCAAGAGCTGGTTGATATTGCTGCTTAGTTGTAGGAACAACTGTCTTTTTCATCTTAAGTTTTACATCTGGATGGTCATCTAGGTATTTTTGAACCATAGAAGGAACCTCTTCAGTAAATGCGTAAACATTAATTGTTGTTACGCTTGCATCATCTGATACTGTTGGAGTATCAGCGTCCTTTGATGCTGGTGTAGTTGCATCTCCTGCATTAGAAGCAGCTGGTTTACTACTATCAGCAGGTTTGTTTGTGGTGTCATCTTTTTTGCCGCAGCTAGTAAGTGCGAAAGACAAAACAAGAAGACAGCTTAAGAATAAAGCAATAAAACGTTTCATAAAAATCCTCCTCTTTTTTTATGTAAATTTTATACAGCTTACAAGTAAAATTATACAAAATAATTAGAGGACATGCTCCTTGTTTATTGCTATCTTGTAATCAAATAATGCTAAATTTATACTAGCTTTGTTAATTATATATATTTTTTAGTGTTTTTATTGGGATTTATTGGCGTTTTTAGTTATAATCAGAATATATGCCTCAAAAGCCATTGGTAATATTATATAATTCAGATTTTTTCTTAACTTTGTTTCACTTCATAAAGTCCTTATATTCAGATGGAGTACAGTGATTTTTTGCTCTGAAAACACGATTAAAGGTGGCTAAACTGCTAAATCCGGACTTCATAGCAACTTGCATAATAGTATTATCAGTCTCCAATAACAGTTGCTCAGCATACATTAATCTTCTGTTTAACAGATACTCATAACAGGTTACGTTCATAATCTGTTTAAAGAGTCTGGTAAAATGATACTTACTAAATCCAGCTATTTTTGCAATGTCATCTATACTAAGGTTCTCTGTACAATGTTCATTTATATATTGACATACATAAAAAAAGCAATCTATGTATTCATGTTGCTTTCGATTTTTTGTCATTACAGACGTATAATTACTAGTAGTACATTTTCTTGCCAAAATTGTGAAAAACCGGATTAGTAATGCATAAGAAGAGGCAACCCAAAATGGCATGTCTGAGAAATACTCTGATATAATATCCATTATTAAGGAAGTGAGGTTCTTATGTATATCAGGCATATTTTCTGGAGTGGCTATGACAAATGGGCGAAACATCTGGAATACAGACTTAAACTCCTTTAAATCATTGAGCAAGGTTCCATTAAACAGAATGACAACTCTGCATCCAGTTTTAGGTGCTTTTATACCATGAATTTCTCCTGGCGGTATTATTAGAATATCATTTGTTCTAAGCTTATATTCTTTTTCATTTATAATTATTGTATATTCATTTTCTAGGGGCATTATAATCTCAGTAGCAGAATGCCAATGTGGTGGATAGTCTTCAGATTGTTTATTCAAATATATCTTAAGTTTTAGATTATCTTGATAATTAACTACTTCTCGAATTCCATTTATATCTTCAATCATAAATTTCCTTCTTTCATCACTTTATTAAGATATGTTTAATGTATCTACTATAATGCCTAAATCTCTATTTATATGTTATTATAGATAATTAATTGTGTCAAGATTTTACTATTTTTATTTTTTTAACCCATCTGCATCCTTTTTTTGGCCACTGAATAGATTAGTAAGAAAAGATAAGTTGTTAAACCAAGATAACCCCAAGATACCAGAGAACAATCCTTCTTTTAACATAGGAACAGATGATGGTAGCATAACAATTTACATGTTTCTTCATGCAGAAACGGTGTAACCCCTTATCGGGCTACACCGTTTCTTATAAAAAAATTCATTTATACTACTCTACGCTTAGTGTTTCATCCAATTTCTTAAAAATTATGCAAATCGTTTGATTATCAAGACTAGGATCCTCTCGTTTCATTTTATACAAATAGTCCTCAGGGTAGTACTCCACATCAAATCCACTAACAATTTTCAGGTTGTTTAGTTCAATGTATTTAAAACATTCTTGAAACCAGTTCGGTCCCAACTCCTTTACATGAACATCAAAACAGTAATATTCACCTTCTGCTCTTGTATACCTATAATACTCATCCCCCTCAAATTTAGTTACCGGCATCAAAGGGGCATACCCAAAGCTATCCGTTTGAAAATCAGAATCCAAAGCCATAAACCTTTCATTATGATCACGATTTTTTATATCAGAATTTATTACATCTAGTTGTAGTCTCCTGAAATCAATCTCATCATGTTCATTGAAAAATATTTTTGTCATAATTCCCATATACTTCTGTTCCTTAAGAAATATCAACTTACATTTCATATCTTAATATTCTCCCTTCATTTTTTTACACACACTTATGATACAATTCTCTTCTGATGAAAAACACATAGTGGTCTTCATATTTCCACAATTGCAACGAATGTACAACTAAATATATCACTCTTAATTTGACAACAGTATGTCATATTATGAGTGATATTTTAATTTTTTTACTATTTCTTATGTATTCTATAAAATGTCTATGCCTCGAAAATCCACTCCAATTCTACGCCTTTCAACTTTAATCTGTTGCTGGCTTGCCAATTACATTCTTCACCACCGTTTCCTTACTGCCGTTCTTTTTAGGCCATTTACGCCATACGATTAATAAAAGTATAAGAGAGGATATAACCAGAATTGCCAGCAGCCGAATTTCAAATGTAAACATCGGTCCTCCATACAACAGACCAAAATCGGTTTGAGTATTAGGGTACATAGGCGTAAAATAGCTGACCACTTTGAATAAATCAGGCATAATTTGCAGTGGCATGGTTCCACCTCCAGCTATTGTCTGAGCAAGCATCAATGGTATGTTAATAAAAATACCGTTTTTTCCAAACAATACTGCGAATATTAAAGTAAACTGAAACGCTGTTATTTGCATAAAAATCTGCTGCAGATAAACAATTATCAGCTTCTGAAAACTGATTGTGATTAAGATTCTTGCCATAACTACTCCAAACAAGGGTGCAAGTAAGGCAATAACACAACCTGCAATTTCAATATATCCGAAAGACTTCCATTTACCGATAATAGGGATAAATGCGAGAAAAATATTCATCAGTACAATCGTTACAACCATAGAAGAAGCATATGATGCTATAGATAAAAATGATGGCGCCATTACATAATCCATACTATTGGGTGTTTTGTTTATATAAACATTATTTTGCACTACTGAATTATTCAACTGTTCCTTAATCTTTTCCTGCAGCGCATTATTGACATTAAGAGAATGCAGTACGTTAGTTAGTTTACCTTGATTGATAGCCTGGTTAAAATTGTCTGTTATAGATTTGGCAACTTCTTTCATAGTATTTATAACTGTAGTTGTATTTGACTCATCAATATAAAAATCAATAGTTGATTTTCCTGATGTTAATTCACTTACAAAATTTTCAGGTATGACAACAATCATTTGTATCTGCCGATTATCAAGTTCTTCCTTGCTCTCCTTAAAACCCTTGTCAGTGGTCACTTTGCTAAATGTTTTGGACAAATTGGGAACAAGCTGTTCTTCAATTATTGTTCCTTTATCGCCATCTTTATTTACCACATTAATTGCAAGTAGATTAACCCCATTCGGCAGGACATGATAACCATAAATATAAAGTCCAACCATCGCAATCTGATAAAACACCCCCAAAATCATGGCATAGATAACACCTTTACTTCGTAAAAAGTTTGTAAGTTTCATAGTTATATCTCCTTTAATAAATGTTCATAATTATATATAATCTGCTCTTATTTTCAATCAAGTTCATTTTGAACCTTTATCTGAATTCCATTCGTAAGAAGATAAATATTAAGTGCTTTTTTTAGAAAGTTTTCAATAGGTTCACTTACATTTTTTATTTCATCAGGCCAATTACCAATATCTCTTCCCGCAGAAATCAGCCTTCCCAAGATATCAATGTCACCTGTAGTAAAGTCATTTACCATGTTCCACCAACGCTCCGCAAGCTCCTGTCCCTCTTTTCCGGCTGGAGCAGCACCTTGTTGATACAATTTTTCCAGTTGTTTAAAAACTTCTTCTACCAAGGTTTCATTTTTTTCAGACGAAGATAATAACCTCTTTTCAATACTTTTGAGTTGCTCATCATTAAGATACCTGACGACAAAGGAGTATGGGGTGCCTTGTTTCATTAGCTCCATAATGGTAATCAGCCTATCCATGCTAATCTCCTGTCCACACTCAGTCTCTGATATCATCTGATCTAACGTTACAGCAATTTGATTTAAGTTTGCAATTTGATGCAGCAGTATCTCTCGTTGTTGGGTAAAGACCTTTTTTAAATCAGTGGGATTTTTTAATTTCAGGATTTTGTTGTTTATCTCCTGAAGAGGAAATCCCAATGATTTTAAAAATAGAATTTGTTGAAGCTTTAGTATATCGTCACGAGTATACACTCTTTTATGGCTCTCGGTATAAGTAGACTTTAGCAGGTTTGCCTGATCGTAATACTGCAATGTTCTTACGGATACTCCGACAAGTTTTGCTAATTCTCCAATTGTAAATAGACGTTTTTCATCGCTCTCCACACTGTATCACCTCACTATACTTGATAAGTCACAGGGACATTCTCTAGGCCTGCTTGGTTGTGAACTTTCTTCTTTTAATATTTACATACTATCACGCGACGTTACGTCGTTAGCAAGTACTTTTTTATTAACCCATAACTAAATAAATCACTCTTAATTTAATAACCGGCGTTATATTAAGAGTGATTTATTTAAATTTATCTGATTCCTAAGTCTTAGATTTTTCAAATTAAAACAATCGTCTTTACATTTGAGGTGACGAAGCTTGAATGCTTCATAAAAAGAAAAGGGATGTAATAGTTATTAGCATTTCTATCATGCTTTTAATCTTTATTTTATTGGAATATATATATCCATCTCAGACAATTCATTATCTTGACCTAAAAAACGTTCATCATAGTACTCAAAATCATCTCGCATATCTAGTTCATATCCCGAACAGGGTACCCAGGTACCCCATATATAATCATATGTCATTTTTAAGTTCATAATCTTGCCTTTGTGTGTAAAGACTGCATATCGACCCATTTTTAAATTCTTAACGTCCATACCTTCTGGAATATCAGAATAAGATATTACCTCAACCCCTACAAATTCATTGAATGTCGTATCTTCATTAAATTTGATCATATCATATTCGGGATCTACTTCACAAATGCCATAACCTCTGATTGTCGATAATCTATCTTTTATTTCTACTATCCTGGGATTAAACTCTTTCCACATCAACGGAATCTTATTTCTCCTAATAGTGGATTCTCCTCTGATGCCTACAATAAGTGCACCATCAAAATCTATGATTCTAGGTTGAATCGTTATTCCAGTTAAAAGATGCCTAAGTTTGGAAGGAGTAATCTGCATTTTGTTCCCAACTATTACTTCAATTCTGTTTTTTCTGTACGCGCCAGGTGTCAATTTGAAGCTCTTCTTAAAGGCACGTGTAAATCCCTCTTGAGATTCGAATCGATACTCCATTGCGATATCTAGGATTCGTTTGTCAGTGTAAATCAGTTCATTGGCAGCCCGATTCATTCTCCGTGTACGTAAGTAGCTGCCGACACTTTCACCTACAACCGCTTCAAATACTCTATGAAAGTGGAAATAGGAGTAGCCTGCGTAAGCAGCTATCTCCTCTACTTTTATATCTTCACACAGGTGATCTTCAATAAATAGAATTGCTTTCTCCAGTTGTATAATATAATCCATCCTTTAACCTCACACCATCTCAAACAAGATGTTCCCCGCAGTTTCTTTTTGAAGCAATACAGGGATTATTCTCTGACTTATATCAGTATCTATACGATATGAACGCCACTCATTTATATCTGGCGAGCCAAAACATAGTTTTACCTCACCACTATTTGTGTCATAAATGACAGAACGAAGAGTACCAAGCATTTCGTCATAGTAATTAAACATCAAACCTTGAGGATATTTTGTTGATAAAAAGTTTTTAATGTCTTCCTGGGAAATCTTATCCTTACTAAGCATTTCTCCAATTCGCTCATACCTGACTAATGAATGCTTTAGTTTATGCTCTTCAAAATGAGAAAGTTCTGGAAGACAAACATGATTCGTTGAGTAAAGTAATTGCTCAGGGGTAAATTCGTCGATACATTTAACAGCAAATCTTCCATCATAAGTCTCCATAAGGGCTGCTCTATTACTTTTATCGGCAACCAACAGATTCAAATTGAATGCAATTGGCATCTCCTTTACATAATTAATAGCATCTTCTACATTTGCACAGTTTTCCAGTACGGAACGGATAACTGCCCAATAAACCAAACCTTCGACCGCTGGTCTTCTTGGTGCCCCTTCCATATTACTTACAGGTAATCCGGCTGAAGTCATAGTGACTGCAAGGCCACATTCATTCATCCCATCGCTTCTTCCAAATAAAACTGAAGATGATGCTATATGAGCATACCTTCCACTAATCTTTGTTGTGCATAGCATCATGTCATCCATTTTTTCAGAAAAATCATAGTTCCTTGCTATTAGTGTATGCCCATTGTCTGCCTTCGTGGGCAGAAGCACCATCTGGCTGCATCCTGGCTCCATATAGGATAGTGCATAATATAATATCTGTTCTGCCGGAACCTTTAATATATCCGAAAACCCAGTAATTTCTTCATTGATTCCTGGACAAAATCTGTCAAATAGCTTTAGCACTTTCTCTTCATTTCCCTTTGAAAAAACAGGGACTGGAATAATATGAGAATTTGCAAGTTCAGGAACAGCCTGTACCATGGCGCCCAATTTTTTCCCTATCGTATAATTGTCCCCTTCAAGCTTAATATGGCGAGCATTCATCGTAATCATTATGTATTTCCTCCTTATACTTTGTATCTCTATTTTAGTACTTTGAGTAAGGAGTTTTTTGATATATTCTGCTAGAATTATAAAATGCTATATTACTGTATTGATGATAGATCTTGGTTTATGTTAATTCAAATAATGCCTTTCAATTCTCACATTAACTTTAACATAAGTAAGCGGTTTATGTTTTTGATGGTTTACAAACTGAATTTTGCTTTTTTCTCTCTTTGGGCTCTTACTACTGTGACTATTACCCCAAGCAGAACGAAGCACAGCATTACCACAATCCAGATGAGCCATAGATTATTTTTGTTCCACCACCTGGATCAATTCCATTGCATTGAAATAGCAATCCTACTACAAACCCTACAATATAACTGATTGCTGCTACAGCAAGGCCGAATGGCCACTGTTTCATACCATGGAGATTAAGCAATGGATAATGGAATACAGAATAGGATATTTCTTGCTGCTGTGATGCATAGCATCATCATCAGTAATAGTGTTGCTATTTTTTCCTATACCAACAGAAACTAATTTTCAGCAATAATTATCGAACCATATTAGACTTTTTTGACCTTTCATAAATTGTGTCGAGTCTCTCATGTTATGGAAGTACTATTTGATAGAAACCCTTTTGTCAATCATCAAATATAGCATTTGGCATCACTTGAAAACATCGATACAATAGGATATTCAGTCAGACTTTGTCCATCTATATAAAAAAAGTAGATTCCATAGCTACCCATTTTTAGATTTTCAGATAGAGACTGTGGCCCCGAAACAACTTCCTTCTCTTTTTATATTCTTATTTCTTCTCAATTGCAGGTATAAAACTATAATTTGCAAAATCAACATTTATTATTTCCGCTTTATATTTGGGAAAATTGTAATTGATTCTTTCTTCAATGGCTGCAATCGTTTCCGCAACATTTGTAACATCGCACCCTTTCATAATGTCCGGACCATATTCCCACCATTGTAAATGCTCAAGCTTTTCAATTATTTCTTCCTCAAATCGGTATTTTAATACCTTCGCAGGCACACCTCCAACAATCGAATATGGTGGAACATCCTTTACAACAACAGCCCCCGTTGCTACAATTGCTCCATCACCAATCGTTACACCTCTTGAGATTATTACATTGCCACCGATCCATACATCATTTCCAATGATTATCATACGATCCTTTTTTTCTAACTCTTTATTTTGATTTTTTCTTATAGTATTTATCATTTCTGCATTATCCGTTGCATAATCAGAAAATCCATGCACCCAATTACAGTCAACATCAGCAAATACAATATGGGAAGACACTGATTTTGTAGAGTGTTCGTGCATTCCCATTACTACATTTGGACCAATTGCATAACATCTACCAATGGATCTGACCATTCGAATATTGGCGTTATTGGTAATATAGGAAAAAGCACCTAAATGTAGGCATTGAATATTGCCACCCTGAAATCTAAATGGGGCTTCAATTTCCATATTCATTGACTCATTAAACGCACCTAAATTTGTATCAGCTCTGACATCAACACCATTGTGTCCATTATTCATTCGTATGATGCTTTTTTTCGGTAATAACATTTTTTCGTTCCCCTTTATCCGAAAATATATTCGTTTAATCTTCTTTCCATTATCACGAAATAATTATTACACAAAATGAATATATAGTCAATAAAAGGCATTTATTGTAATTTAAGGTTATAAAGAGATGCCAAAGTGACATCAGTTGATGTTGCTAAGGCATCTCTTTATTTTTCTAGACTGTTTAGGAAAATTGTATCACTTGATAAATTTGAACAATTGATATTTGTAAAGGTTGTAGCCACAAGAAGTCAAGGTGGACTCTAAAGTTACAGCTTTTTCACCTCTTCGCAATTCTCGCATTCATTGATTCAATCACTCACTCATTTGGTCAAGTGATAATTTATGTTCTATACTCCTTATTTTTAGACATCAAAACTACCGTCTCCACATGGGTTGAATGTGGAAACATATCTACTGGCCTTGCTTTTTCCACCACATAACCCTGTCCTGCCAAGTATTTCAGGTCTCTTGCAAGAGTTGCAGGATCACAGGATACATAAACTACTTTATGAGGAGCCATAGCCACAATTGTGTCTAGAAGACTCTCTGCACATCCCTTTCTAGGAGGATCTACCACTATGACATCAGCACGAATTCCCTCTTCCTTATACTGCTTAGGGACAACGTCCTCAGCTGCACCTACATAGAATTCTGCATTTAGCATCCCATTTAACTCAGCATTGATCTTTGCATCCTGAATTGCTTGTGGCACAATCTCCACTCCGTAAACCTTATTCGCCTTTTGAGCTAGGAAAAGTGAGATTGTTCCGATCCCACAATATAGATCCCAGACCACTTCATTCCCCTGTAATGAAGCATATTCCAATGCCTGTTGATAAAGCTTTAAGGTCTGTATGGGATTTACTTGAAAGAAGCTTAGTGGGGAAATATGAAACTTTATATCACCAATATAATCTGTAATATAAGGTTGTCCCCATAGAGTTGTTACTTTGTTCCCTAAGATTACATTAGTCTTCTCCTTATTACTATTTAAACAGATGCTAGTCATATGTGGCACCTTAGTAAGTCGCTCAACTAGAACTTCCTTATGTGGTATCGTCTCCCCATTGATCACCAGACATACCATAATTTCCTTTGTACAGAAGCCTACTCTTGTTAAAATATGCCGAACTAGGCCTTTATGAGATGTCTCATCATATACACTAATATGAAATTCCTCTAAAAAATCTCTTACAATAGTTAGAAGCTCCTTATTTTCAGAAGCTTGTATAAGACAGTCTGTTGTTTCAATAATAGAATGGGTCCTGGCAGCATAGAATCCAGTTACTACATGGTTTTCTTTGTTATACCCCACCGGAAATTGTGCCTTATTTCGATAATAGTAAGGCTCCTCCATTCCAATAATCTTCTCTAACATAATTGCTCCTGGTACTTTATCCTTGTTACCTTCAGAAGGTAACACAGAAAAGCCTCCGATGCGTTCCAGACAGTTTTTCACCTTATCTTCTTTATAGGCAAGCTGCTGCTTATAGGAAACATGCTGTAACTGACAACCTCCACACTGTTTTGCGACACCACACTTAGGAGTCGTACGGAACGGCGAAGGTTCCAGTACCTCAACTAAACGTCCATAACCATAGTTCTTTTTGGTTTTTATGACCTTAACTTTAATTGTGTCTCCAGGTGCCCCATCCTTCACAAAAAGAGGATAGCCATCTACACGGCCTATCCCCTCTCCTTCGGAACCCATGGATTCAATAGTAATGATATATTCGTCATTTTTTTGTATCATAAGTTCTGCTAACCTCTATTCTGTAATATTGGTTCTACGGATATTAGATTCAAAATATCGGTTGTATCCAATCCACTCCATCTTGTCATCTCCACTATGAAGGATTTCGGTCATGGTTTCTAATCTTGCATCCGTTAGATCTGCAAGACTTAAAGCCAATGCCTCAATGGTGGCAGGCACTTTAGGTGATCCATATTCTAAAGAACCATGATGAGCTAAAATACAGTGTTTAAGCTGGGAAGCCAGCTTTGGTGGAAAATTACCCATAGTTGCGATTCTCTCGTTTAGCATCTCTACTCCAATAATCAGATGACCAAGAAGCTGTCCTTCATCTGTATAATCATTTTCCGGTAGTGGGGAAATTTCCTTTAACTTACCTACATCATGAAACATAGCAGCCGAAAGTAGTAAATCCCTGTTGATCGCGGGATACTTCTCTGCCATAAAATTGCATAGTCTGGCAACACCCAGTGTATGCTCTAACAATCCTCCCTGAAAACCGTGGTGAATACTTTTAGCTGCTGAATGCGCACAAAATTTCTTCTTAAATTCATCATCGTTTAGAAAAAAGGATTTCACCAATTCCTTTAAAGGAACATTTTCCATAGAGTTAATAATTCCTGTAAGTTCCTCATACATAGTACAGATGGCCTGCTCAGAAACTGGAACATAATCTTCAGGAAGATACTCACCCTCCTGAGCAACTCTTAACTGGTCTATATGAAGTTGAAGTGCATTCTGAAAAAATACAACCTTCCCTTTTACAAAGACATAATCCAAATCACTAAAGTTACTAATACCACTGGTTAAATTCCATACACGAGCATCTAAAACTCCTGTCTTATCTTGTAGACTTAGAGCATAGTAGCTTTTACCGGTAGCCTTTTGACATGTTTTTTTCGATTTACAAAGGTAGATTCCCTGAACCTGATCTCCTTCATGCAAATCTGTAATATATACCATCTATATACCTAACCTTTCTATACAACAAAGTATAATAACTCCAAATTCTATTCCCATTATAATATAGCTGCTCATAATAAGAAAGGGGAAATTTCTCTTTAATTGCCTTGATATGATTGATAAATGTAGGTATAATTAAAGTAGCGATTGTATCTTAGCAGAAGATAAATAAAAAGCGAGGTTAAACTAATGAAAAACATTCTTTCGATCTTCCTACTGTGCATATGCACTTTATTCATTTTCACTAGTTGCAGTGGCAAAAAGAAAACCAAAATAGAGATTAACCCAGATGAAATTGTTTCTATAGCCGTATCTGGATATCCGATTATATTTGCAAATGGAGATTCCATTGATACAACCACTGATATCAATAAGATTACCAACATAACGAATACGTTTAATGAAGTCACCTTAGAATATTATAAATCCAAAGAAGAATGGGAACAGATTTCCCCTGATGGCGCTTTAAGGGAACAAGCTTCCATTACCTTCTATGATTCCAAGAAAAAGTGTGTAGAATGTCTATCGAAAGTTACTAATACAGAAGGTAGCTTCATTATAAAGCAGATTGGAAATGAGGTTTACATTGCCTCCAACGATGATTACGATAAACTTAGTAGTATTTATGATATCTTAATTAAAGAAGCTGAAGACGGAATATTAGATAACTAATTGTCCGTCTTCAGCTTCTTTAATTCGTTCTAGATACTATAACACTTAACTCCATAGGCATCCACTCTTCTCCTTGCTTTCTATTAATCTTGAGAGTAGTATCTGCCTTATAACTTAGGCCTATAAGTGTATTGTTGTAGGTGCTCATATTATAAATCTGAACTCCATTAATTTCTAACAGCACATCTCCTTTTTTAACACCTGCCTCAAATGCCGGGGAATTCTCCTCTACCTTGGTGACATATACACCTTGACTTATACCAAGTTTTGTGGCTTCTTCTGTGCTGATATTATAACACAACATACCAAGATAAAGATTGTCAGCCTGATTAATCATTTTATCCACGTATGGTTGAATGGAAGCCATTGTTAAGCAGGTATTGAGGTTAGCATTCAAATCAGCAATAAAATTCTCCTTGTGAGTGATAATGCCTAATATAGTTCCCTCTTTATCAAGTATAAACCCATTTCCATTATTATTATGAGCAATGGTAGTATTAAACAATTTCACTACTCCATCTGTGATAAAGGCATCATGCTGATCATTGGAAATGAGCCCGTAGTCTATAGAGTTTGGGTATCCGTTTGGGCTACCTACTGCAATTACGGGTTCTCCTATGCATAATGCAGTTGGATTCCCTACCTTAGCCACTGCCATTTTAGACACAACATTTTGGTCTAGCTTCTCTAGTCCCAATTTAAGCAGTGCTATTCCCACTTGTCGATTAATTTTGTATAATTCACTTTTATAGACTGAACGATCAGAAAACTCTACCATGGTATAGGTTGCTCTATCGACCACATCACTATTTGTTAAAATCAATACTTTCGAGGCATCCTTATATACGATAATACCAGAGGAATATTTGTCCTCCTGAGCCGGATTGCCCAAAATATCCTTACCATTTCTTACAGCATTTACAGTTACTAGTGCCGGCCTTACTATACTCTGTACATTCTGAATCTGTGAAAAAAGGTTGGCAATCGAAGTATCCTTTATATCATCTACTTCAGTTTTCTTAGTAGGCTTTGGTGTTGAAGTAGCAATGGCAGAAGGAGTCTTGGTAGGCTTTAATGTCTTATTTGGTTGTATGGTAACTAGATTATCCGGATTCTCTTTTTTTATAACAATCTGCTTTTCATTAAGATTAAATATATCAGAAAACATTGGATAGCACACACAAAAAGTTAAGCATGCTACCCCACCAAAGCATACTCCCAAAACTATGGTAAAGACAAGCTTCTTTAACCTTGTCCTCTTCTTAGGGCGTATAGTCTCTTCGATAAAAGTATACTCTTCTGCCCCATTATCATTTTTATTGTGCTCTACATCAGTTTCACTAAAATGCTCTTGATTCAATCTGTTATCAGACATAAATTACTCCCTTATCCAACATTTTTAGCTTACATATTCATATATTATCATCTAGTTATGAACATTATATGAATAGTTTGTTAACACAAAGAAATTGTTTTATTTTACTGGGAAATCAGTTAAAATATAACTAAATTATATATTTAAAGATTCCCTTATTTCGTATATGGATGAAAGAAAGGCCGCATGATGAATCAAAAAGTATTACGAACCTTAGAATACAATAAAATAATAACTCAATTATCGGAATATGCCAGTTCTCCTTTAGGAAAAGAGCTTTGTCATAAGTTGCTTCCAAGTTCAGACATGGTTGAAATCACAAAATTACAGCAGGAAACAGCAGATGCCCTTAGTCGGCTTCTAAAAAAAGGAAGCCTTTCCTTTCGAGGAGCAAAAGATATTGGGGCCAGTTTAAAACGTCTTGATGTAGGTAGTACGTTAAGTGCAGCTGAGCTCCTTAATATCAGTTCTCTACTGGATTGCACGCTACGTGTTAAAGCTTATGGCCGTGGGGGTGATGAGGCGGAGACCTCTGATACTCTTTCTGAACTATTTAATGGCTTAGAACCTCTTTCCCCCTTAAACAATGAACTTAAGAGATGTATCATTTCTGAGGAGGAAATAAGTGATGATGCCAGTAGTACCCTTAAGAGCATACGCCGCTCCATTAAGCTAACCGGTGGACAGATTCACGATCAGTTAAATCAGATTGTAAATTCCAGTTCTGGCAGAACCATGCTGATGGATGCAATTATTACCATGAGAAATGGGCGTTATTGTCTTCCGGTGAGGGCGGAATACCGTTCCAAATTTCCAGGTATGATTCATGATCAATCGTCTAGTGGCTCTACTTTGTTTATTGAGCCAATGTCAGTGGTAAAGCTCAATAACAGCATACGTGAATATGAGATTAAAGAGGTTGAGGAAATTGAACGAATCTTGGCTGATTTAAGTAATCAGGCAGGTGAGCAGATTCCTGTTCTTACCTTTAACCTAGAAGCCCTCTCCAATCTGGATTTCATTTTTGCCAGAGCTTATCTTGCAAAACAAATGAAAGCATCTCAGCCTGAATTTAATCAACATGGCTATATCAATATAAAAAAGGGACGTCACCCACTTATTGACAGTAAAAAAGTTGTCCCTATTGATATTTACCTAGGAAAAGAATTTCACCTTTTAATAATTACTGGTCCTAATACCGGAGGTAAAACCGTTTCCTTAAAAACCGTTGGATTGTTTACCTTAATGGGACAAGCCGGCTTACACATACCTGCATTTGATGGTTCCTCACTAGCTGTTTTTAATGAGGTTTATGCAGATATTGGGGACGAGCAAAGCATTGAACAAAGCCTTAGTACTTTCTCCTCCCATATGACCAATACCATATCCATCCTGAATCAGGCCGATGCCAATTCCTTGGTACTATTTGATGAGCTTGGGGCAGGAACCGATCCTACCGAGGGGGCTGCGTTGGCAATGTCTATTCTCTCCTACCTAAAGAAACGACAAGTCCGCACTATGGCTACCACCCACTATAGTGAGCTGAAAGTCTATTCCCTGACCACAGAAGGGGTTGAAAATGCCTGTTGCGAATTTTCCGTAGAAACTCTTCAACCTACCTATCGATTATTAATTGGGATTCCTGGAAAGAGTAATGCTTTTGCCATATCACACAAACTTGGACTTTCCGATACTATAATAGAAGATGCTAAAAATAGAATTACAACCGAGGATAAGAAATTCGAAGATCTTCTGGCAGACTTAGAAGAAAAACGGGTTACTATTGAAAAAGAGCAGGAGGAAATCAATCGTTACAAGATTGAGACTGCCTCTTTACAAGAAAAATTAAAAGAAAAAAGTGCCCGAATGGATTCCTCAAGAGAAAGAATTCTTCGAGAAGCTAACGAGGAAGCCAGACGAATATTACAAGAAGCCAAGGACTATGCCGACAACACCATTAAAAAATATAACAAATGGGCCGGTGAAAGTGGATTAAACAGAGAAATGGAGCAACAGCGTAATGCACTCCGTGATCGTTTGAAAGAAACTGACCAAAACCTGATTAAGAAGGCTGGTAACAAAGGTAAAAGATCCAATAAACCTGGAGATTTTAAGCTGGGAGATGCTGTTTTCGTTACCTCCCTAAATCTAAAAGGTACCATAAGCTCTCTTCCAAATGCAAAGGGCGACTGCTTTGTGCAAATGGGCATTCTTCGCTCCCAAGTCAACATCTCTGATTTAGAGCTTATTGATGAACCTGAAATCACCACTCCTAATATGCAAAAAACTGGTAGTGGCAAGATCAAGATGAGTAAAAGCTTTCAGATTAGCCCTGAGCTTAATATTATTGGAAAGACTGTAGATGAAGCATTGCCGGTTGTTGAAAAATACCTAGACGATGCCTATCTGGCCCATTTAGCACAGGTTACCATCATTCATGGCCGCGGCACAGGTGCTTTAAAGAATGCAGTACATGGCTTATTGAAGAGAACAAAGTACGTGAAAGCCTTCCGTGTTGGCGGTTTTGGGGAAGGTGACCACGGTGTGACTATAGTCCAATTTAAAGAGTAATGTTGCCAGTCACAGTTTCTGTGACTGGCAACTATCATACAGGAGGATATCAAATGGTAACAAAACAAAAAATACTTATTGTGGATGATGATGCTAATATTGCAGAATTAATCTCCCTCTACCTAATTAAGGAGTGCTTTGACACATTAATCGTACATGATGGTGAAGAAGCTTTAAAAAGCTTCTCTACCTATGCTCCGGACCTAATCTTACTAGACCTAATGCTGCCTGGAATTGACGGATATGAGGTGTGCCGAGAACTTCGCAAGGTCTCTTCTGTACCAATTATTATGTTGTCTGCCAAGGGCGAGATTTTTGACAAGGTATTAGGGTTAGAATTAGGGGCGGATGATTACATGATTAAGCCTTTCGATTCCAAGGAATTAGTCGCTAGAGTAAAAGCTGTATTACGACGTCTTCATGTGGTACCATCTCAGATTTCTAGCCCTGAGAGCAATCGACCGACCGGTGAATTTGTCGAATATCCAAATCTTGTGGTAAGTTTGACCAATTATACTGTAATCTGCGATGGCAAGCGGATAGATATGCCACCAAAGGAATTGGAACTATTCTATTTCCTAGCAAGCCACCCAAATCAAGTCTTCACCAGGGAACAGCTCTTGGACCACATATGGAGCTATGAGTATCTGGGAGATACTCGAACAGTGGATGTACATATTAAGAGATTACGTGAGAAGATAAAGGATCACTCTGCCTGGTCATTGGTAACAGTGTGGGGAATAGGGTATAAATTTGAAACCAGACTGTAAGGATTGGAAGGGGTAAGATGAAGCGAACTATTTTTATAAAGTACATATTTTCCTTACTGGCAATTTTTTTAGTACTCTTTGTTGCTACTAATAGTATTGGTAAATCAATGATAAGAAAAGCTGTCATTGATAAAAAATTATCTCAACTTTGGAGACTGACGGAGACTATCTGTAGTGAATATCAGGATTTATATACAGACGATACCTTTGATCGTGTGGAGATGGAAAAACACCTAAACGCAGTGTCCTCCCTAAGTGATTCCCGCATATGGGTTACGAATTCTAACGGTCTTATTCAGGTAGACTCCTATGGTGAAATCCTTTCAGGCAAAATGAATGTATCTTTTCTAGATCCTAGGCTTTTAAGCTATCAGACCAAGGCAGGCTTAGTTTTTAACTCCTATTTTGAAGGCCCTACCATGGTGGCAGTAAGTAGCATAATCAACAACCTTTCTCCCAAAGGATATGTTCTTGTATTTATGTCGGAAAATGAGATGGATGGCATAATTATCGGCATAACCAACACACTAAATATCTTTATTTTACTCTTTGGAATTGCCTTATTATTGGTTCTAGCAGCGATTTATCTGTTTACCATAAGACCTTTACACAAAGTGATTAGAGCAGCAAAGGAATATGGAGTCGGTCATTTTGATCAACCTATCCAGATGAAAACTCATGATGAATTCGATGAGCTCGTCTCAACTATTAATTTTATGGGTTCAGAGATAAACAGCTTGGATGAGTATCAGAAGAAATTTGTGGCCAATATCAGCCACGACTTTAGAAGTCCATTAACCTCTATAAAAGGCTATGCAGAGGCTATTTTAGATGGAACCATCCCCTATGAGAGTCAGAACAAATATATTGATATCATTCTATTTGAAACAGATCGTCTAAATAAGCTTACCAATAATCTGCTGACTCTAAATAGCTATGAACGAAATGGAGCAATGCTTAATATAACATCCTTTGACATTAATAAAGTGATAAAAAAGACCATTGCAACCTTTGAAGGAACTTGTGCAAAGAAAAAGCTTACTTTCAATCTGGTATTTTCAGAAAAGGAACTTTACGTGAACGCCGATATAGATAAGATTCAACAAGTTTTATACAATCTGATTGATAACGCCATCAAATTCAGCAACAGTAATAATCGTATCAAGATAAGTACCTCTGAAAAGGGAGAGAAAGTTTTTATTGCCGTGAAGGATTATGGGATTGGTATTCCAAAGGATAGTATCAAAAAGATATGGGATCGCTTTTATAAGACAGATTCTTCTCGAGGAAAAGACAAAAAAGGGACAGGCCTTGGCCTGTCCATAGCAAAAGAAATTATTACCAAACACAATGAGAATATAAATGTCATTAGTACAGAAGGGGTAGGAACGGAATTCATCTTTTCCCTCCCACATACTGAGGAAGAGTAAGGCTCTGGGCTGTGGTTATGCAAAACCCAGCCTAAGGCCGTTCATTCCAATTATGGTGATGAAGTTGTCCCATAAGCCTCATATGATCAAAATTGTGTTGTCTAAGTGCCTCGTATAATACAATAGCTACAGAGTTGCTTAAATTAAGGGAACGAATCTCTCCAATCATTGGAATACGAATAGAGGTTTCCTTATAATCTAAGAGAATCTCCTCTGGAATGCCAGCACTCTCCTTCCCAAACATAATATACGCATCCTCTTCATAGGATACCTCAGTATATACATGTTGAGCCTTCGTTGTAGCCATGTATAGTTTTGCTTTAGGGTTTTTCTCTAAAAATTCATTAAAATCTGTATACACTGTCACATCCAGCCGGTCCCAGTAATCCAGTCCGGCTCTTTTTATTTGTTTTTCATCCAGTCGAAATCCTAAAGGCTCAATCAGATGAAGTCTTGCTCCCGCCGCTACACAGGTTCTTCCTATGTTGCCTGTATTGGCTGGTATCTCAGGCTCCAGCAATACTATATTTAACATATTTGTTTCCTCTTTTCCAAATCCTATTTCACTTTATATAGCTCATCACATTTTGGAGGTTCTAAAAACCTTCTCTCCTCTTCATTGATGACAACACGGTCATTGCTCTTCGTTACTTTACCGATAATAGTAGCTGGAATTCCTTCCCGTTCCAAAGCCTGTACTAGCTCTCTTCCACGGAAGGTACCCATCAGCATAGAGCCACTGGAAATTAACAGGTAAGGATTTAAATCGTAGAACTCGCATATCTCCACTGTTTCTTGCTTAATAGGGATGCTCTTAAGCTCAACCTCAAGACCTACATTAGAAGCCACTGCAATCTCCCAAAGAGCTCCATATACTCCACCCTCTGTCACATCATGCATGCTGGTTACCTCATAGTCTTTTCCAATTCTAGCTTCCTTTACCACAGAAATATTGTTGATAAAATCCTTGGCTCCTGCTAGGAAGTCTCTGGTATATCTGGAAAGAAGCTCTTCCTCTTTTGCCTTAGCTATAATAGCTGTGCCTTCCAATCCTGCCCATTTGGTCATAACAAGGTCCTGTCCAGGTTGTAAACCAGAGGTGGTCACCATATCTTCCCTCGTCAGCCTCCCTATCCCTGTTATGCTGGCAATGGGCTGGTTCACCGCTTTCGTTACCTCTGTATGTCCGCCCATAATCTCGATATCCAGTTCCTTACAAGAAGCCTCCATCTCTGTCATAATTTCCTTTAAGGTCTGTTCTGTGGTTTCTTCAGGTAAAAGCAATGTAACCATAATTCCAATCATCTCTGCCCCACTGGACGCGATATCATTGGCCGTAATATGAGCAGCCAGGCGCCCCACATCTTGTACAGTACCTGTAATAGGATCGGTAGATAAAACAATTATCTCAGATCCAGTAGTATCAATGTAGGAACAATCTTCTCCCACATTTGGACGAATTAAGACCTCATTGCGTCTGTGGTGAATTTGCTTGAATACAGAACGCTTTAATACGGTCTCTGGTATCTTTCCTATCTTCATATTACACCTCATCTAGTCAGAAAAAGGCTATCGCACCAAGAGCATCTTGGGTACAACAGCCGATCTCTGTTATATTTGTATAGATAAATTTATTTATTCACTTATTCTTGGTCAGCCTGTCCACCATCACCAGACGAGTTTTGGGAATCTCCTGTGCTAGTCTCAGGTGCTGGTTGGGTGCTGCCAGGTTTTGTTACGCCATTTGGTTTTGTATCCTGGCTTGGTTTTGTATCCTGACTTGGTTTTGTATCCTGACTTGGTTTTGTTTCTGGCTTTGTTGTTGGTTTCTCTGGCACCGTTGGCTTTTCGTCATCATTTGTGCCATTTGGATCTGCTGTTGCTGATGGAGAAGGACTCTCTGTCTCCTTTGGTTTCGTTCCAATGGTCACATATCTAGGTGTCGCACGGTAGGAGCTAAAGTTAATCTCTTCCTTACTCACCTGCTTACCATTTATATATACAATCTTATATAAATAAGCCTTATATCCTGTATGAGCAGTCTGGGTAACCTCTTTATAATCTGTGTCCTTAGTTTCATCCTCAGTAACAACCTCTTTACCAGGCTTGATTACCTGCACAACGTCATTTACATACTCAACTCTACGATTGTCTGGTCTTGTCTCTTGTCCGTATACCTTAAAGGTAATGGATTTACCACTGGTGTAGCCTTCTATATAAACAGGAACATCTGTGTTATTCTTAAACTTCAGATCCTTGTAAGGCTGTGTAGTTCCACCTGCAACAGCTGCATCAAAGGCTGGTTTTACATAGTCTACAATCATGGAGTGATTGGAACGCTCTACGATCTGTAGCTCTGATTGTAAGAGAGCATTATATAATGTAGTACTTACCTGACAAACGCCTCCACCAATACTGGATACTACTTGACCGTTCTCGTAAGCTCCGCCTTCTCTCCATCCATTCTGCTTAGTAAATGGAGCAAAATGTGCATAGGCAGAGAATGTCTCTCCAGGAGCAACTACAGTGCCAGAAATCAATGTCGCTCCATTGTTGATATTAGAAGAACGGTTATAGGATGAACCTCTATAGTTAGTGGTTGCTGTACCAAGTAAATCCTTACATAGCAAAGCCTTTTCCTTCGTAATAGCAGGCTCTAAGGTTGTTATTACGGCATCCAAAGTAACATCATTTTTATCCCATTTTTGTCCAACTGCTTCAAGAAGAAGTTTCTTAGTTGCCTCCACATCTGTTCCTATTCCGGTCTGGGAATCAGTTACCTTAAAAGAACTACCAGTCTTTTTTATGGTTGCACTCTTTGCTTCCTGATCATATTCTGAACATTTTTTTAATACATTATCTACCTTTGCTTCATCTATCTTAAACTCCAGATTAAACACAAGCTTATCATTTTCAATGTCCTTCAATTGTTTATATCGCTTAATTAAGTTACCTGATTTTCCAACTGATAAGGCCTGTTCTACATAATCACTAACTTCAGCTGAACATCCCAATTCTTTCATAGTAGTCTCAACTGAATGGTCTGCAACATTTATCGTAACCTTCTTATTCTGTAATGATGTTATGTAGTCATTAACAGCTGCTTGGGCTTGTTCTTTTGTCATATTGCCTACATCAATTGTATCAATATAAACACCATTGCAAATAATGTTATTATCCACATCTGCAAATGTTCCTAAGCCCATGGCTCCAATAATAGTAACAAGCGCCAAAGTCGTCAGCACCAAGATAAAATACTTACTTCTTTTTCTCATTGCTTTCTATCCCCTTTAAACTTCATTGTATTATTGTAACACATTTCATAAAATTATCAAGCTGTCATACTGAATTGACATCTTTACGCATTTTATGTATATTTACAATATACATAACTTTTTCTTATGCAACTTTTTAAAATGACATGATTGCTGCTGCAATCATTCCGGCCAGCATCGATACAATTAAGAAAATAATGATGATGCTGGAAATGATTCTTCTTGTTTTACGATTATTCATATTCATTATATATTTCACCCCATTTATTATATATTATGACATCGGTCCTCTCACTCTCAAAGAAAGGTTGTGAAACTATGCCACTTATTTTTGGTCTGACTATTATATTTATCATATGGTTTCAATTAGAAAAGCGTAAATCCTCCAAAGAAGAGACTATCCAAAAGGATTCTTTTTTAAAACGCGAGAACGAATCAAACCTATCCCGAAAACAGGATATCTCTAAGTTAGATTACATTACTCTTTCTACAACCAACCTCCCTATAACCCCCGGGAAGGATGAAGCTACGAATCAATTCATAAACACTTATTTATCATACATAGATAAAAAAATAATTAACCTGTCCCATTATTCCAATACAGAATTAAAGGAACAATATGGTTTAGTTAATCTGAACATTCTCAGCGAGTATGATGAAAATTTCTTCTCTCTGACAAAGCTGTTGGATGATTGGGGGACACATCTATGGAATATCAACTGTCCTAACGACGCTATAAAGGTGTTAGAGCTAGCTTTATCCATAAAAACAGAAATTACCAACTCTTATCTTACCCTGGCTACCGTATATGGAAAACTTCAGCATCCTGAAAAAGTAGCCTCCGTCAAGGCTGCCTACTCTTCTCTTTCAGCGAAACCTTCAGAAAAAGTGTTAGCTCAATTGGATAAAGTAGTGTTTCAATCACTGATTGAGACTGATTGCAATCTAGATGAAACTATTGTTTAGCGCATTCTTCCATAGTTTAGAATAATTTGATCAATTGCCTTTGAAGCTTGACTTTTGGTCATTTTTTCTATGTCTAACGCTTTATTTATTTTATGATATTTTAACAAATCATTCAAGTAATTTTTTTGCTTAGGGGTAATAGGTTCCTGTTTTTTCATCCTGTAGTAACAAGTGACAGGATTGGTCAATTTCTCAATATTGACAGATTCCCCTCCCGAACCTTCCATCATTCTTTTGCACATGGCAAAGTACAGTTTCATAGTTACCTCAGCATCTTCATATGCACGGTGGGCCGCTTCGTTCACTAAATCATAGGCCTCACACATACTTGCAAGACTGCGGCTTAAGAAATCCGGATGAAGGCCTCTAGCGATAGAAAGTGTATCAATTACCTTGTTGTCTATAGTATAGCCACTATTTGCCAAATGATACTTTAAAAAGATATAATCAAATCGAATATTATGCCCTAATAAAGGGTCTTGTCCAATAAAGTCATAGATGATTCTACTTTGATCCTTAAAGCTTTTCTGCTCTGCCAACATTTCATCAGTAATTCCTGTCAGTTCAACGATTCTTAAAGGTAATCTAACCTGAGGATTGATAAGTAAGGAAAGTGTCTCCGTAACTACTCCCTCTCTTACTCGCAAAGCTCCAACTTCAATAATCTGATTGTCCTCAGGAGAAAGACCTGTGGTCTCAATATCTATGGCAACAAAGGAGTTAATCATGGCTTCTTCCTCCTTTGTCTTTCCTTATAATCTTTACACAACTCCTGTAAGAAACATTCCTCACACTGCGGTGAACGAGCTGTACAAATACTTCTTCCATGGGTGATAATCTGAATATTGTATAAGATCCAATGTTCTCGTGGCAGTACCTCCATAAGCTCATATTCTATTTTCTCAGGGTCTTCCTCTTTTGTAAACCCAAGTTTTCTGGAAATACGCTTCACATGGGTATCCACTACAATGCTTGGTTCATGATAAATATTTCCACGAATTACGTTGGCTGTCTTTCTTCCTACCCCTGCTAACTCTGTGAGCTTATCAATATCATTTGGTACCTCTCCATTATAGTCCTTTACCAGCTTCTTTGCGCAGGCAATTATATTCTTGGCTTTATTCTTATAAAAACCGGTGGAGTGAATATCCTTCTCTAACTCCAACTGGTCAGCATTAGCGAAATCCTCTAAGGTTTTATATTTGACAAACAGATCCTTGGTAACCATATTTACTCTCTCATCTGTACACTGGGCACTAAGTATCGTTGCAATTAGTAGCTGCCATGGTGTTTCATGGTTGAGATAGCATTTGTATTCTCTTGTATAGTGATCATCCAGCAAATCAAGAATTGCCTGAATTCGTTCTCTCTCTTCTTTTCTAATTCTTCTAGCCATATATTCTCTCCTATTGCACGAGTACATGAGTGGTTGCATCGTGATTAAGGGGGTTTCTGTTCTGATAGTCAAAGAACACAATCCGATCCTCATATACCGGCTTTCCTGTCGTGCATGTAACCTCCACATCAATGGTGAATCTCTCTACCTGATAGTTACGAAGCTCCTTGCGTATAGGCTGAGAGCTTTTAATAAGCCAATCTAACTGGCTTCTATTCTCTTCTACCTTCACAGCAATAGCTTCCAGCATGTTTTTATAATCTTCCTCCTGCCTTGCGGCAAATTCCGGTCTAGCCTTCATCTTCTCCCTAAGATAGCAGTCATAGGTAAGAATCTCTCGAAATATCTTATCCTGCTCCTCTCCCGGCTTTACATACTGTCGGAAAAAATCCAGTAAGTAATGATAACGTCCTATTCGGGAATGGTTCCTATCGAGCAGCATATTCTCCTTATAGAACCGGGCAAGGCTTTCAAAAAGCGTAAAAGCACTTGTAAAATAATGCTCCAAGTAAGCAATGGCATAGCTAAACTGCCCACTATTGAAGTATACCTCTACCATGTCCTCTACAATCTTTAGTTGTAAAACTTCATCAAAAGACAGCCAGTCTGTTGCCATAACTTCATAAGGCGCCTCATCTTTATATATAATGTGATACTTCTTGCAGCACTCAGCCATATAAGACCCCTTTAGAACCTTCAGAAAGCCCACCTGGAGCTGATCTGGCTTCATGGCATATACAACATCAAAAGAACGGCTAAAGCTCTCATAATCCTCATAGGGAAGCCCTATGATAAGATCCAGATGTTGGTGGACATTATGACCTTCTTTTACCTTTGCTACAGCCGCTTTCAGTTTAGGCAGATCCATGTTTCTTCGAATGGCCTCAAGAGTCTTTTTATTGGTAGACTGTACCCCAATTTCTAGCTGTACTAATCCAGGACGTAGGGTCTTTAGTATCTCTAGCTCCTGCTCTCTTAGGATGTCTGCTGAGATTTCAAAGTGGAAGTTAGTTATCCCATTGTCATGTTGTTTTATATACTGCCAGACAAACATGGTATGCTCCGGATTACAATTGAAGGTCCGATCCACCAGCTTTACCTGAGGTACCTTCCTATCTAAGAAAAACTGCAGTTCCCTCTCTATCAGCTTTTTGTCCCTCAATCTAACCTTACGGTCCACAGAGGAAAGGCAGTAGCTACAAGAATACGGACAGCCTCTGCTTGTCTCGTAGTAAATTATTTTATTAGCAAAGTCCTCCATCTCCTCATAGGGAAATGGTACCTGGCTTAGGTCCAGGGTTGCCCTTGGGAAGGTCGCCACTATGGTCTTGTCCTGTCTATATAAAAGACCGTTAATCTCTGACAGGCTTCTCTTTCCTTCCATATAGTGTTCCATAAGTTCTAAGAAGGTCTGTTCACCTTCTCCCACCATAACCCCGTCAAAGCATGGATTGTTCCTTAGGAATTCTTCTGCATCGTAGGACACCTCCGGTCCACCAGCCCATAGCTTGGTATCCGGTAGTACCTTATGAAGCTCCTTTGCCACCTGGCAGACTATCTCTATATTCCAGATGTAACATGAAAATGCCAATATATCAGGTTTTTCCTCATACAATCCTCCAATAATGGCATCTATCTGATTATTTATAGTATATTCCTTAATGTAAATCTGTTTTTTATATGGTTTGGCATATGCCTTTAAGCAATAAACTGCTAGATTGGAATGAATATATTTTGCATTAATTGCAGCTAAAACAATTTTCATGTACATAATCCCTTCTAGAATCCAAAAATGAACTAGTCAACATATCGATTATTATATCATAAAATATAGGAAAAGAAACTCTACATTAGAAAAAGGAAAGTAAAACTCTTGACACAAAAACAAAAAGAAAGCAGGAGCAGCAAAACCACTGCTCCTGCTTTCTTATGAACGAATTATGTGCAGTACGTCAACCTTACAGCTTCACACTCTTAACGGAGGAATAACTGCCATATACCTTCTTCGAATTTATTGTTTTATATGCTCTTACCTTATAATAGTAGGTCTTGCCCTTAGTGAGTTTTTTATTGGTATATGATAAGGTTTTACTACTTACGGTCGTTATAGCTGAATATTTTCCAGTCTTACTTGTGCTTCGATATACCACATAGCCGCTTGCTCCACTTACCTTGTTCCAGGCTGCCTTGATGCTGGTGCTGCTTGCCTTACTTAATTTAAGACCAGCTGGTGCTGCAGGGATAGGCTTTGCATATACTACTGCTGTATAATTACCATATACCTTGTTTGTCCCTACCGTTCTATATGGTCTTATCTTAAAGTAGTAAGTCTTTCCAGTAGTAAGCTTGGACATAGTTACTGCTAATGTGCTGCCACTTGTTATGGTCTTTATAGCCTTGTAAGAACCAGTCTTGCTCGTGCTATAATATAACACATAGCCACTTGCTCCGGTTACCTTACCCCATGTTACCTTTACTTTGTCATAACCTGCACTTACTGCCTTAACTGAAGTAGCTGTTGCCAACATAGGCTTTGCATATACTACAGAAGAATAGTCGCCATATACCTTGCTTGTGCCTACCGTTGCATATGCTCTTACCGTATAGTAATAGGTTTTTCCTGTAGTCAATCCAGTATCTGTATAGGATAGTGTGTTTGAAGTAACCGCCTTCACAGCTGAATAAGTACCAGTCTTGCTAGTGCTACGATATACCACATAGCCACTTGCTCCACTTACCTTACCCCATGTTACCTTTGCGTTGTTATAGCCTGCACTTGCCACCTTTACTGATGTTGGCGCTGCTGGTTTGATAGTCACTGTGCAGGTTGCCTTCTTGCTACCGACAGTTGCTGTGATAGTCACCTTACCCGCTTTGATGCCTTTTACAACGCCTGTACTGCTCACTGTTGCTACAGCTTTGTCGCTACTGCTCCAGGTTATGGTTTTATTTGTTGCATTTGTTGGTACTACTGTGGCCATTAGAGCTTCGGTTTTACCAATGACTATAGAGGTGCTAGTCTTGTTTAACTTAACTGCTGTTACCTCTACAGTTGGATTTACTACAGTCACTTTACATTCTGCCTTAAAGCTACCATCCTCGGTAGTTACAGTTATTGTTGCTGTGCCTGCTTTAACACCTTTTACTACTCCACCAGCTACTGTTGCAACTGCACCGTTGCTACTACTCCAAGTGATTTTCTTATTTTCTGCATTGAATGGAGCAACCGTTGCTGTAAGCGTTTCTGTTTTACCAACAACTATAGATGCACCAGCCTTATTAAGAGTAACGCCGGTAACCGCTATATCCGGTTTCTCTGCAATCAGTTTATTAACCTCTACATAATAATCTGTAGAATAATCATTTTTTACTGAATTAACTTGTATTTTTAGTGTATGATTTCCTAACTCAAGCTCATCAGAGCGATATAGCAATTTACTATCTTCTCTACTGGCGTTGTAGCAATCTATCGTTGCTATGTATTCATTATCAATATAAATATCTGCTCTACCATGATCGTTTCCTACTACACCATACCATTCAATGTAATTTCCATAGAATGGAATCTCCACAGTGCCTCCAAGTGTTTTTGTAGATATTTTTTTGATATCATTATACACTGTCCACTGTCCTGTTCTTATGACATTATCATCTGTCCCATACAAGTTAGTACGAATAGGCAACCTTTGAATTGATACTACCATACTAGCTGATTTTGAACTGGCTTCTTCTGAAGTTGCGGTTACCATAACCTTTCCTAAACGTCCCTGACCATTACCTTTCAGCAAACCATCCTCATTAATAGTTGCTAATGATGTAGGATTGCCATCAATATCAGTAACTGACCACAAAATCGACTTATTCGTTGCATATTGAGGTTTGATAATACTCTTCATTTGCAAAGTATCACTGTGTGCCATAACATTGGAGGCAGCTGATAATTCTACTTTTGTTACAGGATATGTGATTTGTTCAGGTGGCTCAATAGTATTATCATATACTTTAAATGCATCAAACTGTGCCTCTGAACCATCGCTATTAAAAGTAACCTTAATTGTATAGGTTCCCTTTTCCAGATTCTTAATTGAGTAACCTGTGAAAGGTTTTGCATCTGGAGAATCATAAAAACCAGCTACACCTGATGCTACGGTTTCACCACTTTCCTTAGTAATAACTACATTTGCACTCTTTGACCAATCAGCTCTGTTTCCAATAACATCTATGCCAGTTCCAGTAAATGTGTATTCTAACCATGGATTTGCAGAAGTTTTGTCTATTGCGATATCACTATTATAATTCTCATTATAAATTGGCTCAGTCTGTATCCATCCCTCAGAAAATGATATATTCTTGTCACTGTTGTTTATAAACCATTCCGGTTTAGATGGCTTATAAGTATATTCATATACCTTAAATCCATCAAAGTGTGCCTCTGAACCTGCATCATTTTTAAAGGTAAGTTTAATTTTATAGGTACCCTTTTCCAAATTCATTTTTGAATAACCTATGCATGGTTTTTGATTTGAGCCATTAAATTGTGCAACACCTGTTGCTACGGTGTCACCTTTTTCAGTAGTAATCACCACATCTGCGCTTTTCGACCAGGTATCTCTATTTCCAATAACTTCTATGCCAGTTCCAGTAAATGTATATTCCAACCATGGATTAGCAGAAGTTTTGTCTATTGCGATATCACTATTATAATTCTCAGGGAAAATTGGGTCAGTTTGTGTCCAACCTTCAGAATATGTTATATTCTCGTCATCGTTGTTTGCAAAACTTTCCTTGATATCCGGCTTGTAAGTATCATTATATACCTTAAATCCATCAAAGTGTGCTTCTGAACCTGCATCATTTTTAAATGTAACCTTAATCTTATAGGTTCCCTTTTCCAAATCCTTTTTTGAAAAACCTACACATGGTTTTTGATCTGAGCCGTTAAATTGTGCAACACCTGTTGCTACGGTTTCACCGCTTTCATTAGTAATCACTACATCCGCGCTTTTCGACCATGTATCCCTGTTTCCAACAACTTCTATACCCGTTCCAGTAAATGTGTATTCTAACCATGGATTTGCAGAAGTATTATCTTTTGCTATGTCACTATTATAATTCTCAGGGAAAATCGGATCCATTTGAACCCAGCCTTCAGAATATGTTATCTTCTCATCATCGTTGTTTACAAACCATTCAAATTTTGGATGCTCTGCGCCACTCGTAACATTCTTCAACTCTAATAGAGCATTCATGGTTTCATCACTAAGAGTTCCTTCTTCCCACATTTTTATATTTAAAGCCATGGGAACATTTCTCATTTTTGCTGATTTTACTGCATTAATGATATGACTAGTACTTGTTGTCATATTTATTGGTTCATTCGCGCTACTAACACCCCAATCAGGAGAGTTAAGCATAGGCTGAGCAACTTGTAGTAGTCCTTTTTCTCTACCACTATTAAAAATACCATTTGTTGTATCTGCAGCTTCACCCCATGTGTTCTCACCAAACGTCATATCTTGGAACTCAGTAACTTTTGTTCCAACCCAAGGGTTGTATGTAGCAAGGCGATTTTCATTTCCTGCTTTAATAGCCTTAGTCATTCTTTCAAATGGAGCTGGATAATATACACATCCGTCGTCAAAGAACCACCCGTCAAGGTTCTCACCCAAGTTATTACCAATTTCAGTAATAACCTTCTCCCAGTTATTTATAAATGTGGACCTGTCACCGGTTCCATACAGTGTAAATTCCTCTCCTGGCCAATCTTGCTTATCTTTCCATGTAGGTTCTTCTTGAATTCCCTGATGATAGTATAAGAAAAACTTAATTCCTCTACTCTTGCACTCTTCTGCTATTTCTCCAACAAGATTTCTGTCCGAGGTAAAATCAGAATGACCCAGTATCTCATCGATGGCTGCGACCGGCATTTGAGTACGATAATCTTTCCATGTTAAAGACCATATAATAAACTTAGCATCAACTGTTTCTAATAAATCAACAAAATTGTCAACATCAAATTCATTCGTCATCGTCTGTAAATCACTTTTAGGTCCATATTGTGGATATCCCCACGAACCATATTGGAAGAATAATCCATAATCCATTTGTGATAATTCTATTTTGTTAGCATTGCCTAATGCTCGATATGCAGCTACTCTATCAAGATATGCACTCTTGTCCGATTCCCTTATAATATCAAGACCTTTAATTTGGCAATTCTGATTAGCTCCACCTACTTTTGTAAGCTTAATCGTGCTAACTCCAGAAGGAATCTTTATTGTACCAAACTCTGCAACATCCCAACCACTACTTGGCTTAGTATACGTAGTTTCTGTGGTGTTTTCCCCCTGTGTTACTTCAATTTTAAATGCTGTATTCGCATTGGCTGAAATATGCAGCCAAGCATAATAATCTGTAGTTTCCTCAAGATTTGATTGAACAGTCCACTCTAAATAGTCAGTACTTCTACCACCAAAATTATTTATCCAAAAATATTTTGGTACACCAGCATTGAATATTTGCACAGCATCAGGTCTTGCAGCTGCTCCTGCTGGTAGTTGTTCAAGATTGTCTATTGTCCTGTTAGGATTTAACACAAAAGGATTTGCACCTTGCTGCTCTTGAGCTAATCCTTTCACTGGCATCGATCCGATAACTAGAATTACTACCAATAGACAGCAAATTATTTTTTTCCTTTTCATTTCCTTTCCTCCTTATAAATGGATTTACGAACTACAATTTATTTAATGACGAACACTCGTCTTAAGTACTAGTATAAAATCACTGTAATTAAAATCATATGGATAAACTACAGCTATAATAAACCAAATTATACTTTTTATCGCCAAATTATATGTTTTACTTTTACGACAAAATGCACCCATAAAATGAGTGCATTTATACGTTCTTTCACTATTTAGATATTATTTCACAACTGCATATTTTTCGATGGGATGCAGTGCATATATGG
>JAEYPA010000185.1 GCA_023411225.1 Bacillota bacterium
ATTGAAGAGTGCTTTAAAGCTGCTGATAAGGCAATGTATCTGAGGAAGATGAGGCAGAAGTTAAAAGAGATAGTATAATCTGCGTTAATGGCCTACAGAAAGGAGGAGGTTTTGTTATGTTTGCAAAAGGAGAATATGTAATCTGTGGAAACAAAGGGGTATGTATGGTGGAAGATATAACAACTGTTCATATGGAAGGCATAGATAGTAAAAAATTATTTTATCTGTTAAAGCCTTTATACTCAAAAACCAGTACTATTTACGTTGCTGTGGATAACAAGACATCATCCATAAGAAAGATTCTTACAAGAGAGGAAGCCCTTGCATTCATTGAGTCTATTCCAAGTATAGGATTTTTACAGATTGAAGATGATAAAAATGGAGAAACAGTATATAAAGAAAGTTTTCATAAAAATGATATTGTGGAGTTAGTTAAGATAATAAAGACGAGCTATCTAAGAGGAAATGAGAGAATCAGGCAAGGAAGAAAAGTTGTAGCTGTGGACGAAAAATATTATAAAATGGCCTGTGAATATCTTTTTGGCGAGTTATCCGTCTGTTTAGATATAGACAGGCAGGAGATTGAAAATGATATCATAGAAAAGATTCACAGTTAAGGCCTATAAATTATAAGGAAGGTTTCCATAATGAAAAGTTATTTTGCCCCAATGGAGGGCATTACCACATACAACTATCGCAAGGCCCATCACAGCTTCTTTCCTGGAGTGGATAAATACTTCACCCCTTTTATAGCTCCTGGAAGGAACAAACTCTTTACTTCTAGGGAGAAAAACGACATTCTTCCAGAACATAATCCTGAGTTCTACCTTGTGCCTCAGATACTGACAAACCAGCCAGAGGATTTTCTAAAGGTGGCAGAGAAACTTAAAGATTATGGTTACAAAGAGCTGAATCTTAACCTTGGTTGTCCATCGGGCACTGTAGTAACCAAAGGAAAAGGCTCAGGCTTTTTAGCATATCCCAAAGAACTAAATTTATTTTTGGCTGAGATATTCGAGCATTATACAGGTAAATTGTCTATAAAGACTCGTATAGGAATAGACTCTCCTGAGGAGTTTGATGCCATTCTAGACATATATAATCAATATCCCTTAGAAGAGCTTATTATTCATCCAAGAGTACAGAAGGATTTTTATAGGAATACTCCAAATCGACAGATATTTGCCGATGCATTACAAAAAAGTAAGAATCCTGTTTGTTATAATGGAGATATATTTACAGTGGAAGATTATGAAGCTTTCGTGTCAGAGTTTGGTGAGGACATTCCTCTTATGTTTGGCCGTGGCTTAATAGCCAATCCGGATCTTGTTGGTCATATAGTGGGAATAAATCGATTAAACAACCAAATTCTGAAAGAGTTCCACGATACCATTTATGATGGCTATGAGCAAATAATGTCTGGAGAGCGGGATGTACTGTTTAAAATGAAGGAATTGTGGTTCTACATGATTCATTTATTTCCGGAAGCAGAAAAGTATGGGAAGCAAATAAAAAAAGCCCAGAAAGGCTCAGATTATAAAGCAGTGGTTACCAGCCTGTTTAAGGGTACGGGGGTACTGATACAGGCTGGTTTCTGCTCATTACAGGGTAAGTAAACAATTCTCCTGTAACACGTTGGGGGTTATTCAAAATTACGGGTGATATTATTCACCCACTTGTACTTTTTGTAATGCCAATAAACAACAGGAAGCTTTACTACTTCATCCAGACTGATACAGAAGTAAACTACCATAGTTGGCCATTTGAACACAAAGGCGGCTAGCAATCCAAGAGGTACTGCAAAGCACCACATGTTCACGGAATCGCAGATAAAGCCAAATCTAGTATCACCACCGGCGCAGAAGATGCCGGCAATTGTGGTACAATTCATAACCTTACCGATGCAGTAAAGGATATTTATGAATAGCATAATATTCAAGTAACTGTATGCGATATCAGATAGATCTACCATATTTAATATAAGTGGTCGGCATAAGATAATAATTACAGCTCCGGCTGCACTAAATAACAGAGCTAGGCGGCACACTTTAGAGCCATCTTCTTTGGCTTGTGCAAGCCTATTGTCTCCAATCTCTTTCCCAATTAAAATTGCCCCAGCACTACTTACACCCAACCCGAATATAATGGAAAGATTACGAACTACTGAATTTACTGCATGAGCCGCAACTATGTCACGTCCCAGTCGCCCAAGTATGACAGAGTACATGGTAAAGCCAAGACCCCAGGATAGATAATTAGCAAGGGCTGGGGAAGAGTAATGAATGAAGTCTTTCGTCAGAATACCACCCTTACTAAATATATAACTAACACGAAGTTTTATTTTTTTATCAATAAATAGGGAATCTGCAATACATAGTAACAGTTCAACAGCCCTTGAAATAGTAGTTGCCAGAGCAACTCCAAATACTCCAAGCTTTGGGGAACCAAACAATCCAAAGATAAATACGGCATTTAACAAAATATTTAGTAGTAGACAAGTAGTGGATATAAAGGTACTTATCATCACTCGTTCCATATTACGGATGGATACCTCATACACAATGGAACACCCCATAAACAAGAAAGAGATACCAAGTACACGTAAATAAGTAGCTCCATACTGAATTAATTTCGGATCTTCTGTAAATGCTTTCATAATGGTATCAGGAATGAGAATGTTGGTCAGGGTAAAGACGAAGGAGATTAAAAGGGAGAACCTAATAGCAATTCCAAAAATCTTTCTTATCGAGGAAAGGTCGCCTTTTCCCCAATACTGCGCAGTCATAGAACTTACTCCTGCTGTTATTCCATAGATAAACAAAGTAAAGATAAAAGGAATTTGACCTGCTAGGGAGACTCCTGACAGCTCATCCTGTCCCACGAACCCCAACATAATTACATCAGCGCTACCTACAGCAGCATTAAGTAGATTCTGAATAACAATTGGTATCATTAATTTACGTAGTTTTTTATAAAAATTATCTTCTTTCAATGTTGGTGTCCTCACTAATCAGCTATATTTATGGATAGGATTTTGCTATAACATATGATATAATACTAAAGGTAACTAGGTACAAAAGATATAACATTATTTAGTTTTTTTTATAACAATCGTATAATTTGGTATAAAATGAAAACGGAGGAGAAGATATGGAGAATTTTGAATTTTATAGTCCTACTTATTTTGTATTCGGTAAGGACAAAGAAACTGAATGTGGAGAATACATAAAGAAATTCAATGGAACAAAAGTGTTAATTCATTATGGTGGTGGTTCCGTTGTGAAATCTGGTCTGTTAGACAGGGTAAAAGATTCTATTGAAAAAGCCGGCCTATCCTATGTGATTTTGGGAGGAGCAATGCCGAATCCAAGAAGCGGATTGGTTTATAAAGGAATTGAATTATGTAAAAATGAAAAAGTTGATTTTGTTCTCGCTGTAGGTGGTGGAAGTACTATTGATTCAGCTAAGGCTATAGCAGCAGGAGCCGTATATGATGGAGACTTTTGGGATTTTTATGATGGAAAGAAAGACCCTGAAGATGCATTGCCAGTTGGAACTGTTTTAACCATCGCAGCAGCTGGAAGTGAAGGCTCCCCTAGTTCAGTTATTACCAAGGAAGAAGGGATGTTAAAGAGAGGAGCTGGAGGAGATTGTCTAAGACCTAAATTCTCCATTATGAATCCAGCCCTAACCCAAACTCTTCCGGCCTATCAAACGGCATGTGGTGCTACAGACATTATGGCCCATGTGTTTGAACGATATTTTACCAATACAAAGGACGTAGAAGTCACTGATCGTTTATGTGAATCAATACTTTTAACCATGATAAATGAAGTGCCAAAGGTAATTAAGAATCCTGATGACTATCAGGCAAGAGCTAACATCATGTGGGCAGGTATGGTAGCCCATAATGATATTGTTGGTGTTGGACGTGAACAAGATTGGAACAGCCATGGACTAGAGCATGAACTTTCCGCTTTGTATGACTGTGCCCATGGTGCAGGTCTTGCAGTAATTATGCCGGCTTGGATGGAATATGTAATGAATCATGATGTGATGCGATTTGCTCAGACAGCTGTAAGAGTCTGGGGCTGTCATATGGACTTCTCTAACCCTGAGAATACAGCAAAGGAAGGAATCAAGCGCTTCCGCCAGTTCCTGTCCTCCATAGGAATGCCAATTAACTTTGCCCAATTAGGTGCAAAAGAAGAAGATATTCCGAAGTTGATTGAGACCCTTGGAATAGGAGATGACAAGAGAGCAGGATTTGTAGAGCTTGACAAGAAGGCGTGTGAAACCATCTATCAGCTTGCAGTAGATGCAAAATTGTAAACTTAAGTACAAGATAGAAAGAGGATGGAAAACGGCAAAGATTCATATGCCGTTTTCCATCCTCTTTTTCTTATGACAGGATATTTCAAGAATTACCTATCATAGAGGAAATGCTCTACTTTGTTATATCCAGCCACCGTCCAGTTGAATTACTTGGCCAGTCAGATAATCATTCCCTGTGCAAAGTTGGTAAACCAATTCCGCGACCTCTTCCGGTTTGCCCATACGTCCGGCTGGAATCTCTTCTTTAAGTGATAGCCGCTCATCATCACTTAAAAATCGATTCATGTCGGTGTCAATGGCACCACAGGCAATAGCATTTACTTGTATGTTACTTGGAGCAACTTCCTTAGCAAGGGCTTTCGTCATGGCATTAAGACCACCCTTTGTAGCTGAGTAGGCGACCTCCATGGAGGCTCCACATACACCCCACACAGAAGAAATGTTTACTATCTTTCCCGCTTTTTCATGAATCATATGAGGAAGTGCCAACCTGGAGCAGTAGAAAGGTGCAGACAGATTGGTAGCCAATAGCTTTTGCCATTGCTCATTGGTGGTATCCGTCACTAGCTCTACATAGGAGATGCCAGCATTGTTGATTAGGTAATCAACACCATTGCCCCAAGTGGCCACCTGATGAAACAGAGTTTCCAAACTGTGGTAGTCTGCCACATCACACTGAAGGATTAGACAACTAGCTCCTGCAGCTTCAGCTTCCTCCTTTAACTTATTAAGGGCATCTATATTATGTTTACAGGTTAGAACCAGATTGTACCCGGGGCTCATAAAACGCCTAGCAATAGCATTCCCAATGCCTCTGGAGGCACCTGTGACTAAAATGGTCTTCATGTTCATATTGTTAATTCCTTTCTTTACTACGTATTATACCCTAAAAAAAAACACATATCAATTTCTTTCACCCTATCAGTGACAGGCTATAGCTTGTCATATAGAGCAATTTCTGCTATACTTCATTTTGGAGGCTTATTTCATGAACGGACGTAGAATCATTAAAAAGACAACTAGAACTCTATTGAAGACAGTTTTTTGGATGCTTTTATTTATAGGGGTAGGAATAGGAACTTATAAACTCACAATTGCTTACTATAAAAGCACTGGGCAATATTCCGCTGTAGATAACGATGCCTCAAAAGCCATTGTTAAGGCTACTACAGACACCCTTGCAATCAATGCTATTTTCTCTGTAAATGGAGACGATGGAACAGTGAGGAATCTGTTACTGGAAATATTTCATTCAGACACAGGAAAGCTTGATTTTGTAACAGTCCCAGTTGGCTGCCAGTATGCAATGAGTAAAGAACTTTTTGCCACCTTAAGTAAAGCAAACCAGAATGTACCGCAAATACTATCATGGAAAGACCTTCCACAGTATTTTACCCAGTTCACAGCGTATCAATATGGGTGTATGTTATTAGAAGAAAGCCTTGGAGTTCACATTAGCTTTTATACTTTAATGTCGGATACTACTTTTAAAGAGTACTTTGAAGAGAAAAAAACTACTACATCAGATAGTACCAGTGTAGCAAAAGGCTATAATTTGAAGGAGACCACACGTAATAAGATTAAAGGGTTGACTACCTCCTCAAAAATGGAGACAGAGTTAGCAGCCTACTATACCAAAATACAGAGTAATCTGAGTTTATCTAAAAGAAAAACCTATTTATCTGCATATCAAAAAGCGGATTATGACAACATAGGTGTTTATTCTCTACCTATTACTGGAGATACTAATCAGATAGCAACAGAAGATAGGGAATGGTTAGGTAAGATTCTGGAAGATTAGCTAGCAGATACTCAGATTGATAAACAAGAAAGAGGATAATTGCATGGACAGTAAAATCAATGTAATGGGAATTGATATTGATTATATTTCCCTTCTTACATTAAAAAAGAAGACATTAGAGTATTTGACCAATGATCGTCTGAATATTTATGTGTTTTTGTCAACTAAACTGGTTGGTGAGGCAGTAGAAGATAAAGAATTGGAAACATGTTTAAAAGAGGCTGATTTTTTGTTGCCTGGAGTAGAGCAGATATTTGATATCCAATCACAGCCTTTGTCAAAGAAGAATATGGTAAATGGATATCATTCCTTCTTGGAATTGATAGATAAGATGGATAAGACATATACAATTTATGTCTTGGCAAGTCAGGAAAGTGCCGTCGATAAAATTACTTCGTACTGCAAACTTAATTTTCCGAAGGTTACTATAATTGGAACCTATAATCAAAAGGAAGATTGGACTGATGAGCAACTGGTGAATGCAATTAACTCAGCAAATCCTGACATGATTGTTAATACAATACCTACTCCCGTTGAGGGGAAATGGGTAGCAACCTATTGGCAGCAGCTTAACTCAAGGTTGTATATAGGATTGGGTGCTATTTTTGATATCATGGTATCAGAGTTGAAGGCCCCTCCCCTATTAATAAGAAAACTTCATCTACTAAGTCTATACCACAAGATAAGAGGGTTTCAAAAGCATAAATCATGTGCGACCCGAATATTCAGGCGTAAAGTAGAGCAATATAATACTAAAAAAGGTGACAACGATAATGGAACTACTTACTAAACGCCCAAGATGGCTTCAATATATCGTGATTGCATTAGGAACTACACTAATGGCAGTTGCAGTTAATATAGTATTTGAACCGATGGATATGGTAACCGGAGGGGTCTCCGGTCTCGCTATCGTTGTAAAATATTGGACAAAACCGATAATTTCAGGAGGAATTCCTCTGTGGTTGTCTAATGCGTTAATCAATATTCCACTTTTTGTGTTTGCTATCATACTGTTTGGACCAAGATATATTGCAAAGACATTGTATGCTACTGTGTGTTTTACAGTAGCATTGTACATTGTACCTACAGAAGCAGTATTTGCAAAGGATTACTTTTTGGCGAGTATATTTGGTGGCGTTTTAATGGGCTCAGGTCTGGGGCTTGTGTTTTTTTATCAGTGTACCACTGGAGGAACAGATTTATTTAGCACACTAATTCAGCGTAGATTAAAACATTATACAGTTCCTCAGATACTAATGGTAGTAGATAGCTCCATCGTGTTATTAGGTGCAGCTGTATTTGGATTGAATAAATCCTTATATGCGGTTATTGCAGTATACTTGACTTCTAAAATAATGGACAACTTTCTGGAGGGTGTCAAGTTTGCCAAATTGGTATATATCATCTCTGACCAACATGAAGTAATTGCACAAGTAGTTTTACATGAACTTAATCGAGGAGCTACAGGCATTCCTGTAGAGGGAATGTATTCCAATGAAGCAAAAAAAATGTTACTATGTGTAGTAGCAAAGAAGGAGATAGCAGGTATTATTGAAAAAGTTGCACAAATTGACCCTTCTGCTTTTGTTATAGTTAGTGATGTTAGAGAGGTACTTGGGGAAGGTTTTATAGAATATAAACAGTAAACTATTAAAAAAAAAGACAAAATTTTAGGAATAATACAAAATTATACAGTTAGTATACAAATTAAACAAATTGAAAAAAACTAATTTGGTAAAATGAGATATAGTTTTGATATGGTAATTGATGTATTATAATGCTATGGTTAGTACATTTAATAATGCTTTAATTAAAGTTACGTATTAAGAGGAGGAAATATAGTATGGCGAGTGTAACGCTCAAAAACATCAATAAAACATATCCTAATGGATTTGTAGCTGTTAAAGATTTCAATCTTGATATTGAAGACAAAGAATTTGTTATTTTTGTAGGTCCATCTGGATGTGGTAAATCTACGACTCTTCGTATGATTGCTGGTTTGGAAGATATTACATCTGGTGAGTGTTGGATTGGTGACAGAATGGTGAATGCTGTTGAACCTAAAGACAGAGATATTGCAATGGTATTCCAGAATTATGCGTTATATCCTCATATGTCAGTTTATGACAACATGGCATTTGGTCTTAAGTTAAGAAAAACTCCAAAGGATGAAATTGATAAATTGGTTCATGAAGCAGCTAAGATTCTTGATATTGATCATTTATTAGATCGTAAACCAAAGGCTTTATCTGGTGGACAGAGACAGCGTGTTGCAATTGGACGTGCTATCGTTCGTCATCCTAAGGTATTCCTTATGGATGAGCCTTTATCCAACTTGGATGCTAAGTTACGTGTTCAGATGCGTACAGAGCTTTCTAAATTACATATGATACTTGAGACTACATTTATCTATGTAACTCATGATCAGACGGAAGCAATGACGCTTGGTACCAGAATCGTTGTTATGAAGGATGGTCTTATCCAACAGGTAGATACTCCACAGAATCTGTATGACAAGCCTATTAATTTATTTGTTGCTGGATTTATGGGATCTCCTCAGATGAACTTTATTGATTGTAAGGTATTAAAGTCTGGTTCTGACGTATTATTAATGTTTGGTTCTAACAGCATTAAAGTTCCAGAAGCTAAGGCTAAGATTCTGGAAGATGGTGGATATATTGATAGTACAGTTGTTCTTGGTATCCGTCCAGAAGACATTAAAGATGAAGAGATTATCATCAACAACTCCCCTGACAGTGTTCTTGAGGCAACTGTTAAAGTTTATGAGTTACTGGGTGCAGAAGTTTATTTATATTTCGGTGTAGAGCAGTTTGAGTTTACAGCACGAGTTAATTCTCGTACTACAGCACGAGTTGGTGATACTATTAAGGTTGCATTTGATGTATCAAAGATTCATGTTTTTGACAAAGAGACAGAAGCAGTTATCTGTAACTAATATAGCGACAGGAGATACCTCGAAAGAGGTATCTCTTTTTCTATGCACAAATTTAATAATTAGTAGATGTATGGATACAGTATTTGGTAAAATGACAAATACTGTATTTTTTCGTAAATGTGCATAAAGATATACTTGCATATACTAGATGAGACTGTAGATTTATATAGTTTCTTGTATTTACATTTTATAAAGGAAATGATAAAATTGTCCTATATGCTTAAATAATAATGGATGTAATATGCTCATTCATAAAAAACGCAGCAAAAGTACAATGATGGCATTAAAAGGAGTGAATAATAATGATATCAAATCAGATTCTTCAGAATACCATTGAAGGACTCAAAGGAATAACTAGAATTGATATATGTGTAATGGATACTGAGGGAAAGACGTTAGCCTCAACAATAAATAATGCTGAGGATTATGAAAGTGCTGTTCTCACATTTGTAGATTCACCGGCAGATAGCCAGGTAGTCCAGGGGTTTCAGTTTTTTAAGGTATTTGACGAACACCAATTAGAATATGTAATCCTAGTTAAGGGTGACAGTGATGATGTTTATATGGTAGGTAAGATAGCTGCGTTTCAGATACAAAACCTTTTAGTTGCCTATAAAGAGCGTTATGATAAAGATAACTTTATTAAAAATCTGCTGTTAGACAATCTGCTTTTGGTTGATATCTATAACCGTGCGAAGAAACTTCATATTGATACTGAGGTGAGAAGAGTAGTATTTCTTATCGAAACAAAAAATGAGAAGGATGGTAATGCGTTAGAGACGGTTCGTAGTTTGTTTTCAGGAAAAACTAAGGACTTTATTACAGCAGTTGATGAGAAAAACATCATTTTAGTAAAGGAATTGAAACAGAATGAGACCTATGATGATCTTAGCAAAACAGCTAAAGTAGTTCTCGATATGTTAAATACTGAGGCAATGACCAATGCCCACGTTTCCTATGGTACTATTGTGAATGAGATTAAAGACGTATCCCGTTCTTATAAGGAAGCAAAGATGGCACTGGATGTAGGTAAGATCTTTTACAGTAATCGCAATGTAGTTGCTTATAATAACCTGGGAATCGGACGTCTGATCTATCAGCTTCCAATGCCTTTGTGCAAGATGTTCATCAAAGAAATCTTTGAAGGCAAGTCTCCAGATGAATTCGATGAAGAAACCCTTACGACGATAAACAAATTTTTCGAAAATAGCTTAAATGTTTCGGAAACTTCCAGACAATTATACATTCATCGTAACACGTTGGTATATCGTTTGGATAAATTACAGAAGAGTACCAATTTGGATCTTCGGGTATTTGAGGACGCCATTACATTTAAGATTGCCTTAATGGTTGTAAAATATATGAAGTATATGGAGAGTTTAGATTACTAGTTGACAAAATGTTTATACATCAGGAGAAGTTATGCTATGCCTAATAAATTGACGCTTCATGATATTACAAAAGAGAAAAATAAAACCAATAAAGAAGATAAAAACAATGAACCAACCATTATGCTGAAGGATGTCCACAAGGACTATCCTTCAGGCACTCATGCTCTAAGGGGGGTTGATTTAACAATCAACAAAGGGGAATTTGTATTTATTGTGGGAAGTAGTGGTTCTGGTAAATCCACATTTATTAAAGTTTTATTGAAAGAAATTGAAGTCAGTCGCGGGTCTGTCTATGTCAATGGTTTTTATGTACATAGAATTGACCGCAAACACATACCAAAATTACGACGGACTATGGGTGTTGTATTTCAGAATTTTCGCTTGTTAAAGGATCGTAATGTATATGAAAACATTGCGTTCGCTCAAAAGGCCGTCGGAGTTGCATCTTTAAAGATAAAACAAAGAGTACCTGAGGTACTGTCTATGGTAGGACTATTGGACAAGATGAAGGCTAGACCTTCCGAGCTTTCTGGTGGAGAGCAACAAAGAGTGGCAATAGCCCGAGCTTTAGTTAACAAACCAAAGCTGATTTTGGCTGATGAGCCTACTGGTAATCTCGATCCTAAGAATTCTTGGGAGATAATGAAACTTCTTGAAGAGATAAATCGTATGGGAACAACGGTAGTTGTGGTTACCCATAATAAAGAAATTGTAGATGCAATGAAGAAGCGTGTTATTACCTTGGAAAAGGGACACATTGTAAGTGATGAGGTCAAAGGAGGGTATACACGTGATTAATATAGGAACAATCCAACATGGGTTTAAACAGGGCGCCAAAAATCTGAAACGTAATGGAAAGTTTTCCATTGCTTCCATTTGCACCATGGCCGCCTGTTTGTTTTTAGTGGGATTATTTTATTTTATACTTACAAACTTGGAATATAACATTACCCTCAAAGAAAGTGATATTGGAATCACGGTTCTATTTGATGAGGGAACTTCTGAAGATAGGATAAAAGAAATTGGAAATATCATAAAAAAGAATATTTCTGATATTGATACAATGGAATATTGCTCTGCTGAGGAAGCATGGGATAAATTCCAAAAAAAATTAAAACCAGAGATGGTAGAAACTTTTGGGGAAGATAATCCTTTGAAGGATTCTGCTTATTATTTCATTACAATGAAGACTATAGCGAAGCAAGACAGTGCAGTTAGCTATATTGAGACCATTGACGGGGTACGATCAGTTCAGCATTCTGATAAGGTAGCTGATGTTTTTGGCAGCTTCAATAAGTTTATTGGTATCTTTTCTGGGGGAATTATCGTTATTTTGTTATTAATCTCGATTTTCCTTATTAATATTACGGTATCAATGGGAATTACAGTACGACGTGAAGAAATATCCATTATGAAGTTAATAGGAGCAACGGATTTCTTTATTCGTGGACCATTTATTATAGAGGGAGTTTTATTAGGCTTTTTTGGAGCTTGTATACCTCTGGCAGCACTTTTTGTACTCTATGAGAGAATTATGAACTTTGTGGATGGCAAATTTTCTGCTCTCTCCCTGCAGTTTCTGTCTCTAGGAAAAATTTATATGGGTTTGGTTCCTATTTGCATCAGTATTGGTGTAGGAATCGGATTAATAGGAAGCTATTTAACCGTAAGGAAACATTTAAGACATTAGGATTGAATGACAGAAGTCTCACACAGAAAAGAGGATGGAAATGAAAAAAGTAATGAAAAGAATATTCATAATAGCAACATGTGCTTTCCTTGCTGGAAGTATTTCCTTTGGCGCATATGCCAGCGATCTTGAGGGTGCCAAGGGACAGTTGTCTAGTATGGAAAAGAAGAAAAAAGCAATGGAGGATAAGATTGCTGCCTTAGAGAAGGAAAAGGGTAACATCTCAGCCTACATAGAGAAGTTAGATAAACAAACGGCAGAATTGGATGAACAGATTACAACCCTTAATGAGCAGATTAAAGAAACCTCCACACTTCTTAAGAAAACTCGGACGGAGCTTAGCAATGCTCAGAACACTCAACAGAAACAATATGACATTATGAAAGCTCGTGTAAAATATGTATTTGAAAATGGAAGTAATGATTACCTTACTATGTTGCTGGAATCCTCTTCTTTAGAGGATCTGTTAAATAATGCGGAATACATATCCAAGATTTCTGAATATGATCAGGGACTTTACACTCGTTACGATGAAACTAGACGTAAGATTGAAAAGAAAGAAGCTGAAGTTAGTGAAAACTTGGATAAGCTTAACAATCTACAACAGGATCTTCAGATACAGAAGGATGGATTAGATACTATGCTAGCTAATAAGCAGAAGGAAGTTAAGGCTTATGAGGACAATATTACATCCAATCAAGCCTCTGTCAATGCTTATTCAAAAGAAATTGAAAAACAGGAGCAACAGGTACAGGCATTAATTGATGCTGAGAAGAAGCGTCAAGAGGAGCTAAGAAAGAAACAGGAAGCAGAAAAGAAACGTAGAGAAGAAGAGAAGAGAAGACAGGAAGAAGAGAAGAAAAGACAAGAAGAAGAGAAGAAAAGGCAAGAGCAACAACAGAGTGGTAACAATAATAACAATAATAACAATAATAATAACAACGGTGGTTCTGATGGGAGCAACTCTAATAACAACGATAATGAAGATAGAACCGAACCAAGCGGTAAATTATCTTTCAGGTGGCCTTTAAGAGTGTCAGGTAGAATCACATCTCGGTTTGGATATCGAAGTGACCCATTTACTGGAGAACGGAGCTATCACAATGGTCTGGATATTGCAGCTCCAAAGGGAACTCCAATTCTAGCGGCAGAAGATGGTGTTGTAATTGATGCATCCTATCAATCAGCTATGGGAAACCATGTGGTGATTTATCACAACTCCAGTTATTCTACTATATACATGCATGCCTCAGCGCTAATGGTCTCTACAGGTGATAAAGTATCCGAAGGACAAGTTATAGCACTGGTTGGCTCCACAGGACGCTCTCAAGGGAATCATCTGCATTTTACAATCAAATGTAATGGTAGTTATGTGGACCCAGAAAAATATGTCAGATAAACGAAAATGCATAGTACTTGGAATACGATAAAGAAAATAGTCATAATATATATAGATGGGGCTCAGTAGAAATAATTAGCAGAAAGGAAGTTGCTATGGACAACAATGGGAACAGCATGGATGAAAAAAATAATCCATATTTTGATCGTATGCAGGATATAGGGCCGAGTAACCCTTATGAGACCAAAAACCACAGTTTTCGCAGTGGAGTTCTGACGGGGGCTTCTATCTGTTGTATTATATTTGTTGTAGCTTTTGCTCTGTGGAGTTTCTTTGGAGGGCTATCTTCTCCAGGAAGTTCTTCTGATATCAAAGGGCAACTTAATTACAATGCCATAGAGTCAAAGGTTGATCTTCTAGAAAAGTATATTGGTGATTACTATCTGGAAAATACTGACTCTGTTGAGTTCCAAGAAGGAATTTATAAAGGGCTGGTAGATAGTTTAAAGGATCCCTATTCAACCTACTATACCAAGCAGGAATATGATGAACTTATGGAATCCACCTCAGGTGAGTACTATGGAATCGGAGCTTACGTTAATCAGGATCAAAAAACAGGCATTATTACCATCGTAAAGCCTTTTGAAAAGGGACCAGCAGCGAAAGCAGGAATCCTTCCTAATGATGTGCTTTACTCGGTAGAGGGTGAGTTGGTGACTGGAAAGGATCTAACGGAAGTAGTAAATTCTATGAAGGGCGAGAGAAATACTATTGTTCGTCTGGAGGTTCTTCGAGGAGGCAGTACCGAGCCAATCTCTGTAGATGTGACCAGGGATAAGATAGAGGTTCCTACCATTACTTATAAAATGATGGAGGATCAGATTGGTTATATTCAAGTAACTGAATTTGACCAGGTGACAGCTTCACAGTTTAAAAAAGCTTTGGAAGACCTGAATGGTAAGGGTATGAAAGGCTTGGTAATTGATCTTCGTAACAATCCTGGTGGGCTATTAGATGTAGTAGTAGACATGCTGGATCAAATGGTAGGCAAAGGTATGCTTGTTTATACCAAGGATAAAAATGGGGAAGGCGACGAGTACAAAGCCAAAAGCGGCAATACGTTCGATAAACCACTTGCTTTGTTGATTAATGGATATAGTGCCAGTGCTTCAGAGGTATTTGCAGGCTGTATCCAGGATTATGGCCTTGGAACTTTAGTTGGAACCACTAGTTTTGGCAAGGGCATCGTACAGAATATCTACCGATTAGCAGATGGTTCAGCAGTCAAGTTGACTGTATCCAAATACTATACTCCTAAGGGGCGTAATATCCATGGAACCGGTATTGAACCAGATGTAAAGGTAGAGCTTGACAAAGAGGCACAGAGCCAACTTTCACTAGACGAAAAATTAGACAATCAGCTTAAGAAGGCTGTTGAAGTAGTGAAAGGGAAGATAAAATAACTCTTGAGAATTCAAGTTGAAGCTAGATAGAATAGTAAAAGATGGGAAATAGGCATAAACTCCATTTCCTATCTTTTTTTAGCTTTAGTCGATAATGCGTCATGTCACATAGAAAAATGTCATTTGTATATCTTATTATTTTTTATAATAAAAGATAGAATAAAAACAAAAAGAAAATGGACATAGTGTCAGTATAAGGAGGATATGATGATACTTACTGTTACGTTAAATGCGGCAATTGATAAACGCTATGTTGTTACGAACTTTGAATTAGGAGAAGTAAATCGTGTTAAGGAGTGTGCCTATACCCCAGGAGGAAAAGGATTAAATGTGTCAAAACCTGCGTCTATATATGGAGCAGAGGTAGTGGCAACCGGATTTGTGGGAGGACATGCAGGTGACTATATAGCTGAGGCATTAAAGGATTTTGGGGTAAAAAGTGATTTTTACCGATTATCTGCTGAAAGCAGAACTTGTATTAATATATGGGATGAATCTAAACAACAGCAAACCGAGTTCCTGGAGCCTGGATTTACAGTCAGTGACGAAGATTTTAATGAGTTCTTGAAGCACTTTACAAGTCTTGTGATCAAGGCGGATGTAGTTTCCATCTCAGGAAGTGTTCCAAAAGGGCTAGATGGAACAGCCTATCAAAGGATGATATCCATAGTCAAGCAGCAGGGAAAGCCTGTTATTCTGGATACTAGCGGTGCTCTTCTTGAGCAGGGAATTAAGTCAGCTCCAACTATGGTAAAGCCTAATATTGATGAGATAAGAATGCTGACAGGCAGTAGATGCGAAACCCGTGAAGAGCTAGTTGAAGCAGCCAAGAAAATACATAGTCAAGGGGTGGAAGTGGTTGTAATCTCTTTGGGTGCAGATGGCTCCATTGCAGTTACCAAGGATGGAGTATTCAAAGCTAGTGTGCCAAAAATTGATGCTGTGAATACAGTAGGATGTGGGGATTCCATGACAGCAGGATTTGCTATAGGTTTTGAACAAGGGCTTCCAATTGAGAAAACACATCAATTGGCCAGCGCGATATCTGCAGCTGCAGCCTTACGAGAAGAAACAGGATTTTTTGTGAAAGAAGATATGGAGAAGATTTATAAAGAAGTTACAATAGAAAAATTGTAAATGAAAGATAGAAGGATAGAAAGTTGGCATAGGAATGTATGACACTTTCTATCCTTTTTATTTTTACGTCTGTCTCCACTCGAACAAATATTCGATTTTTGATTGTACTTTTGTGGGGTATATGCTATAATAAATCAGATTTATGCGGATAATATATTCATTAGATGGATGTGTATCGGGAGGTTATTATGGATCATTTTGAACTAGTATCAGAATATGCACCAACTGGGGATCAGCCAGAGGCCATAAAGGAGCTAGTGGCAGGCTTTAAGGAGGGTAACCAGTTTCAGACTTTGCTTGGTGTAACAGGTTCCGGTAAGACCTTTACCATGGCAAACATCATTCAAGCGCTGAATGTACCTACTCTAATTATAGCGCACAATAAGACCTTAGCAGCTCAGCTGTATGGGGAATTTAAAGAATTTTTTCCCCAAAATGCAGTGGAGTATTTTGTAAGTTATTATGATTACTACCAACCGGAGGCATATGTGCCTTCAAGTGATACTTATATAGAGAAGGATTCTGACATTAATGAAGAGATTGATAAACTGAGACACTCTGCTACAGCAGCTTTGGCAGAACGTCGAGATGTTATTATTGTAGCTAGTGTGTCCTGTATCTATGGGTTGGGTAGTCCAATTGATTATCAGAGCATGGTGCTTTCTGTCAGACCGGGAATGCAAAAGGACAGAGATGATGTTATCAGAAAGCTTATAGATATTCAGTACGATCGTAACGATATGGATTTTCATCGCGGTACCTTTCGAGTTCGTGGCGATGTAGTAGAAGTTTTTCCGGTTAACTCTAGTGAACATGCCTTTCGAATTGAGTTTTTTGGAGATGAGATTGACCGAATTTGTGAGATTGACGTACTGACTGGAGAGGTTCTTAGTACACTTGAGCATATTGCAGGCTTTCCGGCTTCCCACTATGTAGTACCTCCAGAGAAGATGGCCAAGGCTATTTTGGATATTGGGGAAGAGTTAGAAGAGAGAGTCCGCTATTTTAAGAGTGAGGACAAGCTGCTTGAGGCACAGCGTATTGCAGAACGTACCAACTTTGACATTGAGATGTTACAGGAGACAGGGTTTTGCTCCGGTATTGAGAACTATTCCAGAGTGATGGCAGGTTTAGAACCCGGGGCCACACCTCATACCTTAATGGATTATTTTGCAGATGATTTTCTAATTATAGTAGATGAATCTCATATTACGATTCCTCAGGTACGAGGTATGTTTTCTGGAGATAGGTCCCGTAAGACTACCTTAGTGGATTATGGTTTCCGTTTGCCAAGTGCACTAGATAACCGCCCTCTTAATTTTGAAGAATTTGAAAGTAAGATTAATCAGATGTTATTTGTTTCTGCTACACCTAATGTGTACGAGAAGGAGCATGAGCTACTTCGAGCAGAGCAGATTATTCGCCCAACCGGATTGCTTGATCCGGAGGTATTCGTACGACCGGTGGAAGGTCAAATTGATGATCTGATTTCTGAAGTAAATAAAGAGACTGCCAAGAAGAATAAGGTTTTAGTTACCACTTTGACCAAGCGAATGGCAGAGGACTTAACTAATTATATGAAGGAAGTCGGTATTCGTGTGCGATACCTACATTCAGATATAGATACCTTAGAGCGAGCAGAGATTATTCGGGATATGCGACTGGATGTATTTGACGTGTTGGTAGGAATTAACCTTCTAAGAGAAGGTCTAGATATTCCAGAGGTAACTCTTGTAGCTATTATCGATGCTGATAAGGAAGGATTCCTACGTTCAGAGACATCCCTGATTCAGACTATTGGTCGTGCTGCTCGTAATGCAGACGGCCGTGTTATTATGTACGCCGATAAGATGACAGATTCTATGCGTAATGCCATTACAGAGACAGAGCGTAGAAGAAAGATCCAAGATGCCTATAATAAGGAACATGGTATTACTCCAACTACGATTAAGAAGAAGGTCCGTGATTTGATTGCCATTTCTAAGAAGGCAGAGCAGACTATCAATAAACTAGAGAAAGATCCAGAATCTATGAGCAAGGCGGAATTAGAGACAGTGATTAAGAAAGTTACAAAGCAGATGAACAGTGCAGCAGCAGACCTTAACTTTGAGCAGGCGGCCATCTTGCGTGACCAGCTGATTGAGCTCCGTAAACTGTTGTCAGAGGACTAAATATAACGAGAGAGGCTGTAAACCATGGAGAGAAAGCATTATATCAAGATTAGAGGTGCCAAGGAGCACAATCTGAAGAACATATCTGTCGACATTCCAAGAGATGAGTTTGTAGTATTAACTGGACTAAGTGGTTCCGGTAAATCATCACTGGCTTTCGACACCATCTACGCAGAAGGGCAAAGAAGATATATGGAGTCTCTGTCCTCCTATGCTAGGCAATTCCTTGGACAAATGGAGAAACCCAATGTAGAGAGTATAGAGGGCCTGTCCCCTGCTATTTCCATTGATCAAAAGTCCACCAACCGTAACCCACGTTCTACTGTGGGAACTGTAACGGAAATCTATGACTATCTTCGACTATTATACGCCAGAGTGGGTATTCCTCACTGCCCAAATTGTGGAAAGGAAATCAAACGCCAATCTGTTGATCAGATGGTAGAAGAGATTATGAAGCTGCCGGAGAGGACTAAGATTCAGTTGTTGGCTCCTGTAGTAAGAGGAAGAAAAGGTGAACATACCAAGTTATTTGACCGTGCGAAAAAAAGCGGATATGTCCGCGTTATGGTAGATGGGAATTTATTTGAATTATCAGAAGAAATCAAATTAGATAAGAACAAAAAGCATAATATCGAGATTATAGTAGACCGTCTGGTAGTGAAGGAAGGCATTGAGAAGCGTCTGACCGATTCCATTGAGAGTGTATTAAAGTTGGCAGAAGGGCTTATGATTGTAGATGTCATAGATGGACAGCCACTTAATTTTTCCGAAAGCTTCTCATGTCCTGATTGTGGTATCAGTATTGATGAGATTGAGCCAAGAAGTTTCTCCTTCAATAACCCATTCGGTGCCTGTCCGCATTGTCTGGGTATCGGATTTAAGATGGAGTTTGATGAGGAGTTAATGATTCCGGACAAAGAACTAAGCATCAATGAAGGAGCCATTCAGGTAACCGGTTGGCAGTCCAGTACAGATCCAAGCAGCTTTACCCATTGTATCTTGGATGCATTAGCCAAGGAATACAAATTCAGTCTGGATACTCCTTACAACAAGCTGCCTGAGAAGATTCAGAAAGTATTGATTCTTGGCACTGGTGGCAAGAAGGTTGCCGTCCATTATACGGGACAGAGAGGTACTGGAGTATATGATATTGCCTTTGAAGGATTGATTCAAAATTGTCAGCGAAGATATAGAGAAACCGGCTCGGACACCATGAAGCAGGAATATGAAAGTTTTATGCAGATTACCCCATGTAACTCCTGTCATGGTAAACGTCTGAAACCAGAGTCCTTAGCAGTTACGGTGGGTGATAAAAACATTTCCGATCTGACAGAGTTATCCGTTAGGGAACTGGCCCACTTTTTTGATCAACTGCAGCTGACTAAGAATCAGGCCAAGATTGGAGAAATGGTTCTTAAAGAGATTAAAGCCCGAGTGGGATTTATGATAAATGTAGGTTTGGAGTATCTGACACTTGCCAGAGCAACAGGTAGTCTTTCCGGCGGAGAGGCCCAGCGAATTCGTCTGGCTACCCAGATTGGTTCTGGTCTAGTTGGAGTTGTCTATATCTTAGATGAGCCAAGTATTGGTCTTCATCAGAGAGATAACGACAAATTGTTAGTAGCCCTCAAACGATTAAAAGACCTTGGTAATACATTGATTGTGGTGGAGCATGATGAGGATACTATGTTTGCAGCGGACTATATTGTGGATATCGGTCCTGGAGCTGGAGAACATGGTGGAGAAGTCATAGCAGTTGGTGATGCTAATGAGATTATGGCATGTAAAGAATCCATTACCGGTGCGTACCTCAGTGGTCGTATTCATATTCCAATTCCGAAGGATCGCAGAAAACCTACAGGTTGGCTTAAGGTACTAGGTGCAACCCAGAATAACCTAAAGAATATAGATGCTGATATTCCACTAGGAGTTATGACTGTAGTAACCGGTGTGTCTGGTTCCGGTAAGAGTTCCTTGGTAAATGAGATTATCTACAAACGTCTTGCCAAAGAATTAAACCGTGCAAGGTGCATTCCAGGTGCCCATAAGGGTATGCGTGGAATTAACCAGTTAGACAAGGTTATTAATATTGACCAATCACCAATCGGAAGAACTCCTCGTTCTAACCCGGCTACCTATACAGGGGTATTCGACCAGATTCGAGATCTATTTGCCTCAACTCCAGATGCCAAGGAGAGAGGCTATAAGAAAGGACGATTTAGTTTTAACATTAAAGGTGGTCGTTGTGAAGCCTGCAGTGGTGATGGTATTATCAAGATAGAGATGAATTTCTTACCGGATGTCTATGTACCATGTGAAGTATGTGAAGGTAAGCGTTACAACCGGGAGACCTTAGAGGTCAAATATAAAGGAAAGAATATATATGATGTCCTTAATATGACAGTGGAAGAAGCGTTAAACTTCTTTGAAAATATGCCAAACATTCGCCGCAAAATAGAAACTCTCAATGACGTTGGGCTTTCCTATATTAGATTAGGTCAGCCATCCACTACTTTATCAGGTGGTGAAGCCCAGCGTATCAAGTTAGCTACGGAGTTAAGTAAGCGAAGCACCGGAAGGACCATCTACATTCTAGATGAGCCTACCACTGGACTTCATTTTGCAGATGTTCACAAGTTGATTGAGATTCTTCGCCGTCTGTCAGAAGGAGGCAATACGGTCCTAGTTATTGAACATAATCTAGAGGTTATAAAGACTGCAGACTATATCATTGATATAGGTCCAGAAGGAGGAGACAAGGGTGGTAATATTATTGCCACAGGTACTCCGGAAGAAATTACTGAGAATCCTAATAGCTACACGGGCTACTATATTAAGAAATGCATCGAAAAGAATGCTAGAGTTACAGAAGAATTAGGGGAATAAATCGCATTATTGGAGGACAAGTAGATGAACAATTCTTTTTTTGCAATGATGTCTCGAATGAAATACATTGACCGATGGGCATTGATGCGTAATTCCAGAACGGAGAACATCAGTGAGCACTCTTTGGAGGTAGCCATGTTAGCTCATTGCCTGGCAGTACTAGGGAACAAACGCTATGGAAAGGAACTGGATGAGAATCGTATTGCCCTACTGGCCATGTATCATGATTCCACCGAGATTATAACGGGAGATATGCCAACCCCAATCAAATACTACAACAAAGAGATTAAGACTGCATTTAAGGAAGTGGAGATGACTGCCGCAAGGCATCTACTTTCCATGCTGCCGGAGGATTTACAGGAAGCCTATGAACCAGTCTTTGTAAAACAACCGGAGGATACGTACCTGTGGAAATTGGTGAAGGGTGCAGACAAGTTATCGGCTTTAATCAAATGCATCGAAGAGCGCAAGGCAGGGAATACGGAGTTTGTGAGTGCGGAAAAAACCTTGCTGATTTCCTTAAAGGAAATGGAGCTTAAAGAAGTGGAGGAATTCATGAGGGACTTCCTGCCAGCTTTTGAGCAAACCTTAGATGAGTTAAATGGATTTTAGTAATTGAAAGCAGCAGTGATATGAGATGAGAAATCATATTACTGCTGTTATTTTATGAAAAAAGGATTGACAAAATGTTCATACTGTATATAATACAATATATACAGTATGAACATTTTTTATAAACTGAAAGACTTTACAAATTTGTAGGAAATGGAGAAAGTATGAAAATCTTAATATCCAATCAATCAGAAATGCCGATCTATGGGCAGGTAAAGGAACAAATTAAAGAACAGATTTTAAATGGTCAGCTTCCAGAAGGGACCATATTACCTTCAATTCGTAAACTAGCCAAGGAAATTGGGGTAAGCGTCATTACTACCACCAGAGCCTATAATGATCTAGAAGAGGAGGGGTTTATTGCCACAATGCAGGGGAAAGGAAGCGTAGTCCTTTCTAAGGACAATAAGCTTCTAAAGGAACAATACCTAGTGCGTATTGAAAATGGCTTACTCTCCGCCATTGAGACAGCCAAACATATTGAAATGTCAGAAGAAGAGCTGCTTCACATGGTAAAAAAATTGTGGAATGTATAGTATTTAATAAGGAAGATAGGTGATAATATGGAATTATTAAAAGTGCAAGGACTTAGTAAGAGTTATAAGAATTTTCAATTAAAAGAGGTCTCTTTTACCCTTCCAAAGGGCTATATTATGGGGTATGTAGGTCAGAATGGGGCTGGTAAGACAACTACCCTAAATCTGATTACACATCTATGTAAGGCCACATCAGGCATTGTTACCATAGATGGAATGACATATGAAGAGAATCCGACACGCTATAAAGAAATGATTGGTTATGTAGGAGACGAGTCATATTTTCCTCCCGAGCTAAAGTTACCAGATATTCGAAATATATTAAAGGATTTCTATCCTACCTTTCAAGTAGAGCAGTTTAATCAGTTAGTTAGTAAATGGAACCTTCCCTCAAATAAGAAGATTAGAGATTACTCCAGAGGAATGAAAGTAAGGCTTATGTTTGCATCAGCTTTTTGTCGAAAAACCAAGTTACTGATTCTTGACGAAGCAACCAACGGCCTGGATCCAGTTTTTCGGGCAGACATACTACAACTTCTGCAGGAGTATATTGAAGAAGGAGAAACAAGCATTCTTTTTTCTACTCATATGTTAGAGGATTTGCAGCAAATTGCAGATTACATCGTTCTTATTGATCAAGGAGAGATTTTTCTGAACGAAACAAAGGATGAGTTATTAGAGAACTATATCCTAATCAAAGGGGATAAAGAAGAAATACCAACAATAATGAGGAATAAACTACTAGGAATTACTGAAGCAGAGTATGGTTTTACCGCATTAGTATCCAGTGAGTACGCCCATTTGATTCCTAAGAACTTTCTTATCAATCAGCCAACGATTGATCAGATTATGGTGTATATGATTCGGAGTAGGAGGAAATAGTATGAATGCAATCAAATTTTTCAAAGTAGACTTTGCCAGAAACAGGGTACAGTTCATATATTTATTAGCGTTTGCCATTCTGGCATTTGCGTTATCGCTAAATATGAGCTCTCCATATTTTGGCTTACTCTATGTTGTATTTGGAGGAATTATCTTTTCAACAGTACCATTTACACAGGATCAAATGGCAGAAATAGGGTTCATCAATATGCTACCAGGAACCGTAAATAGCCGGGTAGTAGGACGTTATTTGGTAGCCGTATTCATGATTATCTTTGGAACTGTTTTGGGTTCTGGTATCATGATTGCCTATACATTCATCAAAGAGGAAAAAATAGAATATGCTTTGGAATTTATTATTGGAACAGCTGGAGTTGGAATATTCGTCTGTTCTTTGCAATATATCGTCTTTTATCTGATAGGAAAGATAAGAAGCGTGCAAGGAATGAGCATTGTACGTATGATACCAGGCTTTGTTATGTTTTTCGGTAGTAACCTTGTTCTTGGTTGGATGGAAGAAAGTTCTGGTGAACAAATAGATTGGATCTTGAGCCATACGACTCTAATTGCATTTAGTATTTTAGTAGCAGGGGCAATGCTTTGCCTCTTGGGGATTTTCCTCTCTAGAAAGATTGTAGAAAGAAGAGATCTTTCCTAAAGAAGGAATGTGATGTCTCAGAATTGTTATTTACATTTGTCGGAACGGCACTAATCTAAAAAAGGTACAAAAACAACAGTTTTTTTGGGGCTTTCCTCAACAATATTACAAAATTACATTTTTCCTCTAGTGCAAAGGCGAAAAATAATGTAAAATGAACATTAACGTAAGATTTGCCATGTATTACCTATCGTTAATAAAGGGAGTGGGAGACCTGCCCTTTCATGTATTTTATTATTTAGGAGGAAATATCCGTGAAGAAGGAACTGGTTATTGTACTAGATTTTGGCGGTCAATACAATCAGCTGATTGCAAGACGTGTCAGAGAATGTAACGTATATTGTGAAGTAATGTCTTATACCACCAGCGTAGAGAAAATTAAAGAATTAAATCCTGTAGGCATTATTTTTACAGGCGGTCCAAACAGTGTTTATGAAGAAGGATCACCATTATGTGATAAGGAAATCTTTGCATTAGGTATTCCAGTTTTAGGAATCTGCTATGGTGCTCAGCTTATGACCTATCTTCTAGGTGGTACGGTAAGCACAGCTGATATAAGAGAGTATGGAAAGACAGAAGTTACTGTGGATACCTCTTCCCTGCTATTCAAAGAAGTTTCTACGAATACCATCTGTTGGATGAGTCATACCGACAGAATCACAGAGATTCCAGCAGGCTTTACGATTTCTGCTCATTCCGATTCCTGTCCTATGGCTGCCATGGAAGACCCAACAAGAAATCTGTATGCTGTGCAGTTCCATCCAGAAGTAGAACATACTGTAGAAGGAACCAAGATACTGTCTAATTTCCTTTTTAATGTATGTAAATGTGCCGGTGATTGGAAGATGTCCTCCTTTGCAGAAGAGTCCATCAAAGCCATACGAGAAAAAGTTGGAGATGGTAAAGTTCTGTGCGCTCTTTCCGGTGGTGTAGACTCCTCTGTAGCTGCTGTAATGTTAGCTAAAGCTGTTGGCAAACAACTGACGTGTGTCTTTGTAGATCACGGCCTTCCTCGTAAAAATGAAGGTGACGAAGTAGAAGCAGTCTTTGGTCCAGATGGTCCGTACGACTTAAACTTTATCCGTGTCAACGTACAGGAAAGATTCTATGAGAAGCTGAAAGGTGTAGATGAACCAGAAGCAAAACGTAAGATTATCGGTGAAGAATTCATCCGTGTATTCGAGGAAGAAGCTAAGAAAATCGGCAAAGTAGATTTCCTTGTACAAGGAACCATCTACCCAGATGTGATTGAATCTGGCCTAGGTAAGTCTGCAGTCATCAAGTCCCACCACAATGTAGGCGGATTACCTGACTATGTAGATTTTAAGGAAATCATTGAACCACTGCGCCTTCTCTTTAAGGACGAAGTTCGTAAAACAGGTCTTGAGCTAGGCATTCCAGAGTATCTCGTATATAGACAACCTTTCCCAGGTCCAGGCCTTGCTATAAGAATCATTGGAGAAGTAACCGCTGAGAAGGTTAAATTGGTACAGGATGCAGATGCAATCTATCGTGAAGAGATTGCAAAAGCAGGCTGGGATCGTAAGATTGGCCAGTACTTTGCAGCTCTCACTAACATGAGAAGTGTAGGCTGTATGGGTGATGAAAGAACCTATGATTATGCCATCGCTTTAAGAGCCGTTACGACTACTGACTTTATGACAGCAGAGAGTGCTGAGTTACCTTGGGAAGTGTTAGGTAAGGTGACTAGCAGGATTGTCAATGAGGTAAAGGGAATCAATAGAGTGCTGTATGACTGTACAGGAAAACCACCTGCAACGATTGAGTTTGAATAAGCTACAAGCCATGCGGCTATAAAATAAAGACAACCGACGAGAACTTGTTCTCGGTAGGTTGTCTTTTGTTCTATAGACATACGGCACCAGCCGCCATAAGGACGGAAAGAAGCGAAATCCAAAAGGATAGTGGGAGAGAATAAGGTAGTTGTAATAAATGTTTTGTGTTATGCAGTTAAATGAAGTGTTGAAATAAGGACAATTAAAGCCCCGTTTTTGGGTTAATTGTAAAATTAGGGAAAATACAAGATTGACAAATTAGGAAATATAGTTAATAATAGGAATAAAATAGTGAAAAATTGATTGTGGTAACGTAAATCATTAGTTGTGTATGCACTATATTAACAAATTACATAGAATGTCTTAGAAAATGGTCTAATGATAACTTGTATATAACTTTTTTACTTTATGTAAAAAGTTAAAGATAAAAAGGGGAGGTATAGAGGATGACTGGGTAGTATATTTTTATTAGAATCTAAGAACATTATTGTAAGGAAATTAAATAATTTGATATTAAGATTAATTATTATGAAAAGAATTAAAGGTTTAGTTTTAGCAATGGTACTTTTTGTAGGAGTTTGTGCATATACTTGAGTGGCGTCTGCTTCTACTGGCACGACAAGCGGGGGAACAAGGGGAAAGACACGTGTAGAGTACTCGATAACCACTGGTGGTGGTCCATCTAGTTACGACCAAGCTATTTTGTATATTTCTACCTATAACAGAGTTGATAAACTGGGTATTAATTATATTAATATTGTAACAAATAATGGAGGAGGAATAACTGGAGCATCAACGAAGGCAACAAGTGCATATTCAGCAAGTTATACTAGAACATATGGACCAAATTCTATTATAAATATTTCTGGACGTTTTTATGTAACATGTACGTACTTTGGCTCATTTACAAAAAATGTAGCAAAAGCGATTTAGTTATAAAGCCAGCATAATACCATTTATTTGGAGAAGCTGGCTTTATTTAGATATATATAATTATGGGGTGAAGAATTATATGAAACGTAAATGTTTAACTATAGGGGGAATAGGTCTAGCTACAATATTGATGATTGCATTTTTGTTATTTACAGGTAATGATAATGGAGATGGCAAGAACGTATTAAACACAATTAAACCTGCCAATTCTCAGAAAGCAGAAATCAACACAAAGAAACCTGAAGAGGTTGATTATTCAAAGAGTGGAAATTCTCAAGGTAATCTAGAAAATGGAGGGTTACAAGTTTTTGGTGGTAGAGATCAGGTATTACTTAATCTTACCATGGATAACGAGGATGGTCGTCGAATGTTATATTTTGATACCAAGGATGCAATATTGCAACTGGCCTGTGATAAAAAGAATTGTTTACATAATGATAATACATGTTTATATAATAATTCGCTTATGTACTTGCAGGGATATGCTTCTGTTTACTTTGGTGTACCGTTGAACTTTAGAAATGAAATATGGAAATATGAGGATGATACATTAAGTAGTTTTTATAGAAGTCAAAATGACATAGTTGGCTTATGGGGATATGGTGGTTATCTATACTTTATGACAGATTTTGGTGTGTTCCGAGTGGATATAAATAATCCTGAAAAATCTGAACAGGTTTTAGATAGGCCAGTAGCTTACGAGGATCTGACATTTGATGGTGAAAAAATGTACTATTGTGAAGAAGATGCGCTACTATATAGTGCAAATTTAGATGGAAGTGGTAAAGTTAGGATTAGTGATGAAAAAATATATTTCCCTCAAGTTTTTAATAATCGAATATACTATAGGAGTGCTGAGTACGATAAGAATGGAACTTATGAGAAGAAAAATGCATTGTGCAGTATAACACTAGAAGGAAAAGATAAAAAGACAATATTGAATCAAGTGTTTCAAATTAATATTCAACCGGATGGTATATACTATATAACATTGCCTAATAATCAAGAGAGCATGCTATGTTATATTGGCTTTGATGGTAAAAATCAAAAGAAACTGACCAATTGTTCATCAAATGATTGGGGTGTATTTGCAGAGACAGATTGGATTTTATTTAATAAGCCGGAAGGAGAACTTCCACCAGGTGAGGAAGGTGGAAGGCCAAGTCATTTGTATTGTATAAAAAAAGATGGATCTCAAGAAAAACGATTAGATTATCCGCAAACAATAGAGGAGTAAGTATATGAAAAAGGGCAAAGTGTTATTGACAATATCAAAGGCAAGTCAATAAGGAGAGTATATGGAATTAGAACTACATAATATCAGTAAAGCATATCGTAAGAAAGTTGTGTTAAGTGATCTTAATCAAATATTTACAGAAAAGGTTTATGGTATATTAGGACCCAATGGTGCTGGGAAGACTACCTTGCTAAATATTATGGCTACTACTGTTGCACCAAGCAACGGTTCTATTACCCTTGATGAAAAAGGGATTTTCAGTATTATCGACACCTATCATGGGATGATTGGATATTTACCGCAAAAAATGGAATTCTATAATCATTTTACAGGTTACGATTTCTTAAAGTATATGTATTTATTAAAGGGGGGGAAAGAAAAAAATCCTCCACAGATTGATGAATTATTAAAGAGACTTCATCTGTATGAGGTTCGTAACAATAGGATTAGTACATACTCCGGTGGGATGAAACAACGATTAGGAATCATACAAGCATTCCTTGGTTCTCCACAAATATTATTATTGGATGAACCAACAGTAGGATTAGATTTAGAAGAACGAGCAGAATTTAAGAAAATGATTCGTGAGATTGGGAAGCAGGCAATTGTCATCTTATCAACACACATTGTCTCGGATGTAGAGGAAACGGCAGACTATGTATTGTTTATGAGTGAGGGAAAGATAATCGAAGAAAATACTCGAGAGTATTATGACTCTTTTATGGAGAAGAATGGAGTAAACGGTTTAGAGGAGTATTATCTTAAACTTGCGGGGAGAGCACTTTATGATTCAGATGATCAAGTATGAATTTAAAAAATATGTGTTTAGAAAGCACAATATAATTGCTTTACTTATATTTACGATTATCTTTTTTGCAGCTATCTTATGGGGAGAGGGCAGATATTTCTCTGAAAAGCAAGAGCGTATGCCCTACTTTAAGTCACTTGGAGTTACATTTACTACCGAGACAAAAAAGAGACTGGAAGCTGAGCAAAGTGAACTAAAAAGTAAGATATACCTACAGGACAATGATGGGAATTTATCTCTCAATCAGGAAGCAGTACATAGAAAAGGGAAATATAGTGTAACACAATTATCCGATTTAAGTCTCATTGCAAGCGCACTGGATTGTATTAAAGTAGTTGAAAATAGAAATCAAAATATGCAAGTTATCACGGATAGTTCAAACTCTTATCAGACAGGCATTTTTTCGTCGACATATAAATTGGAAAATAATAATGTTATGGTGGACCGTTTAAGGCTAAAATCCTTTGCATCAAATATGTTTTTTGGCTGGCCCGTTTGCCTCCTCCTCATTCTTATTTTCTGTGCTTCCTTTAGCATAGAAAAGGAAAAGAATATTCAGGGAGTGTTGCGCGTTACAAAAAAGGAGAGTGGTCATTATATATATCAAAAATAATGGCAGGCATTTTTGTTACACTTGTGGTTAACCTTTACTTTTTGGCTATTTTTCTGGTTGGACAATTTATATGCATTGGATTTAGCTTTAGTGATTTGAATACACCTTTATTCTTGGTAGAAGGATATCATATGTGTGCTTCTGGGGCAACTTTGGGAACTTTGTTATTTGTGCAGGAACTTCTCATTATCATACTGTCCTTGCTGGTAACCTTTATCACTATGGTGTTATCAAAGCGTATTGGGAAAAATATATTTGCCATCTTAGCTTCTTTTATGCTCTTTTTGATAGGCGCCCTGGTAGATATAGTCAATCTAGCTATATATAAAAATAGCTTTATTATTAATAAAGACCAATGGTATCTGTTATCTTTGCCAACCTTTAATAAGTTGTTGGACAATATGAAGCTGTTGAACCCTTTCTCAGTGATTAATATCCAATATTATTTGGAACAACCAAGGTATCTAACATTAGGTTCTTTGCAATATCCGTTGTATTATTCTCCAGTTATCATCATGATTGTGATCATTGGGATAAGTTCTATTTATCTAATGCAAAACAGTAGAAGGTAAGGTGCGTGGATGATAATATATGAGATTAAAAAAATAGGGAGCAAGAAATTTATAGGGTTGCTGTTAATAATCTATTTTGTATCGAGTTTTGTTTTCTATCTACAGTTTAAGGGAGTAGATAACGCAAAAAATACACATTTAATAGAAGAGATATACAGGGAAGTCAGAGGGAAGATAAATAAAGAATCCTCTCAGAAAATAGAAAGCATAAAGAATCGGCTTGATACAATACTTGGTCAAGAGTATGAAATGCAGGAGCAATATAACAAAGGCCTAATAGCTGTAGATGATTATGTACAATATAGAAATCTATATCACGAGTATAAAAATAAGCGTGAAGCGATAGAGTATGTATATGGACGGTATCTAACAGAGAAAACTGAAGGCAGATATATGGTATTTGATTCTTACTATAATCAGTTATTCAAATTGGATCAAATACTATGGGGACTACTTATCTCTATTATTCTGGTTAGTATGATGCTTGTTCATGGTGAGACACGACAACTAACAGCTGTTCTATTCTGTACTCCAATAGGAAGAAGGGGAATCTGGATGGCTAAAGGAAAGACCATCCTGTTATTTTCAGTAGGGGTTGCAATAATTTATAACTTAACTCAATATGGGCTAATGTGCCATTTTTCATCGATAGATCAATTAGGAGCTTCGGTGCAAAGTATAGAGTGCTTATCCAGTGTAAAGCTTTCTATAACTATTGGACAGTGGGTAGTACTAACGTTCCTATTGAGAATAATTATAGCCGCCATCCTTGGAGTTGTGTTATTGACAATACAGCAACTCATAAACAACCCCAAAATGAGCTTATTAATTATACTTATTATTGTAATTCTTCCAGTTGTCCTTGCCAGGGGTTTTGGGATAGGTGGAGCTGACAGCCTGATTAAATTAGTAAATATATATCCTTTATTTACATAAGTAATTTAGTAAATGGGATAAGGCAGTACTACAATGGGATAAATAGGGTTAACCTTGTAAGTAGAAGGGATATGGTAGTTTTGTATGCCAAAACAAGAGAAAACAAATATTTCCACCTCTGGATGTAATGACTATTATATTCTTAATAAAGAGTTGTGTAACTAACGGCAAAGTAGCAACAAATGTTATTTTGTATCTCAACCATAATTACGTAATACATAAAATCATAAAAGGCATCATTTTTGGTAAGTATCAGATATCACGAGCTCCATTATTTTTCTAGTGGCTTTGAAGTTCTAACAGTGGTATAATATAGTTGTGCTTAACCAAGCACCCACACTTGTTTTTGTATTCAATTTCAAAATAGAATCACTATTGATTCTAAAATGATTCTATTATTTCTCGGAACCAAAATATATCATAGAAATAACGGAATATTCGGAATGAAAACAAAGAGAAAGAACGAAAAAAGCTATAAATAAGCTTGAAGTTATAGAGTTTGAGTGATTTTTTCTGGCTCGAAACCTAGCAGAAAATGCTAGGTTTCGGGCTATTTTTATATGTTGTGATACAGATATGATATGTTTTATCACTATTTTCAGCCTATTAGGACAAATCAATAATGATTTCAGTCATGTCGCTATTTTCAATTCTCTTATAATTCAATTATTTTTCCCTTAGTTTAGCAATTAGCAATTTTTCAACCCAAATACATAGTGAAAGCAATAAATCACTGTGTAGGAGGTTTCAAAAATGAATAATGTAATGACATTTATCACTGTTGCAGAGATTAAAGAAGTATTAGATGTTTCAGAATCCAAAGCTTATCGTATAGTTCGCACTTTAAATGAGGAGTTAAAACAGAAAGGGTTCATGGTAATCCCAGGACGTGTTAGCAGACAATATTTTAATGAGCGATTCTATGGAATTCACATTAAAGATATAGAAGGAGGAAGAGACAATGGCAGTCTATAAAGATAAAAAACGAGGAACTTGGTACACCTCTTTTCCTTATGTAGATTGGACTGGCAAAAAGTGTAGAAAGCTCAAGAGAGGATTTGCAACAAAGAAAGAAGCACAGGATTGGGAAGCAAATTTTCTTATTATAAAAGCTTCCAGCACGGGTATGGATAAGATTGATGTATCTGATAAAGAGGAAGTTAAGCAAGAACCACCAAAACAATCTGTATTAGCTGCAAAGTATAATAGACTGGTTGCAGTTGATGAAGAACTGACAAAACAGAATCGAGCAATCTTTAAGAAAGAACAGAATCTGTCAGATTTAGAGGAGGAACTTACAGAACTAAAAGGCTGGTTCAAAGGAAAACAACGTAGTGAACTGGAAGGAAAGATTGCAGATATTCAGACACAGATTTCTAACATGAAAAAGCATTTAGCGGGGATTGTAAGACCTTATGGGTATCAGAATGTAAAACAGTTCTATGCAGAATTTAAGGCTTCTAAAAATGAATATGACGCATATCAAAGAGCTGTCAGCAAGTGGAACAGTGTAGCTACTAATAGGCATGAACGTATAAGAGTAGCTGATAAACTGAAAGCATATCAGGAGCAGGCAAAACAGCTAGAAAACAGCAGAGATTTCACAGATACCAGACAGAAGGATAGAGGTGGAAGGTAAGGTGTGTGGCGTAAGAGTTAAATCTGTTAAAGTAAAATATTAATTGAGATTAATATGTTAATATGGTATTCTAACAGGTAAAGAAACTAATCCTGAAGTAATGGTTGAATGGAGGTTACTTCAGGGTTATTATAAACAGTGAGTGAGGAAAGAAGGCAGAATATGAAACAATCTGAAAAAGATATTGAGAAAAATATTGAACAATATGTGCATACATATTATTGGGATAAAGATATTAATTGTGCAAGGACAATTTTGTTATCTTTAGGAAAGCTATTTGATGTTCATATCGAAAAGCAGACATTAAATGCTGCCATAGGGTTACATGGTGCAGGGGGATATCGTGCTCAGTGTGGATTGGTAGAAGGAGGACTGATGTTTCTTGGGATTTTAGGTGCCAATCTAGGTATGCCAGAATCAGAGATTGTAGATTTGTGCTATTTATATGCAGATAATTTTAAAAGTAAGTTTATGTCTTTAGAATGTTATGATTTAAGAGCTTCTGGTTTCAGCGAAAGTGATCCACCACATATGTGTGAAAACTTAACATGTAAGGCTGTTCAGTTTGCTTATACTTATGTCCTTAGTAAGAATCTGAATTTAAGGGAGGAATAATGATAGGGCTAATGCGCAAACCAAATTGAAGTATTTCTTTATCGCTTTGTAGAAGGAGAAGTAGTTCTTTATGACAGAATAGATACTGCTTTCACATATCTGAATAAGGAGACAAGTTTATTTAAAGTAGTAAATGTTCAAATGGTGGATTATTTGACAACTATATGGAGTTGTTAAGATACACTGCGAAATTTAATTCCGCAAATTCAGTGAAATTTTCTACAACTAGAATTTAGTTTTTTATTTAAGTAATATATAAGTATTGCAACTTTAAATAAGAAGAGTTATGATATCAAAGTTAATAAGTACATAAAAATAGATGAATGGAGCGAGAACTATGATTACAGTTTATGGGACACCAATCTGTAAGGACTGCCTTGCAATGAAAGTAGTTTTTGAACAATTAAATGTGGAATATCAGTATATTAATATCACAGCAAATACTTTAGATTTACGTGCATTTTTAAAAATGCGAGAAGAGGAGCACGTGTTTACAGAATTTAAAAAGAATGGCGGAATCGGTATCCCATTTTTTGTGAAGGATGATAAAAAATCTTTTGATATCAATGAAGCATTATCCTGGGAAGGAATTGTACCAGTTGCTGAGGATGAATTAAACAGAATTACAGAAGAATGTATTCTTTTATGTAAATAGCGAAAAGTGAAAAGCCTGTATTTGGATGTTTGAGGTACATCTAAATGCAGGCTTTTTGGATATGTGTTTAATAATGTAATAGGTTTCTGATAGAAATATTCCATTAGACGAATACATTTATATTTCGAGTATAATAATATGTAAGAAGGATTGAAATGAAACCATGGTTTACAATGGATGAAATTGATATAAGTACGCATATTATCAGTGAATATCGCCATTGGGAGAAAACACATTGTCCTTTGATTGAAGGTACTGAACGTACCCTTCTTATTGACACGGGGCTTGGGATTTGTGATATTTCTGAAGAAGTGAACAAACTGACTGATAAACCGGTGACAGCAGTTGAAATACATATTCACTGGGATCATATTGGCGGTCATAAATATTATCCTGATTTTTACGTTCATGAAGCAGAACTCAATTGATTTTCTGGAGAATCTCCTTTGAGTATAGATACCATACGTGAAATGGTACTTGACCGGTGCAATCCGCCAGATGGATATGATGTCAATAACTATGAATTTTTTCAAGGAACACCCACACGAGTATTGCATGATGGTGATACAATTGATCTTGGGTACAGAATAATTACGGTACTCCACACGCCTGGTCATTCCCCTGGGCATATGTGTTTTTTGGAGCCTGCAAGAGGTTATTTATTAACTGGTGATGTAGTTTATAAGGATACATTGTTTGCGTATTACCCATCTGCTGATCCACAAGCATATTTGAGATCGCTGGAAAAGATAGCAGCATTGCTAGTAAAGCAAGTGGTTCCGGCGCACCATACTTTGGATATTCATCCTGAGATACTCAGTCGTATGCGTGATACATTTCTTAAGCTTGATAAGGAAGGAAAGCTTCATCATGGTAGAGGAACATTTGATTATGGGGACTGGGCGGTATGGCTGTAGAGTACAAAATGAGCATACTCCGTGTAGTTAGAATTTCATAGCTTTATAAGATGTATAATCATAATCCAGAAGTGATAACTTCATGGTGTAAATTGACTCTGATTTTTAAATAAATAGCGCAAGATGATTGCCATATTTTAGAACATCAAGTATAATAATTACGTGGCAACACATTGGCAACAGTAAATCAGTAAGTCAAAATAAAATATGTAAATAAGATAAAATAAGGCAGATTATCGCAAGGAACTTAAACAAATATGCTTAAGAACAATGATGAACTTGCCGAGTTTGAGTGATTTTTCTAGCTCGAAACCTAGCAGAAAATGCAAGGTTTCGGGCTATTTTTATATGTTGTGATACAGATATGATACGTTTTATCACTATTTATAGCCTATTAGGACATATCAATAATGATTTCGAAAGAAGTAAAAGCTACATTATGGAACTTAATTGATGAAATATCTCTCGATTTATCAGATTACGCGGTTAATCCGGATAAAGACTTTACCAGAAAGAAAAATTGGGATTTTCCAACCATGATAAAATTCATTATCTCTATGGAAAGTCAACCCTTAAAAAATGAACTTCACAAATATTTTGGTTATACCACAGACTGCCCAACTAATGCTTCATTTAACCAAAGAAGGGCACAAATCAAAGCTGAAGCATTTAGGCATCTTTTTGAAATATTTACAGCGCAATATAATAATAAACCTAGTCTTTTCAATGGATACAGACTCATTGCGTGCGATGGTTCTGATATTAATATTGCTCATGATTCAAATGATGAAGAAACATACTTTCCTCATGGAGATGGTAAAGGTTATAATCAGCTACATTTGAATGCAATGTATGATTTACTAGATAGAATTTACACAGATATTATTCAACCAGCAAGAAAAGAAAATGAACATAAAGCTTTTTGTGATATGGTGGACAGATATACTGGAACTGAAAAATCTGTTTTTATTGTAGACCGTGGTTACGAATCCTACAATAACCTTGCACATGTAATGGAAAAAGGAGAATTCTTTCTATTTAGAAGTAAGAATATAAATAGTAGTGGCATTTTGTCTGGTTCAAAAGATAAATTACCTACTACAGAGTAATTTGATACTACTGTATCATTAATTCTAACAAGAAAATGGACGAATGAAGTTCTAAATCATCCAGAAATATACAGACTATTTCGTAATAAAGATAGTTTTGAATTCTTAGATTTAGATGAGCATGCTTATTACAACATGAATCTTAGGGTTCTTCGCTTTCCAATTTCAGAAACACAATATGAATGTGTCATAACAAATCTTCCAACGGAGGACTTCTCGGCAGATGGAATCAAAAAACTATATGCAATGAGATGGGGAATTGAAACTTCTTTTAGAGAATTGAAATATGCTGTCGGATTAACAAGCTTTCATTCTAAGAAAAGAGAATATATTATTCAGGAAATATGGGCACGTCTAATTTTATATAATTTCTGTGAGATTATCACTGCTCATGTGACTATTAAAAAGTGCACAAAGAAGCATACTTACCAAATAAACTATACATTTGCGATACATATATGCAGATATTTTATAAGTAAAATGGCGGAGAAGTCTCCGCCAGATGTTGACGAATTAATTAGTAAAGAAATCCTACCTATTCGTCCTGGACGTCACGACCCTCGCAAAGTCGATCCCAAGAAAGCAGTAAGTTTTCTATACAGAGTAGCCTAACATCAAATATACTATACACTTTATTTTGACAGATGGGAACACCTGTCTCTTTGTGATGTCCAAAACATTAAATATAATCGTTCTATCACAATAGTTTGTTATTGCATTATGAGGGCTGAGATATGTGGAACATGTCTATCTAGTTATCTTAATGACATTGCCCTTGCCAGTATGCAGGGGCATGAGCCGTGTGGTCGCCATTGGTAAAACCTCCCTTCCAAAAAGAATAGGAGCGTGAAGTTTCCCTCACGCGTCGAACTGTTGCCTTATCCATATATCCTGTCCTGAATGGCATACCGTAAATCCTGAATATAACCTAACAGCCACGCCGCCATCGGGAGGCCCATCGGACTGATAAGGAAGGCAATCACCAGAAGAATAATCCCGTTTTGCGGGGAGTAGGTGACAAGCACCGTCACACCCAAGATTGCCACGATGGTTCCGGCGAGGCCGAAAAGAAATGCGGAGCAGTAAAGCAGGCCAGTGCAAATCCAAATAAACAGGGCCAGGGCCACCACGGGAGCGGCTAAAGTTTTAAGTATCAGCTTCATGTTGTTGCCTCCTTCTATCACGACGGTCCGCCGTCTCTTTTTCTATCTTTAGAATATCGTATCAGGCCGGAAAAGACAACGATGCTGCCAGCCGGGAACTTTTAAGTTGTACTGGAAAATATCATATCATTTCAATTATAGCTGATAGCTGAAAAAATACAGAACGCTTGACAGAATCTCCACGGATAGCTATAATATGATTCATAATACGATACAGAAAGGGTGAGTACAATGTTATTCATAAAGCGGTGCATTGGCTACGGCTTCGGACAATTTGATATTACAAAACATTGTACGGAGCCTGAAAATACGAAAACAATAGTTAACAGCTATTTTATTCCTGAGTATTAGTTCTGGGGTTTTGTTTGCGTATTTTCAAAATAAAAAGCGATTTGTTTTTGCGGCGGCGGACAGTGTTTTGTCTGCCGCTTTTTGTTGATGGTGATAATTCATTATTGTTACCGACAGTAGGTATCTCTTTAAAAACAGAGGGCGTGCAGTCTATTTGTGCTGTCCCTCTGTTTTTTTGTGTTCAGAGGGGGCAAACGGCTTAGACTAATAAAGGAGCTAAAAAGCTATGAGAGGAACCAAAATGAATCTCTCTTATGGATTGGAAGTAATCTATGAGGACGCAGATTTTAATATAGGCAATCATGACAAAGTAGGTATTGTCGGGGTAAACGGCGCTGGGAAAACAACGCTGTTCCATGTGCTCATGCGTGAACAGGAACTGGACAGCGGGAGCATATCAACCGGAAACGCACGAATTGGTTATCTTCCGCAGGAAATTGTGATGGAAGACGAATCCTGCACAGTGCTCGATTACCTGCTGGGCGGACGGCCAATCGGCAAACTGGAGTCAGAGCTTAATCAGATTTATAAAAAGCTGGAAGATGCCGGCGATGAGGAACAGGCCCCATTGCTGAATCAGATGGAAAAGCTGCAATCCTGTTTGGAAACTTTTGATTATTATGAGGCGGAAAATATTCTTCTTCACATCATCGACCGTATGGGGATCGATATAGATTTATTGGATATGCCGCTTAACCAGTTATCCGGCGGGCAGAAATCAAAAATCGCCTTTGCCCGTGTCCTTTACTCAAAATCAGATATCCTGCTTTTGGATGAACCTACAAATCATTTGGACGCGGCCGCCAAAGAGTTTGTGACAGAATTCCTCAAAAATTACAAAGGAATGGTGCTGATTATAAGTCATGATGTCAGCTTTCTCAATCAGATTATTAGTAAAATCCTGTTTATCAATAAGGTGACGCATAAAATATCCGTCTATGACGGTAATTATGACACTTACAAAAAGAAGTATGCGTTGGAACAGCGTTTGCGGGAGCGGGCGATTGTCCAGGAAGAAAAAGAAATCCGGGAGCTGGAGGAATTTGTCCAGAGAGCAAACCAGGCCAGCCGGACAAACCATGCGCTCAAACGTATGGGCCAGGAACGCGCTCTGCGCCTAGAGAAAAAGCGTAGCAACATGCAGACACGTGACCGGATCTATAAACGGGTGAAAATGGATATCCGCCCTATGCGTGAAGGCTCACTTCTTCCGCTTAAAGTGGAGAATCTGTCCTTTCATTATCCAAACCAGCTACCGCTTTACAATGATTTGTCCTTTCATGTAAATGGAAAAGAGCGTTTTTTAGTCGTTGGTGAAAACGGGGTTGGAAAGTCCACGCTGCTCAAACTGATTATGGGAATTCTTTCTCCTGATAGGGGAAATATCTGTTTTCACCCAAAAACAGATGTGGCTTATTATGCCCAAGAACTGGAACAGCTTGATTTGGAGAAAACGATACTGGAAAATGCCTGGACAGATGGATATACGGTAAAGCAGCTACGCTCTGTTTTAAGTAATTTTCTCTTTTACGCAGACGATATCCAAAAGAAAGCTCAGGTCCTATCTCCCGGCGAAAAAGCCCGCATTGCCTTGTGCAAGGTTCTACTGCAAAGGGCTAACTTTCTGGTTCTTGATGAACCGACAAACCATCTGGACCCCGACACTCAGAGCATCATCGGAAAGAATTTTCAACTTTTTGAAGGCACAATCATGGTTGTCAGCCATAACCCGTGGTTTGTAGAGCAGATCGGTATTAACCGGGTGCTGATATTGCCTTCCGGCAGAGTTGTGGACTATTCCCGCGAATTGCTGGAATACTATTATGGATTGAATTCAGAGGAGGATTTATAAAATGGCAGATTCAAAAAAATTATATCCCAGAACCGGAGACAAACAGACGATTTACTTAAAAAACGCAATTACAGATCCTGGCATATACGTGGGTGATTTTACCATGTATAATGATTTTGTCAATGACCCGGTTGACTTCGAGAAAAACAATGTTTTATATCATTACCCCATAAACCATGACCACTTAATCATAGGAAAATTCTGCTCGATTGCCTGTGGTGCGAAGTTTCTCTTTAACAGTGCAAACCATACTCTGTCTTCTCTCTCCACCTACCCATTTCCGCTTTTCTTTGAAGAATGGGGACTTGAAAAAGGAGATGTGGCAACTTCTTGGGATAATAAAGGTGATATCACAATTGGAAATGATGTATGGATTGGATATGAGGCTGTTATTATGGCGGGCGTTACGATTGGCGATGGGGCAATTATCGGAACCCGTGCAGTCGTGACAAAGGATATTCCACCGTATACGATTGCAGGCGGGATACCTGCCAAACCCATCAGAATGCGCTATTCGGAGAAAACGGCTGCCGCCCTTTTGGAATTAAAATGGTGGAACTGGCCAGAGGAACTGATTAAACAAAACATACACGCGATTCAGACTGGGGATTTAAAACGACTGAAGGAAATGAGTGAGTAAAAGTTGGCGAACAGTACCAGTTACTATGGTCTGGTAGCGGCTACAATAAAATATGCTAGGTACGCACAAACAGGAAAAGCGCCGGGGTAACCCCACGCTTTTCCTGTTTGTGTAACGGAGCGTTTTCTTATATCCTAAACTAAATATTTTCAAAATTGTTTGATAAACCGTAAGCGTTTACAAAATAAAAAAGAGTGATATTCTAGGATAATGAGTGGGTAGGAGGTTGAAGGTCAGAGCATTATGACTAAAACAGTAAAGGAACCGGTGAGGGTTACGTTTGCATTTGAACCAAAGAATTATGAAGTAATATACTTGCCATTAGAATATAAAGAATGTATACTTAATATATAGAAAGTCGATATACCACTAAATATGATGAATAGTGTCGAGTGGAGTGTTTTGGTAAAGGGTGGAAACTACAACCATGGGAGAAGTCATTTGTGGAACAGTGGGATTTCTGCTGTACTTTGTGTATGATATAAATAGTATCACATGGAAGAATTCTATAATGCATAAATTCTTTGCAATGGGAAGTGTTTGCGTGGTGAGTTCTACTGCATGGGTGTTAGGAAAGAGCTTAAGTGAGAAAATCGTTCATCCGGCAGTCTGTGCCATTTTAGGAATAGGAAGTCTTGGATTCCTCGGATTGTTAGTTTATACGCTTTTTTTTGCATTGCCATTTGATGAGACTTATCTGGAGAAGAGTAAAGAACGTATAGCGTATACCGAGGGGGTTTATAGTTTATGTCGCCATCCGGGAGTTTTGTGGTTTGCCGGGGCTTATTTGTGTTTTTGGGGAATGTCAGGAGATTTGAGCAGAGGTATTTATTTCATTTTTATGATTTTCTGGAATTGTCTTTATATTATAGTTCAGGATTTTTGGATTTTTCCTGCAACATTTACGAATTATGAAGATTATAAGAAAAATACTCCATTTTTATTGCCAAATCGAAGAAGTATAAACGCGTATTTATCGTGGTATAGAGAACGGAAATAGAGGTCAAAGGTGGATAAGGTATGAATCTGAAGGAGAAATTGAAAAAACATCAATATAAAGAAATCTGGCAGCAATATTGTGGTTTTTTGGATTTGTCCATAGATGGATATATGAAGATTCAGAAACGTCTGATGGAGGAACAGATTGGGTTGTGGAGTAATAGTGGACTCGGGCAGTCTATTTTAAAAGGAAAACATCCGAAAAATCTGGATGAATTTCGGGAAATGGTGCCCCTGACAGGATATGAGGATTATGCAGATATTCTTTTGTCAAAGCAGCCGGACATGCTCCCAGGCAACCCAATCATCTGGATTAAGACAACCTGGGAGGGCGGAAAGCATCCGGTAAAAGTGGCACCTTATACAAGAAGTATGCTGGATACCTATCGCAATAATGTTGTGGCATGCCTCATTCTATCTACGAGCAAAGAAAAAGGAAAATTTAATGTGGAAGCTACAGATACGTTCCTCTATGGTCTGGCACCGCTGCCATATGCTACGGGACTTTTTCCACTTGCATTGGGAGAAGATATAGATATTGAGTTCCTTCCGGCAGTAAAAGATGCTGTAGATATGAGCTTCAGTGAGAGAAATAAAGCAGGGTTTAAGCTTGCAATGAAAAAAGATCTGGGCTTTTTCTTTGGACTTGGAAGTGTGGCTTATGCGGTGAGTCTGAGCCTTTCTACCATGACAAGTTCTGGCGGAGGGATGCATCTTTCGAATTTGTTGAAATTTAAACCGCATATGATTGCAAGGATTATAAAGGCTAAGCGTCAATGTCGGCAGGAAAATCGCGGACTGATGCCAAAGGATCTATTCCAGCTAAAAGGGTTTATGGTAGCCGGAACCGATAATCAATGTTATAAGGATGATCTGGAACGGCTCTGGGGGATTAGACCGATGGAACTTTTTGCAGGAACAGAGCCTTCCATTATCGGAACAGAGACATGGACGAGGAAGGGAATGTACTTTTTCCCTGATACGGCTTTTTATGAATTTATTACGGAAGCAGATATGCTTAAGAATTATGAGGATCCTTCGTTTACTCCTCGTACTTATCTTATGGATGAGGTGCAACCGGGAGAAAAATATGAACTTGTGTTCACGATTTTAAAGGGCGGGGCGTTTGCTCGCTATCGTTGCGGTGATATGTATCGCTGTGTTGGGCTCGAAAACAGAGACGATGAGACGAGGATTCCAAGGTTTGAGTATGTGGATCGTGTTCCATGGATTATAGATATTGCTGGATTTACAAGGATTTCGGAAAATGGAATCCGAAGTGTCATAAAATTGTCGGGTCTTCCAATTTGCAACTGGGTAGCTGCGAAGGAATACAATGATAAGAATCGCCCATATCTGCATATGTATGTAGAGCTTGAGGAAGGTGCACTGGCAAAACAGGCAATGAGTGCTGAAATTTTAAAGGAACAGCTCAGTACGTACTTTAAATATATTGATCAGGACTACCGAGATTTAAAAAAGATATTAGGTATGGATCCGTTGGTAGTGACGATGCTTCGCAGCGGTACGTTTCATAAATTTGAGGAGAAAACGGGAAAGAAGATGCATCAAATGAGTCCGTCCTATTATGAGTTAAAGGAATTACTGGAAGTACAAGACGAGGTAAATGCGTTTAGAGGATAAGAGGCAACTATGGGTACATATGGTTATATTTCAATGATTGCCATGCTCTGTTATGGCTTTATGTTGTTAACTTTTTTGGCAGCAAAAAGGAATAAACTGGTAAATAGTTTTTTGATTGTGCTGGTTGGGCTGATTTTTTGGACAGGCGGCTCTGTTTTCATGCGTGCAGAATTACGTCCTTCATACAAATTCTGGTTTCAAGTGTCTCTTTTGGGTATTTTGTTACTTCCGTATGCCTACTATCGCTTTACCCTGGCATTTGGTGGAGTTCATGACCGGGGTGTAGGAAAAATCTATTTGGTTATTATGCTGTTATGTTTCCTTATAAATATTCCTAGCGGTATTTTACTGAAAAGCCCTGTAGTGGTGGAAAAGGATGGAATCAGATCCTTTGTATATGATGTGAATTTAAATATAGGTGTTTTCTTTTTGTTAGCTGCTGTATTGTTATTTCATATGTTTCGGATATTGTTCAATATATGCAGAAAAAATGCGTACATGAAGAAGCAATACCAGCCGATCATAGCCGGGATTATTACATTATTTGTAGGTAATATGCTGATTGCGGTGCCGATATTTACCGGATTCCCTATTGATCTTTTAAGCGGCCTCCTTAATGTGTTTTTATTGTTATACGCGCTGGTAAGAAGAAGACTGTTTCGTTTGCAGATGCTTGCATCTTCCGGACTGTGTAAGGCGGTCGGCCTTATGTTCTCTGTGCTTTTGTTTTTTAGCCTGCATCCGTATCTTCAAGAGGTCCTGAAGCAGTATGTTCCGGTAACAGCAAAATACTATTCTTTGTTCTATGCGGTATTGTTTTTGTTGGTATATACAGCATTTACATTTTTATGGAGACTGCTTGTAAATAATGTGTTTGTAAAAGAAGAACTTCATCAGGCTGAGAAACTAAAAGAATTTAGTCTGGCTGTTTCAAAAACGCTGGATTTGCAGAAAATTATGAGCAAGACGATTGGCATCATTAAAGAAGCTATGGATGTGGACAGTATTACTATTTGTATGCAGGAACGATCAGAAGGTCCGTATCGAGGGCTTTATAGTGATAAGCCGTTGAATGATCTGTCGATCTTTCTGGAAGAACAAAATCCAATGATTCAGTGGTTGATTCAGAATGACGAGCCACTGATCTATCGGGATTTTAAATATACGGTAGAATATAAATCTATGTGGGAAAGCGAAAAATATCAACTTGAGAAAATGGGATTGAAATGCTGTGTTGCTCTGAAGGATGATCATTGTCTGTTCGGAGTTGTTCTCATCGCATCTAAAAATTCCAGAAAAACTCTACTGTATAATGATGTTCAGATGCTGTCATCCATATCCTCTGTGGCATCTATCGCTATCAAAAATGCCAAATTATATGAGAGGGCGTATATGGAGGCAAGAACAGATGAAATGACAGGTTTGCTGAACCGAAAATATTTTTATGAAGTCCTAGGTAAAGAATTCGAAAAGAATAAAGAAGGTTCTCTTGCTTTGGCTATCATCAATGTAGATGATTTTAAATTGTATAATCAGCTATATGGACAGAAAGAAGGAGACCGTTGTCTTGTGCGGATTGCGGATATTATCCGAAGAAGTGTAGGTGACAGTGGATATACCGCACGTTATAGTGGAAAAGAATTTGCGGTACTACTTCCGAAATATGATATTTTTTCAGCTAGAAATCTGATTGAATCTATCGCAAGACAGATTTATGAGATGAATAACCGATACGCAGAAGTTAAATTGAAATCGGTAACGGTCAGTGCCGGAATAAGTGCGTCACCTTATGCTGCCAGAAATGTAAAGGAGCTTGTGGAAACAGTAGATTTGTCGGTATATCATGTAAAGCGTAGTGGGAAAAACGGAGTTCAGGTGTTTGATACCAAGTTCCAGCATATAGGTGGAAACCAGGATAAAACGGATCACGTACATATTTACCAGGAATACGAATCCACAATATATGCACTTACAGCGGCAATTGATGCAAAAGATCATTATACATTCAGTCATTCCAATAATGTAGCATATTATGCAACAGAGTTGGCATCTTATATCGGATTGAACCCAGAAGTAATAGAGATTATTCGTCAGGCAGGACTTCTTCACGATGTGGGGAAAATCGGTATACCGGAAGCAATTTTGAATAAGCCGGGACGTTTAACGGAAAAGGAATATGAAGTGATTAAGGGACATGTGGAGGGTTCTATTGATATTATTCGTCATTTGCCATCTTTGGATTATGTAATTCCTGCGGTCATTGGTCACCATGAGAGATATGACGGTAAAGGATATCCTCGCAGAATTGCAGGAGAAGATATTCCTTACACTGCACGTATCTTATGTATTGCAGATGCTTTTGATGCAATGACATCCAACCGATGCTACAAAAAAGCATATTCGCTTGAGGTTGCTATACAAATTCTTCTGGATGGTGCCGGGACTCAGTTTGACCCGGAACTGGTTCCGGCATTTGTGGAATGCCTGCAAAGCGGAAGAATGAAATTGGTAGATAGTGAATTTAGCCCATCATAGATAGAAGAAGCAGTCCATTTGCAAAAGATTTTTATATAGCAGGTAGTCTATAGGATTACCTGCTATTTTTGAGAGCTTACGGGTCAAAATTAGTTTTTTATGAAATTTAGGACTTGAAGGTACTTTTTATAAAATCCTAAATTCGCATTTTTTTGTTACTTCAATTGTTCACTAAAGTTACAATCATTACCTATTGATTAAAAGGAACAAAGAAAACCTGGTTTATAAACAAATGATTATGAACTGACTATTTGCATATACATAGACAATATTCGCGCTTATTAGTGCAAAAAGACACTTATAATTACAAATAAAAGCGCATAAATTGACACAATACGACAAAAGTGATAATATATATATGACAAATAAATAATAATAAATGTGAATTCTTTTCACGATAATGGCAAACTATTTGAAAAAATAGGACGCAAAACTAGAGGGCCTTTAACATGGTAGCCAGTTGCCGAAGGGGAGAATTTTTTTATGTATAGAGGACGCAAATGAATTTCCATACAAAAGGCCAATGTAATTACTTTGATAATAATAACAGAACCTTAGGATTTTGTTATTTATTATACTTGTTTCATTGTACCTTGACAATTAAACAGATGTTAGCAGAAAAGTGCAAAATACTGGTTTATGTCAATTAGTGATAACTAGGTTAACCCCGTTTCCCGAAAAAAAACGAGGCTGAAAATGAGAGCCTTTCCTCAGATAGAAAGGTAGGTTAACCCCGTTTTCCTTATGGATTATATGAGTAAGTTGTACATATCGCACTATTAAAAAACGAGGCTGAAAACAGGAGCCTGACCCTACAACGCCAGGTAGGTTAACCACGTTTTCCTCAAAAAGCGAGGCTGAAAATAGGAGGCTTACCCCAGAAATGTGAGCAAACTAAACAAATTAATGTTTAGACTACCGAAATTAGCTAAGGAGAAATTATTATGAGAAAAATGAAAAAGGTTATGCGTTTCAGCATAAGTGTTATTTTAGTGTTATCACTAATATTAGGTAATGCTATGGGTGTTTCTGCAAATGATGGGAAGAGTAAAAAGTCTCAGCCAACTGAGAAAAAACCTATTAGAGTTATGGTATTAGTAGACGATCCTGAAATGTTTTATTATCCTGCTGAAGGGGCAGAGATTAAGGATCTAAAGTTGGTTACTACAGGAAGTGCTGCCGGAGAAAAGAGTTATAAAGGGACAACTAATAAATTTGGATATGTAGATTTTCAAATTGATAAGAGTATTAATAAGATGAATAATGTTACATTAAGCTATGGTAACGACACTTATAAATTTCAGAAAATCTATGCCATGGATGCAGTTGGTTTCTATTACCCAACAACAAAAATTGAGGGTAATAGAACATATTATTTATTTGTTGGGCCTAAAAAGACAGAGCGACCTACAGAGACAGAACAACCAGTAGAGAGCGAACTACCAGTAGAGAGCGAACGACCTACAGAGACAGAACAACCAGTAGAGAGCGAACGACCTATAGAGAGCGAAGCCCCAGTAGAGAGTGAACAACCTATAGAGAGTGAAAAGCCAGTAGAGAGCGAACGACCTGTAGAGAGTGAAAAGCCAGCAGAGACAAAAAGCCCTGTAGAGAGTGAAAAGCCAGCAGAGACAAAAGGCCCTGCAAAACAGAAAACTGATGATACGGTGAAACCTGTAATTAATATTAATGATAACAATACACCAGCTGGACCAACAGTAGGAGAAGGAAATGTATTTAATATTGAGGACAACAATACACCGGCTACAGGTGACGGTAAAATGGTTGACGTTAAGATTGATAAAACGCCAGCTTCATCTGCAGATACATTACCAGAAACAGGAACTACTTCTCCAGTAAGCTTCTACTTATTAGGTTTTGCAATGCTAACATGTGGTTTAATTACAATTTTTAAAATGAAAACAAAACATGCTTAATTGTTTAGGTACAACATATAAAAAGACCGTTCTCCAATGTGGGAACGGTCTTTTTGTTGTGCGCCCGGCGGGCGCACGTTCTTATGGAGTGAAAGTCTCCTAATCCGCCCGGTGATGGGAAGGATTTAGCCAATGGCAAGGGTGTTGTCGGTGACGACAAATCTGAAGGAAGCCGGATGGCA
>JAEYPA010000186.1 GCA_023411225.1 Bacillota bacterium
TGGCAGTAAAGCAAGTAAATTGTATATTTGTAATATCGGAGGAGCATTGCTTGGATGTAATAACCAATAGAGGCTTTGAAGTAATAGTATTACAAACAAAGTTTGAGGATTATGGAGAATCAGCAATAGGCTCTTTTATGGAGCTTATTTCTTTAAGAAAGCCAGATATGGTTGTTGTAGACAGTTATTATGTTACTCAAGACTTTTTTACTTCTGTTCAATCAGCTACACAAACAGTATACATAACAGAGGACTGCCCATCGGAAAGCTTTCATAATATTGATTATTTTATTAATTATAATATCTATGCAAATGACATGTTGGGGGAAAGAAAGGATAAAAGCACACAGTATATTCTAGGAAGTAAATTTACTTTACTAAGAAATGAGTTTAAAGCTTGTAGCAATGAAAAAAAAGAGTCCAATCAAATTGTTATATTTACTGGAGGCTCGGATCCACTGAACATTGCCACAGAACTCTGTAGTTTTCTTTTACAGATAGAAAAACTTCAGAATTATAATGTAAATATTGTGTCTGGGGCAATAAACCCCAATTTAGATTCCTTACATGAATTAGAGAGAAAAAGTAAGAGGGTACATATTATTACGGCACCACCTTTTATGAGTAAGGTAATGCTGGAACAAGAGATTGCCATATCGTCGGCCGGAAGTACACTATATGAACTATGTGCTTGCCAGATACCAACAATCTCATATATCTATGCTGACAATCAGCGAAAGATAGCAGAAGAGTTTGCAAAAAAGCAAATGATTCCATATGCAGGAGATATGAGAATTGATAGGAGGAAAGTAATTAACAATATCATAGAACTTCTAATGGAGTACCTAAAGAATAAGAGAGAGTGGAGAAAAAAAGCAGAAGATATGCATAAATTTTGTGATGACCAAGGCGCTGAGCGTGTTGCCAATATATTATTAGGATTACCACACAGTTGACATAATTGAGGTTTATAAAAAAGTATAAGCATACAGAAGCGAGAAATAAATAACTTAAAATGAAAGGATGCGTTTGTATGAAGAAAATGAAAGTTTTCGCAGTTCTTTTGATGTTCGTATTACTTGTTAGTGTGGTATTCTCTCCGGAAGTGGTTTCTGCGAAACCGAACAAAGCGAACAAAACGACAAAGCCTACAAAGATTACTTTAAATGTGAAGAATAAGTCGATTTATGTTAATCAAACCTTTGAACTAAAGGTAGCAAAGGTAAAACCATCTAATGCCAGTGTTACAGTAACTTGGACCTCCAGTAATCCTAAGGTAGCAACGGTAGATGAAAAAGGAGTGGTAACAGCCGTAAAGGCAGGAACAGCCAAGATTACAGCTAGTGCCACAACAAATAAGAAGATTAAGGCATCTTGTGTAGTAAAGGTAAAGAAGTTTAAACCTACTAAAATTACAGCAAAGGTTATTAAGATAACCAGTAGCAAGGATTATTTACGGATGGCTGGTTATGAGACCAAGACTATTACCACGTATACGGAATTAAAAGCTTTTATGAACGAAGCTAGTGATAAGTATGTAGCCGCAGGTTATGGTACGAAAAAAGACTTTAAGAAAACTAAATTCTACGTACAGCTTAAGAAGTATTCTAAGGGCTTCTTTAAGACAAAAGTTCTATATCTGTTAGAAGGAAGTACGATAGGTAAAGAACAAAAGGTAAAGGTAAGACAGGTGACAAAAGTATTGGCTAAAGATGGAGACTTTATTGGAAAGCTCGCTGTTACCTATAGTCCGGTGCCTGAGAAACCTGAGCCTTCGACTAAGACTTATTATCAGCAATATTTTGTTGAGGTAAAAAAGAGTACCGCTAAAACGTTAGATGAAGTTGAATTGGCAAAGTAGTGAATAACTAAACTATAAAGGTACAGTAGCATATGAATTCTTCCCCCTGCATACAATGTAAAAACAAGTATCGTAGGGGGATTTCTCTTGAAGGGATACATAGAAGAACGTGCTGTTGACATTGCTAACTATATTATCGAATATAATGCTACTGTAAGGCAGACAGCAAAGAAATTCGGAATTAGTAAAAGCACTGTGCATAAAGATGTGACAGAGCGTTTGATTCAAATTAACCCCTCTTTAGCTGACCGGGCTAGAGTTGTGTTAGACTTGAATAAATCCGAGCGCCATATTCGCGGCGGGTTAGCAACAAAGGAAAAATACCTTCATAAAAACCAGTATCAGACCTATTAATACTATAGAAAAGCATATGATCAAAATCCAGAGCCATAATTATTGCTCCAGAGAGCTTCCAGTTTGTCAGTTAACAGGAATTCAATGCTTGGTGTTAAAGAGTAAGATAGTAAAAGGGTGATAGTCAGCATAGCTTGATATGCATGATTTTCACCTTTTTCTATGTGATGACGAAGTATCACGGGTGGCAAAGTCAGCTTTATGTAGAGGAGAGCTTTGGCTCCCTATCAGATTTTCGACCGTATTTTTTGGGAAGAAAGATATCAGAGAAAGAAGCATAGGAACTGTAGGAATATATGGAGCGATTTAAGGAGTAAACAAAAATAAGGATTATGAATCAATCCATCATTGTATCTTTTTTTAAAAAGGGGTACAATAAAAAATAAGTACAAACAGTCCAGCGTAGGTCTACGGTGGACCCTGTTTGCGTATGAAAGAAGATTTAATGAAATGAGGATAAAGTAATGTATATTATTGTAGGATTAGGTAATCCGGGTCTTCGTTATGAGCATACAAGACATAATGTAGGATTTGATTGCATTACCCGTATTGCGGAAGAATATAATATTAAGATGGATTATATTAAGCATAAGGCAGTCTGTGGAACTGGGTACATTGAAGGGCATAAGGTACTTCTTGCGATGCCACAGACCTATATGAACCTAAGTGGAGAAAGTGTGAGACCGTTAGTTGACTTTTATAAGATTACAGAGGAAGAGCTGATTGTCATTTACGATGATATCAGTCTGGATGTAGGACAGTTGCGTATTCGTAAGAAGGGTAGTGCTGGTGGACATAACGGTATGAAGAATATTATTACACATTTAGGCAGCCAGGACTTTACCAGAATCAAAGTGGGCGTTGGTGATAAGCCTGCAGGCTGGGATCTGGCGGACTATGTCACCGGACATTTTTCAAAGGAAGACCAAGAGGTGATTAACGATACCAGAAAAAAAGTAGCTTTGGCGGTAAAGCTTATTCTTACTGAGGATGTAGACGCCGCCATGAACCAATTTAATAAAAAGGCTTAGCAGTGCTTTATCTGCGTTTGGAGGAACCATGAATACTTTTTTCTACCCCTTAAAAGAATTAAATGAATATATGGAGTTGGACCATGACCTGAAACTGGGGCTGACACCGGTACAACTAACAGGCTGTATCGATTCCCAGAAGTGTCATTTGATGGCGGGAATCGGGGAGGAAAGTCAGTTCAAGGTCATTGTCACTTATAATGAACTAAAGGCAAAGGAAATCTATGAGGATTTTCGGTTATATGAGAAGAATGTATATCTATACCCTGCCAAGGATATTATTTTCTACAGTGCTGACATTCACGGACATGCAATCGTAAGAGAACGATTGATGGTCTTAAAGAAACTCTTGCAAAATGAACCTACCACCATCATTATGACAATAGATGGCGCAATGGATCGGATCTTACCCTTAGAGCAGATTAAGAGCAGGGTGTTAATTATAGAGGTCGCAAAGGAATATAAATTTGATCAATTAATCCAGCAATTGGTACTTTTGGGCTACGAGCGAAGTGTACAGGTGGAGACGCCAGGACAGTTCGCTGTTCGTGGTGGAATTCTAGATGTATATCCGATGACAGAGGAAGTCCCTTATCGAATAGAGTTCTGGGATGATGAGGTGGACACCATTCGTTCTTTTGATGTGGAAAGCCAGCGTTCCATTGAAAATGTGGACCAGCTCAATATCTATCCTGCTACAGAGTTTATTTTTACGCCACCTATGGTAGCGAAGGGAAAGAAGAAGATTGAGGAGGAGTTTGAGAAGTATACCAATAGCTTAAAGAAAGACAAGAAGTTAGATGAAGCCAGAAGAATTAAAGAGATAGTAAATGATTTCTTAGAGCGAATCAGTGAGTATAATGGTTCCGTTGCTATTGACAGCTTTGTACCGTATTTTTATGAAAAGACAGTTTCGTTTTTTGATTATTTTACAAGAGAAAACACCATTTTCTTCATAGATGAGCCCATTCGAATGGATGAACGGGCTGGCGCTGTGGAACTTGAATTTAGAGAAGGTATGGCAGGTCGATTGGAAACCGGGTATATTCTTCCAAGTCAGGCCGATGCTATTTACTCTTATAAGGAGCTTTGTGTCAAGCTGGCGCAACAAAAGGCAGTGCTTCTTAGCACCATGGAACATAAAATATCTAATCTTTCAGTGCAGAGAAAGTATGCTTTGACAGTTAAATCGGTCAGTCCCTATAACAAGAACTTTGATATGTTGGTGAAGGACTTGAAGGATTGGAAGGAGCGCAAATATCGCATTATCCTGATCTCAAGTTCTAAGAGTCGAGCAAAGCGACTAAGTCAGGATTTGTTGGAATTTGACCTAAATGCCTTCTATAGTGAGGATTTTACCAGACCGGTGCAGCCAGGAGAGATCTTTGTAACTTCAGGTCCCCTTCACAAGGGTTTTGAATACTCGTTGATTAAGTTTGTAATCATTTCGGAAAGTGATATATTTGGCTCTAAGAAAGCGAAAAAATTAAAGAGAAAGAAGACTTATGAGGGAAATCGAGTACACAGCTTTACCGACCTCAATGTAGGGGATTATGTAGTGCATGAGAACCACGGTTTGGGGATATATCGTGGAATTGAGAAAATAGAAGTAGACGGTGTCGTAAAAGACTACCTTAAGATAGAATATGCCGGCAGTGGAGTACTTTATATCCTTGCTACCGGCCTTGAAGTGTTGCAAAAATACGCCGGTGCAGATGCCAAGGCACCAAAACTAAACAAGCTGAATTCCCTGGAGTGGAAAAACACTAAGAAGAAGGTAAAAACGGCTGTAGAAGCTGTGGCCAAAGATCTGGTGGAGTTATATGCAATGAGACAGCAGAAAGCCGGCTACCAGTATGGTCCAGATACAGTGTGGCAGCGGGAATTTGAAGAAATGTTTCCGTATGAGGAGACAGACGACCAGCTTCAGGCGATTGAAGACACCAAGAAGGATATGGAAAGCTCCAAGATTATGGATCGTCTTATTTGTGGGGATGTTGGCTATGGCAAGACAGAGATTGCTATTCGGGCTGCATTTAAGGCAGTTTCCGACGGTAAACAGGTGGTATTTCTGGTACCAACCACTATTTTGGCACAACAGCATTACAATACTTTTGTTCAGAGAATGATGGACTTTCCCGTCAGCGTCGATATGATGTCCCGATTCCGTACGGCTAAAGAGATTAAAAAGACACTGGAACGATTAAAAAATGGCACTTTAGACATTGTCATTGGTACTCATAGAGTGTTGTCAAAGGATGTAGAATTTAAAAATTTGGGCTTACTTATTGTTGATGAAGAGCAGCGTTTTGGGGTTACCCATAAGGAAAGAATTAAGCAGATGAAGAAGGATGTGGATGTACTGACCTTATCTGCTACTCCAATCCCTAGAACCATGCATATGAGTCTTATTGGGATCCGGGATATGAGTGTATTAGAGGAGCCTCCGGTAGATCGTATGCCGATTCAGACCTATGTGCTAGAGCATAATGATGAGATAATCCGAGAAGCTATTCACAGAGAGTTGGCTAGAGATGGACAGGTTTATTATGTGTATAACCGTGTCAATACCATAGAGGATGTGGCGCATCATATCGCACAGCTAGTGCCGGAAGCCAATGTAGCCTTTGCACATGGACAAATGAGTGAGAGAGAACTAGAGCATATTATGTTTGGGTTTATCAATGGGGAGATTGATGTGCTGGTTTCTACTACCATCATTGAGACAGGGTTAGACATTTCCAATGTAAATACAATGATAATTGATGATGCTGATCGATTGGGCCTATCTCAACTCTATCAGCTTAGAGGACGGGTGGGACGTTCCAATCGTAGCAGTTATGCATTTCTCATGTACCGAAGAGATAAGGTTTTACGGGAGGTAGCTGAGAAACGACTTCAGGCCATTAAGGAATTCACGGAACTTGGTTCAGGTTTTAAGATTGCTATGAGGGATCTGGAGATTCGTGGTGCCGGGAACCTGCTTGGACAGAAACAACACGGTCATATGGAAGCGGTAGGATATGATCTTTATTGCAAGATGTTAAATGAGGCTGTTAAGAACCTCAAAGGAGAGATTACGGTGGAGGACATGTTTGATACTACAGTGGATATTGATATTGATGCTTATATACCAGCTACTTATATAAAGAGTGAATTTCAAAAGCTGGATATCTATAAACGAATTGCGGAGATATCCAGTGAAAATGAGTTTTTAGATATGCAGGAAGAACTTGTGGATCGGTTTGGCGACATGCCGGCAGCAGTCAACAATCTGCTTAATATAGCCTATATCAAGTCCATTGCCAAGAAAGCCTTTGTTACCAAGTTGGAATACAAAAACAATAAGATTAGGATGATTATGTATGAGCAGGCTCCACTGGATGTCATTCAGATTCCTAGTCTGTTAGAGCAGTATCATGGCATCCTTACTATGGAAAAGGGTACTCATCCTACCTTTGTCTATCATTTGGACAAAAAGGATAAGAAGCAGGAACGCATGGAACCATTGGAATTATTTGATTTAGTGAAGTCTGTGTTAGAAAGTATTGGCGCTATAAAACTTCCTCCGATGGGGCAGTCAGACAATCCAAGGGAGAATTAGGGTTGCCTTCCAATGTAGAATGCTATATACTCAGAGTAGTCATTATTTTGTTAGGTATGGAGGATAACATGAATAATAAAACATGGAAAAGATATATGGTTGGAGGCATAACAGCTGTCTTAATGGCTGCTATGATGACCGCATGTAATGGTGATAAAAAACCTTCAGAAAGCAAAGATCCAAAGCAATCAGTAAGCCCATCCACTAGTGACCAGGCAAGTCCTACAGCTTCAGGCAAGGCGAGCCAAACAGCAAGTCCCGCGACAGCAGGACAAACGAAGGGAATACAACTGGATGATGTGGTGTTAACGGTAGGCAAGACGGAGGTAACGTATCGAGAACTTCTTATCTACCAGCTTCAGATTAAGAATAAATATGAACCTAGTCTGGGAGCAGATGTATGGAATTTTACCATAGAAGAGGGTAAAACTTTTTCTGATATGGCAAAAGAAGAACTATTAAGTGAGATTACTAAGATAAAAGTAGTGGTACAGGAGGCTAAGAAGTTAGGTATTGCCTTAGAGGATAGTGAAAAGGAAGAAGTACAGACTCAGGCAGTAGAATATTTGGAGAAAATCACAGATAGTGACCAAAAGAAATATGGTATCACCCAGGATGTAGTGAGACATGTATTAGAGGATAATTATCTGGCAGATAAGGTGTATACAGTTACCACCAATGAAGTAAACACAGATATTAGTAATGAAGAAGCCAAGCAAATTAAACTGCAGATGCTTATGGTTATGACCAATGGGGAAGACAAGAATGGCACTAAAATAGCTCTCAATGAGACTGAGAAACAGACTGCTAAGAAGAGGGCGGACACAATGCATGAGAAAGCATTAGAGACAGATGACTTTGAGAAGTTTGCAAACTCCAATACAGATGCTTCCTATGTGAATTTTACTCTTGGCAAAGGGGACAACCCTGAACTTGAAACCACTGCGTTTTCTTTAAAGGTGGGAGATATCAGCCCGGTTATTGAAACCCAGGAAGGTTATGTGATTCTAAAATTAATCAGCGATTTTGATGAGGATGCTACAGCTCAGAAAAAGGAAGAGATTATTGAAAAACAAAGAGATACTATCTTTGTAGCAAAATATAAGGTTTGGTCTGGCGATTATAAGATTACTCAGGATGCTAAGCTTTGGAATTTGATTAATTTTACAGACCTGTAGAAGGAATATTAAATGAGTTGTTACGCCGGCTAAGTAGGGGAAAGTCTGTCGGTGTAGCAGCTTTTTTGCTAAATGATCAGTGGAGAAGAAATAAGGAGTAGATTTTTTGAGAACCAGAGAGAGCAAAATAGACTATAATTATAAACTTGAGATTGCCTATGAGGGTACCCATTATCAAGGGTGGCAGCAGCTAGGTGGTGACAGTCGTAATAACACTATACAAGGAATTCTTGCCAACGTACTGACTGCTTACTGTAAAGAGCCTATCAACCTCATTGGTGCCGGAAGAACAGACTCAGGAGTTCATGCATTAGGACAGGTGGCAAATTTCCGGACGACAAAAGTACTGGAACAAAAAGTGCTTTTGCAGTGGAATCAAAATCTCCCTCCGGATATACAGATTTTATCTTTAAAGAGAATGCCAGAGGACTTTCACAGTCGTTATTCTGCCATAGGTAAGCAGTATCGATATCAGATATACTGCGGAGGAAAAGTCTCTCCATTTCTTCGTAATCAATGCATTTTTATGGAAGAGAACTTAGATATAAGCAGGATGCAGAAAGCTGCGAGGATTCTAATAGGCAGACATGATTTTGCAGGCTTTGCATCTCAGATGAGAGATGGAAGGCCCACAGTAAAAACTATATCAGAGATCAGGTTTTCACAACAGGACAATCTTGTCACCATAATATATGAAGGGGATGGCTTCCTATATCACATGCTTCGTATAGTGACTGGAACTCTTATTGAAGTAGGACTTCATAAGCGTTCACTGGAAAGCCTGAGAACGATTCTTGAGACTAGAGATAGAAGCTTAGCCGGCCCTACCATAGCAGCGAAAGGACTTTGTTTGACAAAAATCTATTATAAAAATATGTAATGATACGATAATATAATAAAAAATAATATAAATAGAATTTTTGGTGTATTAATAGGGCTTTTCGTCAAACGGAAGGCTCTATTTGTATACCAGAAGTTTTCCTATAATAGTTACATATCGCACATATCAACTGTCTACTGAAAAACTCCTATACATGTAGTAGGTCCTTAAAAGTAAAATATTATGAAATGAATTGTCAGAATGTATAAATTTCTCAGTTTTACTAACAATATAACTATAGCGCACTGTATATGATAAATGTTAAATGGAGGAAACATTATGAAGGCAACTGGTATTGTAAGAAGAATAGATGATTTAGGTCGTGTGGTTATTCCAAAAGAAATTCGAAGAACTTTAAGAATTCGTGAGGGAGATCCGCTCGAGATTTTTACTGACCGTGAAGGCGAAATTATTCTTAAAAAGTATTCTCCTATTGGCGAATTAAGTCAATTTGCAAAACAATATGCGGATTCGTTATCTCAAACAACAGGTCATATTGTATGCATTGCAGATCGAGACTCCTTAATTGCTGTTGCAGGAACTACAAAGAAGGATCTTGTTACCAAGGCAATTAGCAAAGAGCTGGAAGAGGCAATTAATCAGAGGGAAAATGTTATGAGTTCTTCAGATGATAAGAACTATAAGAGAATAACCAATGATGAAGAGGAGTATAAATATCAGGTAATCAGCCCAATTATCAGTGAGGGTGATGCCATTGGAGCTGTCATTATCTTAACAAAAGATCCTAAGGTGAAGTTTGGTGAAGTGGAAGCTAAGCTGGCTCATGCGGCAGCAGGTTTCTTAGGTCGTCAACTGGAACAATAAATAATAAGTAGTGATTAAGGATGTTTCTTATGGGAAACATCTTTTTTTGTTGCACACAAGAAACGTCACTAAAAAAGAGTTTATCCTCTCTGTGCTCAGATAACACTTGGCACTTATTATACGCTTTTATTTTCTTTTTTATGCCTAAATAGTTAATAAAATTATTTACGAATTTTTTTCTATTTATTAGAAGCCTTATTGTATAAATATAATAAAATGTAAATAATTAACAAATTTATATTGAAATGATTTCTTAAGAATGATATCTTACAATAGACAGACAGTTGCTTTGCAAATGTTAGGAACAACCCCAACCGGATATCAACAGTAAGAAAAATTATTAGTATGCGACAGGAAAAGTAGAAGCTTATTAAATGTGTGAAGAAGGACAAGGGGGCAGACAGTTATGAATAATGGTGCTACCAAACAAGAGAAGAGGGCAAAACCGCGTAAGAGAAGGAGTAAGATTATATTTACTATAATGATTCTTATGGTGTTAATAGCTACCAACCTGATACAGGATGCTTCAAAGTATGAAAGTATGGCACAAGAGGACACAATCATTGAAAGTGGTAACCAAGTTACCCAGGAGGAACAGCAATGGAAAGAGGAATTATCAAACCTTAGTTTAAAAGGCGATGGTTCAATAGACGATATTTTGGCAGTTGCCAAGTCACAGCTAGGCTATGAACAACGTTTAGTTGAGAGTAATCCTGAAGAGAATAAGAATGAACCTAAGTATTACAGTCGATATGGAGCAGAATTTAATCGTCCATACGACCCTTGGAATACAACATTTATGGCTTTTTGCCTACAGTATGCGAAAGTAAGGGGAGATGTATTTCCAGTAGATCTGGAGTGCACAAACTGGATGAAAGCATTGCAGGGAAAAGGCTTTTTTTATGCGCAAGAGGACCGGAAACCTACTATAGGAAATCTAGTTTTTTTAAATAAAGATGGAGATCAAGAGAAGACTTATGTGGGATTGATAGAGGATATAAAGGAAGAGAAGAATATTACAACTCTACATATGATTGTTGGAGATTATGATGGAAAGGTGCAGGAAGTTGACTATAAGTCTACGGAGGTTATTGGGTATGGAGTGATTCCTGAAGCTACAATGTCAAACAAGGCTACAGTTTCAGGAGCAAAAAAGAAAACACAGGTTGCTCAACCTACTTCTCAGCCTAATAAAATTGCATCTAATAGTGAAACAGGGGACTCTGATTTTAAGAGTGCAGGAGATACGAAAGGAGAATCACCATCATCAACACCTACTACCGCAAACCCAACTATTATACCAACGGTGGATAGTAGATCAGAGGGAATTAAGTTGAATTTGTTTGATTATGATGGAGGGCCTGGTGTTAATCTGGATTCAGATAAAAATTCAGTGGATCATCCGATTTATCAAGGAATCAATGCTGGTAGAGATTTTCTCTTTTTGGGGCAGGCAAGTAGCAACACAATAAACATGAATACCTATACTGGTGGCGATTCAGCACGCCAGGGAATTGTTAAGAGTATGTTGTCTAGTAACGGCTATCCTACCCTTATCGTCGGTTCACAGGCTAACTTGGACTATCTCTTTAACCCATCCCAAACTACTGTAGTTGGTAAGAAAACTTATGAGAATGTAAACCATCTATTTACAAAGGAAAATGGGTATTACATATTTGATAGCAATAAGAATTACGCCCATTATGGAAGTACTGCAGGGAATGGTGATTTTACTGTGTATTACCCTACTTATAATGCATGGACTCCTTTCGAATCTAATGAGAAAATTGGATTTTTCCCATTTAACAAGTATGACAGTAGTAAAACCTCTGTCTTAGCAAGTGATCAGCCGGTTAGTTCATGGTCACAGGGCCTATACAACCACCATTTTGGGTTGACTATGGAGTTTGATTTTCAACTTAACGAAGGCAAGATGGTAAATGGTCAACCAATGACATTTGAATTTCGTGGTGATGATGACGTATGGGTATTTATTGACGATGTTCTGGTGTTAGATATGGGTGGTATACACGGAGCTGTAGGCGGACGAATTAATTTTAAGAATGGTACAGCAACTGTTGATTCTGCTGTTGGACTTAACAACAATACTGCGACTGGTCCGATTACCAGAAGTATTGCAAGTCTGTTTCCTAAAGATAAACCATATGATGACAGAGACTGGTCAAGACATAAATTAAAGTTCTATTATCTGGAACGTGGAAGTACATTTTCGAATAATTATATCAAGTTCAACCTTCCAACTGGCTTACATATTGAAAAGAAACTAACCGGGAATAATGCTGCTCTATATGCTGACAAGGATTATGAATTCCAGCTTTATGTAGAAGAAGCAGTAGGATCAGGTCAGTATGATTTATATAAAGGGTCAGAGGCTTATTATAACAATGATATGACTAAAAAAGTTGTCTTTGATAGTAATGGTATCTTTAAGATGAAGGCAGGACAGACCGTAGATATTTATGATATTAACGCTAATAAAAAGTATTATCTGAAAGAAGTTAATATTGATGAGAATATCATTGCTGATGTTAAGATTGGCACAAATTCTTTGGATAAATTGGATAAAGATACAACAAACAAAATTTACTGGGTGAAAAGCAATGAAGAGTATGTATATGCCAGACCATCCATTTGCTTTGATAATCAGTTGAGAGAAGAATACAAAGATATTACCATACAAAAAAAATGGTTGAAGCCAGATGGCAGTACTACACCGGAGATTACGTTAAAACTCTGGTGTAAGAGAAGTGATGAGACGGAAACCAAGCTTTTAGAAACAATTAAGATGAATACTTCATTAGGCTTTAAGCAAACAAGACATCTACCAGTTAGAGTAGGTAGTATTACCTTCTCCTATAGCGTTTCAGAGGATACAATAAATGGATATAAAACTTCTATAACGTCACAAGAAAATGATAATGATTATATCATTACTATTTGTAATATTGCAACCTTTGAGCTTCAGGTGGTGAAAAGATGGTTGAAGCCAGATGGCTCAGAAAAGACGGATGGTATCCTGGATAAGGTTGATGTTACCCTAAAAAGAACCACAACACCAATCTCTACAACGCCAGTGAATGGTACAGTGGTGGAGAAGATAGAACTAAAGGCAAGTTCTAATCCCGATATTAATTGGGCAAAGACATGGAGTGATTTGGAAGCCTATGACGGAGCAGGGAAACTGTATTACTATTATGTCGAGGAGACACCTCTGGATAATTATCGCACTACCTATGATAATAATTTAGTCACTGTTTCAAGCAGGTCCAGACAAATTACTATTAATAACATCTACAAATTTGTTGATAATATCACGCTTCCTGGAACTGGAGGCAGTGGAGTTATAGCATTTACCATTACAGGATTGGCATTAATGGGAATCGCGTGGTTATTTCTATTATTAGTTTTTGGTAGCAAAAGGAGGTGTAAATAAGGATTAAATACACACTCCAAAGATGACTATAATAATTAAATGGAAAGGTTAGATTAGAAATGAAAAAAATAGTATCACTGGTATTATGCTTATCAATGTTGTTGGTTATGTTACTAGGAACAACTGCTTTCGGAGCAGTGGATGAGAATTCAAAAGGCACTTTTAGTGTAAAGGATATTCAAAATGGTGCTACTGTAACTGCATATAAGATAATTAAGGCCAATTTTAAAGAAGGTTACTTTGCAGGGTACTCCTATGTGGATGAAGTTCAGAATTGGATGAAGACCAATAGTTATAAAACATATGCTGATGATATTAGTGATTTAGGTAAAGCAACCCCAGAATTTCAGAAAGGATTTTATTCAGATCTTATAGCTGCAATGACTGCATCACCTGCATTACTTTCTCTAAGCCCAATAGATAGTAAAACATCTGATGGTAATCCTGTAGAATTTAATAATATGCCATTGGGTCAATACTTATTAATTGCTGAAGGTGGAGATTATATTTATCTTCCAGCAGTTGCAAACATAAAAGCTGTCCTAAAAGATAATGATTATGTGGCTGAAGGCGAAACAATTTCCATGAAAAAGGAAACTGTTACCATAGATAAAACAGTTAATGGCGCTGATATGACCACTGCTGGCTTAGATGAGGAGTTAAATTATGTGATTAGTGCTGCTGTTCCAGAATACCCAGCTAAAGCAATCAATAAGTTTTATGAAATTAAAGATGAGTTATCAGCTGGTTTGAAACTGGTTGACGGAAGTATAACAGTTCAGGGTGTAAAATCATCAGTGGCTACCACTATTCCAACAACAGCTTATCAGTTAACTACTGTAGGGCAAACCACTACAATCAACTTTATAGATTTTGATACTATTAAAGATTATGATCATGTAAAAGTTTCCTATAAGGCTAAATTAACATCTGCAGCTATAGTTGGTATGGAAGGCAATAGAAATGATGCAACCTTAAAGTATGCGAATAATCCAAGTAAAAGTAACAGTTATACCACTAAGACAGACGATGCAATGGTATACACTTTTGGTCTTAAGGTATATAAAATCGATGGAGCTACTGTAAATGATGTAGCACCAACTCCACTTGCTGGCGCAACTTTTAGGCTCGAGAAATTTGTGGGTAGTAAGTGGGAGCCTGTCTCTGGAGCTGAAAAACTTATTACAAATTCAGAAGGTAGATTTGATGTAAAACAATTAAAAGATGGAAAATATCGTTTGGTTGAATTACAGGCACCTGATGGATTTAGTATGCAGGTTAAAGACTTAGAATTTCAGATTGTAGCAGAAAAAGTTAATGGCAAATTGGTAGCTAAAGTTGACGGAGTGGAGCTAGACGGTGGTTATTATTCTCCTACCATTTGTAACTATAGAACTGTCTTACCTTGGACTGGTGGAAATGGTACTATCATCTTTACAGTGGTTGGTATTCTATTAATGGTTGGAGCTGTTACATTCCTTGTTATTAGAAAAAGAATGTCATCAGTTGTTAAATAGAGGTATATAAAGACAATAGAATCAGGGACGAATTGAAAGGATTCGTCCTTGATTTATTAACAGTATGGAGTGGTATATGAAACGTAGAACTATTGTCTTTATCTGCATTGTGTTTTTTGTAGGGCTTGCTGTTCTGCTATATCCTACTGTTAGTAACTATATCAACAGTCTTAACCAGGGAAATGCTATTGCAGAATACAATCAGTCGGTTGGTAAACTTTCTAAACAGGATTATAAAACAATCCTTGAAAAAGCAAATACATACAATGCAGAACTATTAAAAAAAGCCAACCGCTTCAAACTTTCCCCGGAAGAGCAAGAGGAATACAATTCTGTTCTAAATCTGTCCGGGGATGGAATAATTGGATATATAGAGATTGAAAAACTTGGAATAAAGCTTTCTATTGCCCATGGAATGAGTGAATCTGTGCTTGAGAAAGGTATTGGACATATGGAAGGTTCCTCTATCCCATGTGGAGGGCCTGGTACCCATGCTGTTTTAGTTGGTCACAGAGCACTACCCTCTGCAAAGCTGTTTACAGATTTAGATCAGATGAAAGAGGGGGATATCTTTACCTTACATATCTTAAACCTAGTATTAACCTACCAGGTTGACCAGATTAAGATTGTTAAGCCAGATCACATGGGTGATCTAAGTATTGAAGAAGGGAAGGATTATGTTACCCTGGTAACTTGTACTCCTTATGCAGTAAATACTCATCGGTTGTTAGTGAGGGGTAAGAGAATTGCAACTGTAAAGGAAGATAATGATTCAGAAGTTAAAAAGGAAGTTCATAACAATAAAAGCATTAGTCTGTTTGAAACCGCACCGCTTGTGATTGCTTCTGTTCTGTTGATTATTTTTTGCATTGTAGTAATCAAATTTATTAAAATGCGGAAGTAGCAAAGGAGTTGATAGAATGAAAAAAATATGGACGAAAATAGTAATGATATTAGTCGTAATTGGATTAATGAATACTCTATGTGCTTCTGTTTTTGCTACAGAGTCTGGTTCAATTACTGTACGAACCTTGGAAAAAAAAGATACGACCAAACCAATAGAGGGAGTACAGGTTACTTTGTATCGAATTGCTAATTTATCTGATGACAATTTAATACGTTATAATAAAACATCAGAATTTAGCGGATTTACTGGTGACTTAACATGGAATACAGCTTCAGATTGTGAAAAGTTGGCTACCCAGTTATATGAGTATGCAAAGAACGTAAATGTTCAGGGATCCACTATGATTACTGGTAAGGATGGTAAGGTTGTATATGGAAATCTGAATAAGGGTTTGTATTTGGTAGTGCAATCTGGTAAGAAATTAGAGAATTACACAGCATTTATACCAGGACTAATTGAGCTGCCATTATATGAAGACGATGAGTATAAGTATAATGTAACAATGTATCCTAAGATTTATGGAGAACAAACACCAAAGCCTGAAACACCTAGTCCTAAGCCCCCTAGTCCTAAACCCCCTGTACCACCTGATCCTTACGGTATGAATCAATGGCCGATCCCAGTATTTGCAATCTCAGGATGCCTCTGCTTAATTATTGGGGGTGCAGTAATACTTCTTACTCATAAGAAGGGGAATAAATGAAAGTAAAAGGTTACCTTCTGATATGTTTAGGGACTATTCTCATTATTGTTGCTTCAAGTCTGTTCTTATATAATTTAAACCTCGAGAAAGAGGCAAAAGGTATAGCAGATGAGACTATTCCAGAACTTATTCGGGAAATTGAGATAAATCAGGGTAAGAATAGTAAAACTCTCCAACAGGCCGAACATAGACCTCAGACTAATCAGAAACCCAATGAGAAGTATCTTGAATTGGACTCCAAAAAATATCTTGGAATTCTCACAATACCATCATTAGGGTTAGAGCTTCCTATATTGGCGAATTATGTATACAAAGATTTGATGAAAGCTCCATGTATCTATTCAGGTTCGCCTTCGGAGAAAATGGTAATAGCTGCTCATAACTTTAAAGCTCATTTTGGTAATATATATAAACTTTCTAGTGGAGAGCCTATCATTTTTACAGATGTAGAGGGTACTATTTTTCGGTATGAAACAGTGTTACAAGAGGAAGTAGAGGAAGTGGATGTGGCACAGAAGCTTATCTCAGATTGGGACTTAACTCTTATCACATGCAACTATTTGGGAAACAGAAGGGTATTGGTACGGTGCAAGAAGGTTGAAATTTAAGTTGTTCACAATACAAGGTTTTCCAAAAGCTATATTTGATGTATAATAAAAGAAGTGTATGTCAAGCATATGGCTTGAGGAGAGAAATCTACCTTCTGATACATGAATCTAAACATGATAAGGGAAAGTAAACTGATGAAAAAAACATATAATTTTAACGAGTTTGTAGAAATTATTAAAAAGTTAAGAGCCCCAGATGGATGCCCTTGGGATCGTGAGCAGACACATGGTTCATTACGTCCCTGCTTGATTGAGGAAGCATATGAAGTAGCTGAGGGAATAGATATCTATGAAAAGACTGGAGACTATGAGAATCTATGTGAGGAACTTGGAGACCTACTTTTACAGGTGATTATGCATAGTGTTATTGCGGAGGAGGAGCAACATTTTACCATTGAGGATGTCATAACTGGCATCAGTGAGAAAATGATTCGTCGTCATCCTCATGTGTTCGGTGAAGCGAAAGCTGATACTTCCCAGGAGGTGTTAAAGAACTGGGAGGAGATTAAGAAAGAAGAGAAGCTGGAAGAGAAGGTTTCCGATGGGATGCTTCGCGTAGCCAGAGCACTTCCCTCTACTATTCGGGCAACAAAAGTCCAGAAAAAAGCTGCCAAAATAGGTTTCGATTTTCCAAACTATGAAGAGGCTGAAAAGAAAGTAGTTGAGGAGCTGCAAGAACTCGCTAAAGCTAGAAAATACGGGACTTATGACGAACAAGATGAGGAATTCGGAGATTTACTGTTTAGTGTAGTAAATTTATCAAGGTTTTTAAAACTAAATGCTGAAAATTCCTTGACAAATGCTACAGATAAGTTTATAAATAGATTTGTAAGAGTTGAGAACTTGGCACATATTGAAGGCCGCAATCTTAACCTAATGTCCATAGAAGAGCTTGATGCTCTATGGGGACGGATAAAATAATCTTTTATAAAATAATACTATCTGTAGAGGAGGAGTTATTCCATGAACAAAACTGAATTAGTTGCAGCAATTGCTGAAAAAACAGAGTTATCTAAAAAAGACAGTGAGAAAGCATTAAAAGCTTTTGTAGACGTGGTTACTGAAGAGTTAACTAAAGGTGAAAAGATTCAATTAGTTGGTTTCGGTACTTTTGAAGTATCCGAAAGAGCTGCTAGAGAAGGTAGAAATCCTCAGACTGGCAAGACTATGACAATCGCTGCATCTAAAGCTCCTAAGTTTAAAGCTGGTAAAGCTTTAAAAGATGCTGTAAACGCATAATTATATTAAATGATAAGCGTAAGAGGGTAACTCTCAGTAATGAAGAGTTATCCTTTTTTACTTTATAGGAAGGGTATATTGCGACATGAGATTAGATAAATTTTTAAAGGTCTCTCGGCTTATTAAGAGACGTACAGTAGCTAATGAGGCATGTGATGCCGGGAGAGTAATGATTAACGGTAAAGTAGCCAAGGCCTCTCTGAATGTAAAAGTGGGCGATATTATTGAGATTCAGTTTGGTAACAAGGCCGTAAAAGTGGAAGTCTTAGATGTGACAGAGACTATCCGTAAAGAAGAGGCCAAAGAGCTATATCGGTATTTGTAAAGTAAATATGGAATGATTTTATAGACCTTTTAATATACTTTATAAACAAGTTATTAGGAGGTTTTTTTAATGGAGGAAAGACATGATCAGCCAATGACGCAGAAAAGTCATAAGCTTATAATAACTGGTAGAAAGACGGCTCTTCTTACCGGAATAAATGATGTGTTATCCTTTGATCCTAATGAGGTATTATTAGATACCGTTCAGGGGACATTGATGATTCGGGGAGAAGATCTTCATGTTAACAGATTATCCATAGAAAAAGGAGAAGTAGATATTGATGGGAAGGTTAATAGTCTGGCTTATACTGACACTGGTGGATTTGTGAAAAATGGAGACACCTTGTTTAGCAGATTATTTAAATAAATAGGACAGGAATGACAGTATGAGTGACGCAATAAGCTTACAATGTAGTTTCTTCTTAATCTCTGTTCTCTGGGGAGTCATTATTCTGGTTATATATGATGTCCTCAGAATTATTCGGCGAATTAAGAAACATAAATGGTTTACTATTGCTGCAGAGGATCTGCTGTTCTGGATATTTGTAGCTTTTCTTATTTTTCGCTTAATGTATGAACAGAACAATGGAATTATAAGAGGATTTGCTGTTCTTGGTATGGGGCTTGGTATGGTAATCTACAATCGTTCCCTTAGCTCATATTTCGTAGAAGGTGTATCAAGGTTTTTTTTATTTATAGGAAAGCAAATACATAAATTTCTATGCCTGATCTCTAAACCTTTTCGTATCATTGGACGATTTATAAAATGTAGGCTTCGTATACTTGGCAAAATCACGGCAAAGAGCGGGAAAAGACTTGCAAAACCATTGAAGAAATCTAAGAAAAGTGATATACTAGAAGAGCAAACTAGAAATTAATGAGACATGCGAGGTGCTGCTATGAGAAGGATTAGAGTAAAACGGAATAGAAGAGGAATATTTGGGGTTACTATTCTAGTTATCGTAATATGTGGAGTATTCTACTATAGCACCCTTAATTTGGATGCAAAAATAAATGACCTTACAGAACAGCAGACCTCCTATGAGAAAAGCAAGGTAGAACTTCAGAAGGAGCAGAAAAAATTAAAAGAAAAGAAAAAGGTTACTCTGGAGGATGTAGAAAAGGAAGCAAGAGAGAAGTTGGGTATGGTTTACCCAGATGAGATTTTGCTACGTCCTGAAGACAGTAGTAAATAAAAATATGATTTATTAGTTGACAAGCTACTATAAACTAGATATAATGGATTTCGTTGTCTGGCGGAGTAGCTCAGTTGGCTAGAGCACACGGTTCATACCCGTGGTGTCATGGGTTCAAATCCCTTCTCCGCTATTTATATTCGAAAAATTGTTTTGAACTTTGTAACCCCGCTAAGTATAGCGGGGTTCTTTTTTTCGACCGACACTTGGAGCTTAAAGTAAGACAGTATGAAGG
>JAEYPA010000036.1 GCA_023411225.1 Bacillota bacterium
ACTGGTCATAGCAATACCATACTCTTTACTTACCATTTCCAGTTGAATCTTATACTTGTGTAACAGTCTCTCATATAGCTCTTTCGCTATAATGTTGGTTCCTTTAGTTCCTATGATAACCTTGGAGGGATCCTTTTCTACTCCATTTCGATTCGGTCCTTTGTAAATCGACAAGTTCTTAAGACCAGAAAGACGTCCATCCAGTTCTTTTAAATTGTAAGCATAAGCCTCGAATAATTGCTGTCCTCTGGCTTCCATCAGACCGATGCAGTAGTCCATTGAAGCCATTAAGACATAGGATGGACTGGAGCTTTGGAGCATGGATAGATACCCTCCAATTCGCTCCACTGATGCCCTGTTTCCTTTTATATGTAATAAGGCCGTCTGGGTAAATGCCGGCATTGTCTTATGAAGGCTTTGCACGACTATATCTGCTCCATGCAAGAGAGAACTTGTGGGAAAATATGAGTGAAAGCCAAAATGTGCTCCATGTGCCTCATCCACTAGAAGCAGTTTTCCGTAGTTGTGGACTATCCGAGCTATGGTACTGATGTCTGACACAACTCCCTCGTAAGTAGGAGAAGTAATCACCACCAGCGAGATTTCCGGGTTAGCCTTAAGTTGTTCCTCTACCTCTTCCGGCGACACTTCTTCATAAAAATCTAACTCTCTATTTAACTTAGGATAGAGGTAAATTGGTCTTAATTCATTGAGGTACAGGGCGTTATATACAGCTTTATGACAATTCCTAGCAATAAGGACTTTATCATTTTTCTTGGTACATCCCATAATTCCGGCAAGTAACCCTACAGTACTTCCATTTACAAGAAAATATGTCTTGTCAGAGTGATACAATCTAGCTGCCCGTTCCATGGCATCCTTTAGAATACTTTCAGGAGCACCTAGATTATCAAAGCCATCGATCTCTGTAATGTCCAGTTGGCAAGCAGCTGCAAGTCCCATATAAATTCCTGTTTCTATGTCATTAACTGATAACTCATTTTCCGACATCATAGCAGTATTACGCTTGTGTCCGGGCATATGCATGGGATAGATATCTAATCTGTGATATTTTGACAATTTCTCATATAGTTCTTCCATGAAGCTCTCACTTTCCTTCAACAATTTCTTTCAAGAGATCCGGATGGAAATGGCCTTCTTTTAACATGGCAATCTCCTGTTTGTAAGGAGCTACCTTATTTTTCTCATCTCCTGGGACGGCCACATAAGGAGTCTCTAAAATCTTTGGTACCTGCTCAAATTCCTTCATGGTAACAATGCGATGAAGAGTGTCAAATCCGATGCTACCAAAACCGATATTCTCATGGCGGTCTTTCTTTGCTCCAAGCCCGTTCTTACTGTCATTGATATGAAAAACGGCTATTTTATCTAAACCCAGAATACGGTCAAATTCGCTCAATACATCATCTAAATTATTAACCAAATCATATCCACTATCATTGACATGGCAAGTGTCAAAACAAACACGAAGCTTATCGTTATAGTTAACTCCAGCAAAGATTGTTGCCAGTTCTTCAAAGCAGCTTCCCAGCTCACTTCCTTTACCTGCCATAGTCTCTAGAGCAATGACTGCTTTGGTGTCCTTAGTTAGTACCTCATTTAACCCTTTTATAATTTGTTGCAGCCCTGCTTCAATTCCTGCTCCTACATGGGCGCCAGGATGCAATACCAGACAGCTTCCCTTCATGGCCTCTGTCCGTTCCAGTTCTAATCTTAGAAAGCTTTCCGCAATCTCATAGGTCTCCGATTTTACCGTGTTAGCCAGATTAATGATATAAGGTGCATGAACAACCATGTCATCTATTCCATGTTCCCTCATATATTCCCAGGCGGGTTCTATCTTTAATTCACTAATGTCTTTTCTCTTGGTATTCTGTGGAGCTCCTGTATATAACATAAAGGTATTGGCGTCATAGGATACCGCCTCCTTTGCTGATCCTAACATCATATCTTTCCCACTCATTCCAACATGAGATCCTAATTTAATCATAATAAATCCTTTCTTCTTGTAGTCATACTACGCTCTCTTATATAGAATTGCATTTCCTTTCTTACCCACTGGTTCTACTATGCCAAGATAATGGAGAATATGCACTCCTGTTCGGGCTCGAGTAATGTTTAACTTGGTCGCTTTCTGGTAATCTTTTGTGGAAAATACCTCCGGAAGTGCTTCTGGTACAAATTGTTTATAATCCTCAATTGTATTAATCTCCACCTGGTCTACTAACTTAATGGGAATCCTTTCATATCGCTGTGAACCTTTCTTTTTATCCTTACTCCATCCATTTAACAGACGCTGCTCCTCTATATTGACAAACACCAATGTAATCTGTAGATTAGGATGTTCCAGGTATGGTTTAATCTTATATAGTTCATAAAAGCTGTCATATATGGTGCCTTTTTTTGGAGACTTTCTCTTTGTGCTAACGGTTCCTGTCTCTTCATCAATCCATTCCAACCATTTCTCATAAGGAATAGGATAGACAATCCGTACCTTGCCTTCCTCTAAAAAGGCATCCAGCTTTCTTCTTAGTTTATTAAAGGCTCTAGTCTGAATCTCAATAACATCCTGTCCATGAACAATATCTGCCACAAATCCCTGATAACGAATCTCATGATAGGCAGAGTCAGGCTCTAAGTAGTATTTAAAAATGGCATGAAGGGTCTTCTCCCCTAAAGTGCCAATTCCAGTATTATTATCCTGTTTATTTAAAATAATATTACAAGCCTCATAAAATTGTTGCTCCTTCACACAATTCCTCCCAATTCTTTTGTGCTATTATATTCAATTATAGCTTATTGTAATGGGAAAAACAATCTGCCAACAGGCTATGCCCGTTGGCAGATTACTTATTTTTTTTGATTGTCTTTATAAGCTTGTTTCAACGGAATTCGGAAGAACCTGCGAAACAGTTCTTTTCCGTTAAATGGAACAAGGGGATAGAGGTAGCTTTCTCCAGACACTGTCCGGTTGCAGACCACAGCCAGTATGGTGATAATGGCACCTGCTATAAAACCCCATAAACCAAAGATACCCGTCAGAATCAACATAATAACACGCATAAACTTTAAAGCATAACCAAGTTCATAGCTGGCCTGCGAATAGTTGGCAATAGCCACAAATGCCATATACAACATGGTTTCCGCATTAAACCAACCGGAACTTACCGTAAAGTCTCCTAATACGATACCTGCCACAACAGAAAGAGGTGTGCTTAGCATACTTGGGGTGTTCATAGACGCGAGCTTAAGACCATCAATAGCAAATTCCAGAATAAGAAGCTGATAGATAAGGGGCACATTAATCGGATCATCTATCTTCAAAAACTCCAGGGAGACAGGAAGCCAATCAGGATTCTGCATAAACAGAAGCCATACCGGTGTAAGAAATAATGCTACCAGGTTAATAAGCATTCTGCTTATTCTTAAATAAGTACCTGTTATCGGTGGAAAATAGTAATCGTCCGCCTCTTCAGTAATCTCAAACAAGGATGTTGGAAGAATCATAGCGGAAGGAGAATTGTCTACAAGAACTATGATACTTCCTTCTAGTACCGAAGCTGCTGCCGTATCAGGCCGTTCTGTGTACTTAAACTTCGGAAATGGATTAAACCAACTTCCCATATGGATACACTCTGCCAAGCTTTCTGTATTAAGTGACAGAGCATCTACCTGAATATCATTTATTTTCTTACGAATAGACCCTAAGAACTTCTCATCGACTCGATCCTGCATATAACACAGTACCACATCCGTTCTCGAGCTTTTTCCTACTGAAGTAATCTCCATTGTCAGCTTCGGATTGCGAATTCTCCGTCTAATTAAAGCAGTGTTAAATACAATGGTTTCAACAAAACCATCTTTTGAGCCCCGCATAACCTTATCCTTATCCGGCTCTTCTATCGACCGTGCAGGATAGGTTCGAAAGTCAATAGAAATAATCTTATCAAAACCTTCAATTACTAAAATTGGTACACCAGAGAGTACATTTCCTACTAAGGTGTCCATATCTGTAATAAAATCCACTTCCCCGTAAGGCATTAGCTTCTTGGACATTTCATGAGCGTCTTTTGCCATATCCTCAGGTTTAATACCATACAAGAACTGCATTATCTTTTCTAAAACTTCATCCTTATTTAATCCATCTATAAAATAGAAACAGGCTTCTTTTCCTGCTATGGTAATGACACGATAAATAATATCAAAGTTATTCTCAACATTAAGAACCTGATTAATGCTCTTAATATTCATAGCAAAATTTTTGGATAAACTATATTCCATATTATCACCTCATGCATTTGTTATATGAGACATTACTGGTAGTTTATCCAAAACTAAATATTTCATTCTATTCTATTATTCTATGCTGTCGACCACTTCTTTCATAACCTTTGCTATATCATCATTTATTATCAAATTAGCTTTATTATCTGCAGAAGTTGCAGATTTATTTATTAATACTAGTTTTTTCCCACTATAGTAATCAATTAATCCTGCTGCAGGATATACAATTAAAGAGGTTCCTCCTATGATTAGGGTATCCGCATTTGCAATAGCACTAATCACCCCAGAGAGAATCTTCTGATCCAGACCTTCTTCATATAAGACTACATCCGGTTTTACTGTTCCACCACATTTCTTGCAGGTAGGAACCCCTTCCGCTGCCAGAATGTATTTTTCGTCATAAAATTCATGGCACCTTGTACAGTAATTACGAAGAACTGAACCATGTAACTCATATACATTGTTACATCCCGCCGCTTGATGCAACCCATCGATATTTTGGGTTATGACTGCTTTTAATTTGCCCATCTCTTCTAATTTTGCCAGAGCTATATGACAATCATTGGGTCTTGCATTAGGGTAAATTAGATTTTTCTTATAAAACCAATAGAACTCCTCTGGATAAGACACAAAAAAGGAATGTGATACAGCCTGCTCTGGAGAAAAGTTACGTTTCAACTTTTTACTATAAAGTCCATCAGAGCTACGAAAATCGGGTATGCCACTGGCAGTGCTAACTCCTGCTCCACCAAAAAAGACTATATTATTACTGTCTTTTAGCATTTCTCCTAACCTTTCTATCTTTTTATCCATAGAATCATCTCCAACTTTTTTCTTATTATATCACTTTTAAACCTTTCTTTTCATTTATATCAAATTATCCTAGTAATTTTATTTATTCAATATGAAAGTACAGTTCATAGCATAGGTAGCATTACGTATATGTATTTTAATACTATAATATTCTTCATAAGTGGATAACTAGGACTTTTAGTGGATAACTCTTTTATTCTCATTCTTTTATGTGGATCTACTTATTTTTAAGGTGTACTCTTAGAACGCATTTATTGCCTCCCCTGAGAATAGAATCTAAAAGATCAACTTTTATTTCTCTATCCGGCCATACTATGTTGAGATTATATAGTAGACTTTGACGAGAACATTCACACAGGTAACCTGATGTAAGATACCCATTCTTATACAAATCACAAAGACACGCATGATAGGTGATTTCATATTCTCGTTCCTTCATAATTTCATTCACATCAATTGCCTCAATCTTATAATTGAGCTGTTGAAAGAACTTGGGAATATCCTTTGTCCTCTTCCATATATCTTGATAAATAGCTTTTGTATAAGAATCTGAGCATGCTTTTCCGCACTGTGCAAATAGCGGCTCTCTTTCTGACTCCGGTAACCCTTCTATTCCTTTTTCTAATCCCTTAAACCAATAATCCAAGAATTCTCCCATTCTACTCTCCTCTTTTAATTTCTATAAATACGATTTATGCTTCTAGCGCTTTCAACGCTGCTACTCGTCCATGTATTAATGTAGTATCAAATACAGGCAGTTCAGTATCTGCCTGACTTACTAATAAGCCTATTTCCGTACATCCAAGGATAACACCCTCTGCACCTTTCTCATTAAGTTGATTAATAATATGTAAATACTTCTTTTTTGATTCTTCTAATATGTTTCCTAGACATAATTCGTCATATATAATATGATTAACAACCTCTATTTCTTTTTCTTCCGGTATAAGTACCTGGATTCCTCTTTTTTCAATCCGATCTTTATAAAAGTCCTGTGTCATGGTATACTTGGTGCCAAGTAATGCCACTCTTTTGATCTTATTCTGCACTAGCTGATCTGCTGTAGCATCCGCAATATGTATAATAGGAATCTGTATCTTTTCTTCAATCTGTGGCACCACTTTATGCATGGTATTGGTGCAAATGATAATATAGTCCGCACCTGCCTTTTGTAGGCTATATGCAGCCGCGGCCAGAATATCTGCGCTTCTATCCCACTCTCCATTGGATTGACATTCTTCTATTTCTGCAAAGTCTACACTATATAGTATTATCTTAGCAGAGTGAAGTCCTCCTAATCTTTCCTTTATTGTCTCATTCATAATCTTATAATAGGTAACTGTACTTTCCCAACTCATACCTCCAATAAGCTCTATTGTCTTCATAATTTATACCTCCTGTGTTATTTAATATTATTTTTGCTAAAATCCTCTATATACTGCAATACTTCTTTATCCTTCGACCAATGAATGTAATGACTTGATTCTTTTACAGTTATATGCTTACTTTCACTGGACCAGGCTGTTAATTCCTCTTGAACCGTATTCCACTTTTGATCTGAATCTGAGGACAGTACTAATATTGGGAGCTTGCCTAATTTCTTTCCCTTACAAATAGCATCTGCATTCTCATTCATTTGGTTTATTGTATCCAAGGTGGAAACATTCCCCACCAATCGATAATACATTACCTTATCAATCTTGGCAATGTCCTCCGGTAATTTATTATTTCTTATATTCTCCCCATATAAGGGTAGTAAAACTCCTATTTCTCCTAATAATCTATTCATTCCTATTGTTCTCAAAAAAGCAGTTCCACGGTTTAGCATTTTTGCAGCCAGCTCAGAGTAATCTCTATAGTACTCAGGACTTCCTGCATCCAGAAAAATGATTCCCCTTACCCTATCACCATACCGTTGTGCATATGCAATTGTCTCGAGAGAGCCAAGAGAATGACATACCAAAATAACAGGATTATCATTAGCCACCTTATCAATAAGAATGGAAAGCTCCTTTACAAAGTTAATATTATCTCGTTTTTCTTCTGTATTACTACTCCAACCACTTCCAGCATGATCAAAGGATATTGTTTGACCTGTTTTAGCCAATTCATTTTGTATATGAAAAAAATCAGTATACGCACAAGGTGTTCCTGAGCCAGTTATAAATACATAAGTTATCTTTCCTTCTCCCTTATTATAATAATGTGCCTGATAGCTACCTAAATCTACAAATCCTCCTACTGGAGGATATCGATTGCTCTCTATTTTAGTCATAATAGATTGCCATAGAGTACCCACGAAAAAGATTCCTGCCAATATTATTAAGATGTAATGTTTTTTCCATTTTTTCCGTCTTTTCATAATAACACCTTTTTAATAAAATACTATAATAATATTTCTCTAATTTAATGTGTTACAAAAATATATAATGATAGCTAAAATAGTAAATGTGGTAAAGAATACAACGCAATTCTTAATGGTTTTTAAATTTTTATATTGTTTTAACAATAAATACTCTAGTCTTTCGGCCTCACTTAAATTTTCCTCATATAATCTATAGAATTCCTCTACTGGCTGTCCATCTGACATATATTGATACACACCCTCTGGCAAATCTTCACCTTTGTTTGTTATACTAACATATTCCTTATTCTCTTCCCTGCTGCACTTCTCCACTTGTAGCATTCCAGCCTCTCTTCTTAGTTCTTTGAGCTCTTGAGTAAAAGGTGTATTAGCTTCTACCATTTATTCACCCTCCATTAATATATTTATAATCTTCCATTTATTATATCATAAGAGCTCTAAGATAAATATAAAAAGACAGATTAGTACACTTTACCAAAGTCTATTGCATGAGACGGAAATTTATGTAAATTCTGATCTAAATCATGACCACCCGTAAAACGGGTGGTTTGCTCTGAGGCTATAAGCCTCTGTTACTAGGCCAGCGCCTCAAGACGCTGGCTTTCACTTTGTTCAAGCCACTATGCTCTTGACTCGTCGCAGCCCT
>JAEYPA010000049.1 GCA_023411225.1 Bacillota bacterium
TAATAGATAGAACTCCTATCATGACATAAGGAATGGCTACTGACCATATAACCTGTCTTGTAGTATAGCCTATGGAAGTTAGTACACCCATATTCTGTATTTCTTCATCCATACTACTTTTTATACGAAAATTAATAACAAACATAGTAATGATAACAAGTAATGTCGAAAACGCCATTAACATTGCAGACATAATATTGGCAGTAACTGTTCGGTTAGTCTGACACATTTTTAAGTAACCATAATTAAGCGTATAGTTATTTGCAAGATTTCCTGCAGTCATCTTGGTTAATTCTGTATATACTTCTTTTCCTTCTTCACTATTTGCTAGTCTTAATGCAAGAGTTTTTGCATGACAATTGGGTTCTACACTTTCATACATGTCCATAAACTCTTTCTCTGGTAGATATACACCCATATTTCCGCAGTTATTATTACCATACATTAAATCCTCAACAAACCCTGCAATAGTAAACTCATAGGTGGTTTTTCCGGATACAAACTTGTAGGTATCTCCAATCTTACACCCATTGGCTTTCACCCAATAGGAGATATAGATTGGATTTTTAACATCCATTTTATCCAAAGTATCTCCAATGGCTTCTATCTTGTTCATAACGTGCTTATCATCCATATTGAAAAAAATGTGATTTAAAGAGTTACCAGTCTTTCCATAGGAAGCTTCTCCAGAAAGCATTATATTTTTTCTGATTTCTGTAGCCGTAACCCCTTTAATCTCCTTAGCATTTTCAAATATGGTATCCTTCCAATCGGAGTCATATAAGGTATAGAATACATCTGCACATTCATACTGCTTAAATTTCTCTTGAAACATTTTTCCGGAATTAAGAATGGTTACAAGGCCTAGGCCAAATACCATAGCAGCTATTAACACTATAAGAGATAATGACAAGTATTGTCCCTTATTCTTTCTAATATGGTAACGTGACAAAACCATAAATTTTCTCATGTTACCACCCCATTTCCTCTAAAAATGTCTTTAGTTTACTTTTTCGATCATGATCCTTCTCGACATAAGCACCCAAATTACATTCACCGTGAATTTGACCATCTTTAAGATAGATAATACGACTTCCTCTAAGGGCTGTTTTTATATCATGGGTCACCATAACAATACTTTGACCTTCTTTATTAAAGTTCGTAAACATATCTAAGACAGCCTCGGAATTACTGGAATTTAAGGCCCCAGTAGGTTCATCAGCAAATAGTATACCTGGATGATTAATAAGCCCTCTTACAATAGCAACTCTTTGTTGTTCACCACCAGATAATTGAGATGGGAATTTATCCTGTAACTGCTCCGATATATTCACTTTATAAAATAAGTCTTTTGCTGTCTTAACAACATCTATTCGATTCTTATTTACAAGTAGTCCTGAAGCTAAGATGTTGTCTAGAACACTCATCTTATCAATCAGATAGATTTGTTGAAATACAAAGCCACAATTCTCTCTTCGAAAAACCGCTAGTTTATCATCGTTATATTTAGAAATGTCCTTGTCCAGAAACCAGATTTCTCCTAGCGTTGGTTTGTCCATCCCAGATAATGCGTACAGTAAAGTTGACTTTCCTGCGCCGGATGCTCCCATAATCACAGTATAATCTCCTTCATAAATCTCTAAGTCAAGATTCTTTAATATATGTTGTTGTACGCCTGCATTAGAAAATGTTTTACACAGTTTTCTTGTCGATAATATAGTTTTCATACTAAAACCTCCCATTTTTCATCTGAAACCATATTACCGTATCCGTATAAGTTTATCTTTACTGGTTTCTTATCCAATTCTTAACTATTCCTTAAATGATTACATAAAATGCTTGCAAAAATTAGTATTTGTCTATACTATTTTGATTCCTAAGATAGCCTGAAACCCATATTCACCATTAGCAACATTTAGAAAACCTTCCATATGCTCCATAAAATAATTTGAGATGTATAAACCAATACCAGCCCCATTCTTACCCTCGCTGTTGCTTCCTCGATAATATTTTTTCTTTACTAAGGCCAAGTCTTCTATACTGACTCCTTTGCCATAGTCCTCTATCATAATATTAAGATACCCGTACTCTATTAGAGAGGTTACTCGAATACTGCTATCCGCATATTTATAGGAGTTGCTGATGATATTGTCTAGTACCTGCTGGAGTCGTAAGGGATCACATATTACTAAACATTCTTTTATCTGACATTCTTCTATTCGGTTGTTGTTGTCAGCATTATTTATAAACTTCTTAATCTCCAGACTACTTATTTCCTCTTTTATGACTTTTAATTCTACCAACTCCTCTAAAGTTGCATGAAACAAGTTATTTACCAACACTTCTATTTGTTCTGTCTTCTGATCAATACTATGTAATCTGTCTATAATTTCTGTGTTCTGCATCTTAACCAACAACAGTTCTGTAATGGCTTTTATAGAAGCCAGAGGTGTCTTTATATCATGGCTCAAAGAGGCAACCAGTTCCTTCTTGCTTTCATTGGCCCGCTTCTCATTTTCTTTGGCAAGTGCCAGTTCTTCTCGCATAATATCAAAGCTCTCTGTGAAAGCCCCAAATATGTTCTCTCTGTCCATTAATAAAGGAACATTTAGGTCTCCCCTTGCTACAGTTTCCGCAAAATACTGCAGTTTATGAAATGGTGTAATAATATTCTTATTGATGGAAACAGCAGAAATAATAATAATGATAACTGCAATGACAGTAATCATTACTAAGGTGATGATTGCATATTGCTTCGTCTCCTGTAATTCGTCCCCAATATCACGATAGACCACAAGCTTTCCGTCCTGATAGTAGTAGTTTAGCCCATACTCCTTTTTCAGCTCCTTTATCTCTTCTGAATTTCCACTCCCTTCAATAGTTTTTATAAAATCATTCACCTCTGCATGGTTTAGGTTAGTCATCTGTAAATCATTTATCATATATACTGCCACTACTAGCACAATTGCTAAAAAAGCAATGCTGATATAGCTCAGTTTTCTAATCCTCATAACTATATCCTCTTCCCCATACCGTTTTTATATGTAAAGGTTGATTCGGGTCGTCCTCAATTTTTTCTCTAAGATGCCTAATATGTACATTTAAGGTTCCATCACCTACAAAAGAGTCTTCCCATACATGTAAGAATAGCTCATCCTTTGATATAATTTTACCCTTATTCTCCATGAGATAAGATAATAATTTATATTCCATTCCCTTTAGTGGAACTTCTTTCCCATCTTTATATAATTTCCCCGTTTTACAATCCATATAAATACCCTCTTCTAGAGTATGACTGCCCTTAATACTTTCATGATTACCTGCGCCACTCTGCTGTCTTTTCAAAACAACTCGCACCTTAGCCAACAATACACTTAGAGAATATGGCTTAGCAATGTAATCATCACCACCAATGGATAATCCCAACAACACATCGTCATCACTATTTCTGGCACTGATAAAAAGAATTGGAGCCTCTACGGTTTTTCGTAACTCTTTACATAACTCAAACCCTGATTTATTCTCCAAATTGATATCTAATAGAATTAATTGAGTAGTGTTCTCCTTAAAAAAATTCAAACATCCTTCATAGGATAATGTATAGGTGGACTTAACATCAAAAAGATTTAAGTAGTCACAAGTGCTTTCTGCTAATTCCTTCTCATCATCTACAATCAAACATTCATAATTCATAGGAAACACCTCTCTTATTCTAATCTAGGAAAGATCATATGTATCACTTTTTTACTTACTGGAAGAAAGAACTGAACACAAGGTCCCACCACAAAAGCAGCTACTACTGTCCCGATACCAAATACACCACCAAATAAATAACCTATTACGGTAAATAGAATATCACAAGAAACACGTACCCAGCGAAATTGAACTCTTTTCCATCTAGCAGATAACTTATCAGTTAAAATAATTGCAATCAAATCATTAGGACCGGTTCCTGATTTACTTTCTATGACCAATGACATACCAATACTTAAAATGACACATCCGGCAACCATAACCAAAACCCTTACCCACATAGGAGAAGCATCTGATATATTGCCTTGAAACAACCACAAAAAGAAATCAATGATCCATCCTCCACAGAAAGCGCACACAATAGTACCTGGCTTTACATAACCTTTCGTGGTAAGAAGCATAACAACCATCAATATAATCAAAGCAATTACATGACAGGTGCCAATAGATAGCCCCACCAGATTGGAAATTCCCTGTATTAAAATTGTGAAGGTATCCGTTCCCAAATTTGAGATAAGAAACATGGTTACCCCTAAATGAGCGATGGTTAGCCCAATAAATAATATACTAAGTCCTTGAATCCACTGTTTGAGACTACGCTTTGATGTATCTACTGCAAATTGCTTCTGTATACTCATACTAATCACCTCTTACGTTACGTTTCTGTATAATGAACACATAATTCAATAGTACTTTTATTTTACACTTTATTACACAATATAACAATAAAAAAACCATTATAAGATTGGCCTTTGCCTCCTTATAATGGTTTTATCTCTATTTATTATTTTAGTTTTAATCCATCACTATATGCAGTTCCTGCTTGCTCTCCCAGTTTTAAATAAACATGGTTCACTGAATCATATGTAATTGGTTCAAACTTTGAAGGAGCTATTTTCCCACTTTCATCAAGAATTCTTTCATCTGCACTAACATTAATGATCTCTCCAATCATACAGCCGGTATTACTATCGAAGCTAACCAAATTGCATTCTAAAGTCATAGGAAGTTCTTCAATGATTGGTGCATCTACAAACTCAGACTTCACAGTATGAAATCCTGCTTTCTCAAGTTTGTTTGGAACTTGGTTTCCAGATTCCAGCCCTAGATAATCACATGCTACCACATGGGTAGCATCTGCCATACTAACAGTAAATGCTTTTCGTTTGAGGATATTCTTTACCGTCTTATGTCTTCCACTAAGGCACATTGATATCTGTGTATCTGAACTGATACCACCCCAGGCAGCATTCATGGCATTGGCTGTACCATCTTCCCCATATGCGGCTATAATTAATACGGGTTGCGGATACATGTAGTGTTTTGCTCCAAAATTTTTTCTCATTCGTATATCCTCCATTCAAATCGTCATTTTATGTATATATTACATCACCTTTTTATATCTTTCAACTCTTGCCTCCCAAATCAGCCAAGTATTATTCTTTTAACTTCTTACCACAGTATATACAAAACCTTGCTCCTGAACTATTCTTACTACCACACATAATACAATACATTGGTTTCTTTGTCTCTGATACAGGTACTGGAGCGGGAACAACAGGTGTTGTTGGATGCTCTTGCTCCAAAATACTAATCTGCTGTTGCCAATCCAGATACATCTTATTCAATTCTGGAAACTGATTACAACCTGGTTCTATCGCTTGTATTCCATTCTTCATGCAAGCAAGAACTTCTACTTTATTGTCTTGCTGCTGTAAGCAGGTACAGATACTTTTATATGCACTTCCCACTTTAAGAAGTATACTAGTGTCTTTTGTCTGTGCATAGATAGCTTCTCCATACATATACTGTGTTTTTGCATACTCCACTACTTTATCATAAGAATTAGAATACTGATAGAATTCATTTATCATACTACATATCTCTACTACATCATACGCATCTTTTAAGCTCTTTTGGCTATCCTGTATCTTGCTTAGGTACATCAGAGCTCTTAACAAAAACTTCTCATACTGTATCGCATCTTCTTTTCCAAACTCCTTTGCTAAATCATACATGTCCTTCGCCAGTGTTCTCCATTCCATAACTAAAGCTTGATACTCTTCCATATGTCATCCTCCTTATATAATTATTAACGCGAACAATAAACTGGTTTAACCACGCTTATCCTTTAATAATAGATTACACACATTTTTTCACCATGCAATACTTATTTGATTAATACAATAAGATATGTTACTTCTAAGATAAAGAGGCAATCAACATTTTGTTTATGCTGACTGCCTCTTATCATCTTTTTATTAATTTGTTCAACAAATATGTCTCATTAATATCTGTTATGTTACTTATTCAGCTATCTGCATATCATTCTCCAAGATATGATCTATTAACCAATTTGTTAAGAACTCCAATATTTCATCAATCATGTCATCTGAATTCTCATCCAAATTATCTAAATCCCAATCTTCAATCTTTTCTCTAAACTCATCATGCTGTACCTTTTGAATAAACATCTGATTATAATTTATGCTTTCCATATACTCCTCTTCATGATCAAAATGCATAAGTGTATAGTCTCTAAGTTCCTTTAACACATGTTTTACTTGATCATATTTGTCTACAAGAAATTCATTTCTCCTAACTTGATATGTTTCTTCTGCAATCTCAAACAATCTTCTATGCTCGTTATCAATCATTTCAATCCCTGTGAGATATTCATCTTTCATTTCGTACATAGTATCTTTCCTCCTTAATATGAAATTCTAAGTTTTGAACAGTGAGATTATTATGTAATTAATAATAATGGTAACAATTACTATTTTATAACATTACAATATCATTTAATTTCACAAGTGTCAATCCAGTTTCATTGAATACAGGTTTCTCTTTCTAATTATTTTTACTGATTCATAGGGTCATTTGTACTTTGCATATTTCTAAAGGATTATGTGCTATAAACTGTGCTCTTGACAATTCACCGGGTTGTCCATACCCATATACACATCCGATAAACTTAAGTCCATGTTTTTGTGAAATCTCTAGGTCATGAAGACGATCTCCAATAATGACAAACTCTCCACTGTATTCTTTTTTTATTTGGTTGAAGATTTTATACTTTGGAATCCAGTCAAAATCCTCACCACAATAAAAAGCAGAAAAATACCGTTCCAACTCAAAATACTTACAACTGGCTATCATATAATTATGTTTACAGTTACTAAGAAAAATCAGTGTATGCCCATCTGCTTTTAGTCTCTTTAGCATTTCAAAAATCCCTGGGTATAACTGCGCCTTACCACTGTTAATCAGATGCAACATTTCTTCACCAATCATTTGACTGCATAAATCTTTTGTTTCTTGTGAGATTGACTTTGGAAAACTATTCCACATATCTTTAGACGTATATCCAAGCCAAATACTGATTTCCTGATCTGACCATGTCCTATCTGGCATTAAGCCGTGAGAGACAAGATAATTGTATGCCAATCGGAAAGCCGGCGCATATATCTTAATACTATCGTGTAAAGTACCATCATAATCAAACACCAGTGTTGCCATATTAAGCTTCAATCTCTCTGATAAGATTTACCATTTCAATAGCACCAACGGCACAATCAAATCCCTTATTACCAGCTTTGGTACCAGCACGTTCTATGGCCTGTTCTATATTTTCAGTGGTCAATACCCCAAACATTACCGGAATATCACTGTTTAAAGCTACATGGGCAACCCCTTTTGATACCTCACTGCATACATAATCATAGTGAGAGGTATTGCCACGAATAACTGCACCAAGGCAAATAATTGCATCAAAATTCCCACTTTTAGCCATTTTAGAGGCAATCAAAGGAATTTCAAAAGCTCCTGGAACCCAAGCTAAACTAATGTCCTCTTCTTTCACATTATGACGTTTTAAGCCATCTAATGCTCCTCCAATCAGCTTATTCGTAATAAATTCGTTAAATCGTGCTGCAACAATTCCAACCTTAATGTTATTTACTACTAAATTACCTTCATATGTTTTCATAATTGAATTCTCCTTACTATTGATTAATAATTTAATATATGTCCCATCTTTTTTTGTTTCGTTTTAAGATAAAATAAATCATAAGCGGTAGCATCCATTTGAATTGGTACACGCTCTACTATGTTAATACCAAAATCAGATAACTGATATACCTTATCAGGGTTATTCGTCAGAAGACGCATTGTTTTGACACCAAGGTCATGTAAAATCTGGGCACCTATGAAGTATTCTCGTAAATCACCTGGAAATCCTAAGGCAATATTAGCTTCCAATGTATCCATACCATTATCCTGGAGCTCATAAGCACATAATTTATTGATAAGTCCAATGCCTCTGCCTTCCTGTCTCATATACAGAAGAATTCCTCTACCCTCTTTTTCAATTTGCGTCATGGCTGCAGCAAATTGTTGTCCGCAATCACAGCGGATAGATCCGAATGCATCACCAGTCAGACATTCTGAATGGACACGACACAATATATTTTCACCATCTCCAATTTCTCCTTTGACCAATGCTACATGATGCTCTCCATTTAATTTATTAATATATCCATACGCTTTGAAATTACCATATTTCGTTGGCATCTTAGTAATAACAACCTGATCTACCAATTTGTCGTGTCTTTTCCTATAATTCTGCAGTTCTTTTATGGTAATAAATTTAAGATTCCATTTCTTAACTAGTTCCTTCAGTTCAGATGTTCGCATCATAGTGCCATCTTCCCTCATAATCTCACAACAAAGACCACACTCCTTTAGACCTGCTAGACGCATTAAATCAACAGTTGCCTCTGTATGTCCATTGCGTTCTAACACCCCATTTTTCTTTGCCAACAGTGGAAACATATGTCCTGGGCGTCTGAAATCCTCAGGTTTTACATTATCCTCTACACATTTCATTGCAGTGATACTACGCTCAACGGCAGATATGCCTGTGGTAGTATCCACATAGTCAATAGAAACTGTAAAAGCCGTCTTGTGATTGTCGCTGTTATTACTAACCATCTGTGGTATTTGTAGTTTCTCAACCAACTTTTCTCCCATAGGCATACAGATTAATCCTTTTCCATGCATCGCCATAAAATTAACATTCTCAGTATTGGCAAATTCAGCTGCACAGATAAGATCCCCTTCGTTTTCTCTATCAGGATCATCTGTGACTACAATGATTTCTCCATTACGAAGCGCGTCTAGAGCTTCTGGAATCGTGTTATATTCAAACATGTTCTACCTCCTTAATATCCATATTTCTCTAAAAATTCTACAGTAATATTGCTCTTTTCTTTTGTGGATGATAGCGGTTTTAGTAGCTTTTCTATATATTTGCCAACCACATCATTTTCCAGGTTGACCACATCTCCTACCTTCTTTTCTGACAGCGTTGTATTACTGATTGTATGTGGTATGATGGAAACAGAAAAATCATAATTACTAACTCTTGCTACTGTCAAACTTATTCCATCAATAGCAATGGAACCTTTCTCAATTATGTAGTGTAATATCTTTTCTTCAGAGGAAATGTTATACCAGACCGCGTTATCGTCTGTTTTAATCGCTACTATTTTTCCCACCCCATCTATATGGC
>JAEYPA010000063.1 GCA_023411225.1 Bacillota bacterium
GTATCATAGTGGCAGCTGCAGCTGGCTGTATCTGGTCACTTATCGTAGGTATGTTAAAGGTAAAACGGGGAATTCATGAGGTACTTTCTTTTATCATGTTTAACTGGATTGCATTCTATCTATCCAACTATGTAGTAAACCTAGAGGCTATCCATAAAGCAGGTGGAGGAGAAGCAACTAAGGATATACTTCCTTCAGCTAGAATTACGATGCCAGAATTCCTGACAAAATTCTTAGGTAATAAATCTGCAAACTGGGGCTTTATTATGGCAATTTTAGCAGGAATTATTATATGGATCATCATTGAGAAGACCACTCTTGGATATAAACTGAAAGCAGTTGGATTTAATAATAATGCAGCAAAGTTCGCTGGAATTAATTCAGATAAGTCAGTATTAACAGCACTTGGAATATCAGGAGCATTGGCAGGACTTGGCGGAGCAGTTCAATTGTTAGGAATGTCAGGTAGACTAAGTCAGTTTGCAGGACAGGAAGGCTTTGGATTTGAAGGAATAACAGTTGCTTTAATTGCCGGTTCCAATCCGATAGGTTGTATCTTTGCTGGAATGTTCTACGGTGCTATGAAGTATGGTGGTTCAAAGCTCACTATTGTAAAGGCTCCAGCAGAAGTTGTTGACATTATCATGGGTTGCATAATCTTGTTTATCGCAATCTCTCAAATATTTAGAGTTCTTTTCAAGAAAATTGGAAAGAAAAAGGAGGTCAGATAAATGGACGTTCTCATTAAGAATCTTGGATTATTAATTAACGCAACTCTGATTGCAACTCCTCCACTTTTGCTTGCCGCATTAGGCTCATGCTTCTCAGAACGAAGTGGTGTTGTCAATATTGGTATTGAAGGTATGATGACCATAGGTGCATTTACAGGAGCAGTAGTAGGGTTATTGACAGGAAATGGATGGTTAGCATTTTTATGTGGAGGCCTAGCGGGAGCAGTGTTTGGTGTGATTCATGCCATCGCATGTATCTCCTTTCATGCCGATCAGACGATTGCCGGAACAGCAATTAATTTCTTAGGGCCTGGTCTTGCTATCTTTTTATGCAAGGCTATGTTTAATAATTCTTCCGACACCCCAGCTATGGATGCATCTTCAAAACTCCCAAAACTTTTTCAAGGTGTTTTTCCAACAGGTTCCTTTTGGAGTAATGTATTGAATGTATATTCAGTAGCATACTTAGTATTCATCTTTGCATTTATATGTTGGTTTATATTCTATAAGACTAGATTTGGTGCTCACTTAAGAGCCGTAGGAGAACATCCAAAGGCTTGTGAATCTCTAGGTATTAATGTATATCGTGTACGTTATATCTGTGTAATCTGTTCTGGATTTTTAGCAGGACTTGGTGGAGCATTTGTAACGTTAGCAACTATTAATCAGTTTAGACCGAATGTTATTGTGGGTCAGGGCTTCATTGCCATTGCAGCCGTTATTTTCGGTAAATTCTCTCCACAAGGAGCAATAAAGGCTTGTCTGCTTTTCGGTCTTTGCTCAGGAATTAAGACACTTGCAGGTATGAGTAATTCAGTCTCTCCAAACCTGATATCAATGATTCCTTATATTGTTACTATTCTTGCACTGGTATTGTTTGTTGGAAAGGCCAATGCTCCTGCTGCCAATGGAAAGCCATTTATAAAGTCTAGATAAGGGAGATGAAGTAAGATGGAGAATTATGAGCTTGTTAAGGCTGCGTTAGAGGCTAGAAATATGGCTTATGCACCTTATTCGAATTTCTATGTTGGGGCAGCTCTTTTAACAGAAGAAGGAAAAGTTTATCTAGGCAGTAATATAGAAAATGCTGGACAGACCGCAAGTAACTGTGCAGAACGGACGGCATTCTTTAAGGCAGTCAGTGAAGGAGAACGTAACTTTCATGCAATTGCTATAGTAGGTGGAGCCAAGGATGCAAAGGAACTAGACTACTGTGCACCCTGTGGAGTCTGTAGACAGGTAATGATGGAATTCTGTGACTATGACAACTTTCAGATCATTTTGGCAAAAAGTCAAAAGGAAATGAAGGTATTCACTTTAAAAGAGTTGTTACCTATGGGATTTGGGCCAAAAGACTTACAAAGTAAATAATGAATGTCAGGAAATCGAAAGAATAGAAAGAGGAAGAAACCAATGGATATGATTAAAATATTAAAAACTGTAGATCACACGATATTATCACAAACAAGCACTTTAAAAGAGGTGGAAGCTCTTTGTGATGATGCCATAAAGTACAACACAGCATCGGTTTGCATACCCCCTTGCCATGTAAAAAAAGCAAAGGAATATGTGGGAGATCGTATGAAGGTGTGTACGGTGATTGGTTTTCCGAATGGATACAATACTACAGCGGTCAAAGTATATGAGACAAAAGATGCTGTAGAAAATGGTGCAGACGAAATTGATATGGTTATTAATTTAGGAAAGCTTAAAGAAAAAGAATATGATTATGTTTTAAATGAAATAATAGAGATTAAGAAAGCTTGTCAGGGCAAACTTTTGAAGGTTATTATTGAAACTTGTCTTCTTTCAGAAGAAGAGAAGATAAAAATGTGTGAATTAGTGACAGAATCTGGCGCTGAATATATTAAGACTTCAACCGGATTTTCTGTGGCTGGTGCCACTTTTGATGATATTAAACTGTTTAAAAAGTATGTTGGTCCAGAGGTAAAAATCAAAGCAGCAGGTGGAATTTCAAGTGTTAGCGATGCAGAGACGTTTTTGGAAATCGGTGCAGATAGATTGGGTACCAGTCGTATCGTTAAGATTGCAAAAGAGCTGGAGAACATATAAGCACTATAGAGAGGAGCTTATAGGATGAAATATAGATTTAACCGAGTATTTACCATAGTACTGGATTCTTTAGGAATAGGAGCCATGGAGGATGCAAGGCAATTTAATGATGTAGGGGCAGATACCTTAGGTCACATTGTAGATAGTGTAGAGACACTCCATATACCTAACCTGCAGAAACTGGGACTGGCTAACCTAAAATCTCTAAAAAAGATTCCTCCAGTAGAACAACCTCTTGGCTATTATACACCTATGAATGAGAAAAGTAATGGTAAGGATACTATGACTGGACACTGGGAGTTCATGGGGATTCATACAAAGAAACCTTTTATTACTTTTACGGATACAGGGTTTCCGAAGGAGCTCATTGAGGAACTGGAAAAGCGCTTTGGAAGAAAGATTATTGGAAATAAGTCAGCCAGTGGTACAGACATTTTAAATGAGCTAGCAGAAGAAGAAATTAAAACAGGTGCAGTTATTGTGTATACCTCTGCAGATTCTGTTCTTCAGATTTGTGGAAATGAAGAGACCATGGGTTTAGATACTCTTTATCGTTACTGTGAAATCGCAAGAGAATTGACCATGGAGGATAAATGGCGTGTAGGAAGGGTAATCGCAAGACCATATATCGGCAAGAAAAAAGGTGAATTTGTGAGAACCAGCAATCGTCATGACTATGCATTAAAGCCTACAGGAAAGACTGCCTTAGATGCTCTTAAGGAGTCAGGTCTGGATGTGATTTCAGTTGGGAAAATCAATGATATTTTTGTGGGCGAAGGAATAACAGAGAGTCATCATTCCAATAGTTCAGTTCATGGCATGGAACAAACCATAGAGATTGCCAAAAAAGAATTTACTGGTTTGTGCTTTGTTAATTTGGTCGACTTTGATGCTCTTTGGGGGCATAGAAGAAACCCAGCTGGCTATGGAGCGGAAATTGAGAGATTTGATGTAAAGCTTGGGGAATTCTTACCTTGCATGAAGGAAGACGACCTGCTTATTATTACAGCGGATCATGGAAATGATCCAACTTATACCGGTACGGATCACACCAGGGAAAAAGTTCCCTTCCTGGCATACTCCCCATCCTTTACCGGTCATGGCAGATTAAAGGAAACGGATACCTTTGCAGTAGTTGGTGCAACAATTGCTGATAATTTTCAGGTTAATATGCCTGACGGAACCATAGGATATTCGCTTTTAGGAGATTTGAAATAGGGTTTCATGAAGAAGATTTCCTATAAGAATATTCTAGCTGCTATCATGGGTGTTTTTCTAATCGGCATGGGAGTAGCTTTTAATAATAGTGCCGGAATTGGAAATGACCCTATAGGGTTGTTGTACGATGGAATCAGAAGTATAGCAGGATTGGATGCTAAGGAACTTGGGATGGTATCAAATATATTTAATATTTGCCTGATTATTCTTTTATTATTTCTGGCAAGGAGATATATCAATATTGGGACTATAATCTATGTCCTTCCCTATGGGACTTTTGTTAGTATTGGTACCTTCCTCTATCGATACATTTTTTCCTTAGATATACTGGAAGTTAGGATTATAGCAAGTGTAGTAGGATGTCTATTCATATATCTTGGTGTTGCTATATGCATCACCATAGATATAGGAGTAGACCCTTTAACTGGAATTGTACTATTTTTTAAGGATTTAACAGGAAAAGAATACCGTATAGTAAAGATTATGTTTGATTTAACAATGATTCTCCTAGGTTCAATACTTGGGGGCAAATTCGGAGTGGTAACACTTGTAACAGCTTTTACTGCAGGACCGTTAATACAGTTCTTTTCCAAACAGCTAAAGAAACTAGATTTTTTTATTACAGGAGGAGAAGTTGGAGAGTAAATTAAGGAATATGCCTAAAATTGACCTTCACTGCCACCTAGATGGCTCAGTCAAAGCTTCAGTAATTAGGGAGCTTGCTAAAGAATTCAACGAAGAATTTTCAGAAAGTGAGCTAGAAAAACGACTTCAAGTCAACAAAGACTGTCATAGTCTTGCAGATTATTTGACATGCTTTGAATTGCCCATCAAGTATCTTCAGACAGAGAAGGGACTGGAAAAAGCAGCCTTTGCCTTAGCAATGGATGCAGCCTCGGAAAATGTGAAGTATCTGGAGGTTCGATTTGCTCCCTCATTCCTAACAGCCAAAGGACTTACCACACAAAAGATTATATGTAGTGTACAAAAAGGATTAGAGAAGGCACAAAAAAAGGTGGATATCCAAACAGGGATCATAGTATGTGGAATGAGAAATCTTCCAATGGAAGTAAACCTTAAGATGCTTAAGGAATCCATGGAATTATATAAGTGTGGAGTAGTCGCCTGTGATTTGGCAGGAGATGAAATGGCTTATCCCACTGCACTATTTTCTGAGTTCTTTTTGTCTGCTAAGAAATATGGAATTCCTTTTACGATTCATTCTGGTGAATGTGGAAGTAGAGAAAATATTAAAACTGCCATAGAGCTGGGAGCCAAGAGATTAGGACATGGAATTGCTATGGCTGGCGATTCATATTTAATGAAGCTTTGTGCAAAAAAGAACATAGGTGTAGAATTATGTCCTACCAGTAATTTTCAAACAAAGGCCATAAGGAGTTGGGTAGAGTACCCATTACCTACATTTATACAAGCTGGTATTCCGATATCTATTAATACAGATAATCGTACGGTAAGTAATACAGACAGTACGAAAGAATTCATACATATTATGGAACATTTAAGAGTATCGGATGATGATTTGAAACAGATATATACATGGTCAATCGAAATGAGTTTTACAGATGTTGGATGCAAAGATCAGTTAGTGAAGAAATGGAGTTTGTAATGACAGCAGAAGAAAATATAAACCGAATCATGGAGCTACAAAAATCACTAAATATAAGCCAATGCAAATATCTAAATCAATACTTAAACAATGCTCCACGATGGATCTTAGAGGTAATGCAGGTAGTACATAAAGATAAGAATACTGTTTTTATTGAAGAGAATGCCGCAGCAGATAATGTTTATATTCTGGCAAAGGGAGTAGTCAGAGCCCTTGATTACAGAATTCAGGGAGTTGCCTATGACTATATGTGGTTTCATTCCGTAAAGGTCTTTGGTGCCATGGAGATGTTATTTAATCTAGCTACTTATATGACTACTCTTAAGACAGTGACACCTTGCACCATGCTAGTAATTTCTAGGTCAAATTATGAGAAATGGATCTGGGAGGATAAGAATGCTCTTCGTATGGAGATGGAATCGATAGGAAGCTATATGCTAGAGCAGAATAGGAAAGACCGTATATTTCTATTTTTACAGGGCATGGACCGCATTCTCTTTATTTTCATAAAAAACTATGAACAGAACAATTCAGAAGGTAACTTTATCTTATATATGAGACGGCAAGAATTAGCGGAGATTAGTGGCTTAAGCGTTAAGACTGTAAACCGTTCTGTCAAGAAGATGGAAGAGAATGGGTTTATTAAACGGGATGGCCATAAGATTGTTATAACTGAAGAGCAATACAATCAAATGAAAGACTATCTTGATGTTATTGTACATCGGTATTAATGATGTTAAATATTGGAAGTATAAATTATGAACAGTAAATAATATAAATATTAAAACATTAATTTTGTGGATTAATTAAGAGAAATGTAATAAATACCTTAATTATATTAAATATAGAAAAATCGGTTGCAAAACAGATTCATCTATCATAAACTACCAATGACGAATCCATTATATATGGATTAGAATAAATGCAAAGGTGCATAGGCATAGCTTATGCACCTTTTTTATTTTGAAAGGAGAAGATATATGAAAGTGACGTTGGATACTATGTGGGTATTATTAACCGCTTTCCTAGTGTTTTTTATGAATCTAGGATTTGCAGCAGTAGAAAGTGGATTTGCCAGATCCAAAAATACGGTTAATATTTTATCCAAAAATTTTATTGTCTTTGCTGTTTCCTCATTGGGCTTTTTGGTACTTGGTTGGGGATTAATGTTTGGTGATGGCAACGGCTTTATTGGCACAAGTGGGTTATTTTTATTGTCAGGTGCTGATAACTCTCCTGCAACAGCAGAGAATTATAGTGGTGTGTACTCTGCTATTTCCTGGACTGGTGTGCCACTATATGCAAAATTCTTCTTCCAGCTTGTATTTTGTGGAACGGCAGCAACCATAGTTTCTGGAGCAGTAGCAGAAAGAGTTAAATACATTTCTTTTATTGTATTCTCATTTATTTTAACTCTTTTAATTTATCCAATCGTAGGTCATTGGATCTGGGGCGGTGGTTTTCTTTCTAAACTTGGTATGTTAGATTTTGCAGGTTGTTCCGTAGTACACTCTGTTGGTGGATGGGCAGCGTTGGCAGGTGCTTTAATTTTAGGACCTAGAGTAGGTAAATATACGAAGGACGGTAAAATTCATCCTATCCAAGGGCATAGTTTAAGTCTTGCTACAATAGGTTTATTTGTATTGTGGTTAGGTTGGTTCGGATTTAATCCTGGTTCTACTATGGAAGCTAATGCTAATGCGATTTCTCATATTGTAATGACCACTAATACTTCAGCTATTGTGGCTGTGTTAACATCTACCATTACTTCTTGGATCGTAATCGGCAAACCTGATTTGGGTATGACCATCAATGGATGTCTGGCAGGCTTAGTTGGTATCACTGCATCCTGTGCTTATGTCAGCATCACTAGTGCAATCATTATAGGTGCAATTTCCGGTATTATAGTTGTATTTGCAGTTATTATTATTGATAGAATACGTATTGATGATCCAGTTGGTGCAATAGCTGTCCATCTTGTTAATGGTATCCTTGGAACCATTTATGTAGGCTTATTTGCAGAAGATAAGATAGCTGGTATGGAAACCGGTAATGGCTTATTCTATGGTGGAGGGGCCAGCCTACTTGGGAAACAGATGATTGGTATTCTCTGTGTTGGTGCTTTTGTATTTACAGCTAGTGTAATCGTTTGGTATGTAATCAAAAAGACAATTGGACTGAGAGTATCACTTCACGAAGAGATTCAAGGTTTGGATGTCAATGAACATGGTAATCAGGCATATCCTGAATATGTGATTCACAAACCTGTATATTCGGCGATTATGAATGATTATCAAATGGATAATGGTGAAAAGTCTGTATCAAAGACTTCTGAACAAGAATAGGAGGAAATGATATGAAACATATAAAAGCGATTATTCAACCTGATAAATTGTCTGCAGTTAGAAATGCACTGGAAAATACGGATTGTTACCGAGGAATTATCATAACCGATGTAATGGGTCAAGGTAATCAAAAAGGTATTGTGCAGGCATGGAGAGGTGAGAAATTTCAATTAGACTTACTTCCTAAAATCATGATAGATCTAGTAGTTAGGGACTCTGAACTAAATAATATTATAGAAATATTACTTAAGGAAAGTCGTTCTGGGGAAATGGGAGACGGCAAGATATTCGTCTATAATGTGGAAGAGGTTATCCGTATTCGTACAGGCGAAGTAGGAGAAGATGCTTTATAGTAAAAAGATTATATAAGATAGGAATTAAAACAAGTACGCTTTGGTATGCATATTCACATACCAAAGCGTACTTGTTCTAGTTGTGCGCCCGGCGGGCGCACGTTCTTATGGAGTGAAAGTCTCCTAATCCGCCCGGTGATGGGAAGGATTTAGCCAATGGCAAGGGTGTTGTCGGTGACGACAAATCTGAAGGAAGCCGGATGGCA
>JAEYPA010000088.1 GCA_023411225.1 Bacillota bacterium
CTAGTGCCCGTAAAGCAGATGGTTCTCTATTGGCAAGGCTGCTATTAAATTCTTTGATTGATGAACAATTGCTGTCTTTCAACAATGCTTCCATACTTCCATACTGTTCGTAACAACCCCTGTTTCCACAGCTACATCTTGGCCCATCACATTTGATACTCATATGGCCAACCATACCTGAGAGCCCTACACAACCCTTCTGAATATTGTATCCACTGGTAAAATCACCTCTTATCTCATTGGAAATCGCCAGAAAATAATATTTTTTACTGTGATTATATAATCCATAAGCCATCTCTGTTAAAAGCAGGCCCATTCGCTCATGCTCTAAAAAAATAGGCAGGCTATATCTCTGCTTTAAGTTATTTTTAAGGTAATTATCATCTATGCCTAACTGATTACCCTTAAATACGACGGAGCCTTCTTCTCGGTTTATAAAATAATTATCTGTAATTCCTATCGCTGCAATCGAAATATTCTTGCTCTTTGCACACTCCACTAGTTGATCTACTATTTCTTTAATACTATTCATAAACTGAGTTTTGGAATTCACATTGTCAATAAGGACCTTTTTCTCGCATATGGCGCCCTCTTCCGCATCGTATAGCTGTCCATTAATAAAATACTCTGTAATATGTATACCGATAGCTACCAGCTTACCGGCTGCTACCTTTAATAAAACAGGCTTAGGCCCTGAGGTTGAAGGCTTTACCTCATGAGAATCCACTTCGACTACCAATCCAACTGATAAGAATGTATTAATTATGTTGGTAATACTCATTTTAGATAACCCTAATTGCTGAGCCAAATCTCTTCTGGAACATGCTCCCTGAAAGACTAATATTCTCAGGGTACGCATAAGATTCTCTAGTCTCATACCTTTTTGATTTCTTCCTTCTAGGTTCATAGTCACACCTCCTATAAGCCTTTTATATAATGGTGTATAAGTTTACAATACTATTATATAATCTGATTTTATTAAGGTCAATTAAATGACTATTAATGTTTTTTAATGCAGTCTCGCAATTGCTGTCTCCACACGATACTCTGCCTCCTCAGAGGTTTCTCCACCCTGTACATAGGCAATCATTTCTTCTTTCTCTCTTTCGCTTAAGGCTGAGAACTTTTCCATCGCTGTAACATCCATAGCCAATTTAAAACCAAATCCTACTGGTAATGCTCCAATATCATATACGCTCATGATAGTACCTCCTATTGAACTATAATACTTTATTTACAGTATTCTCTCTATTCTATGAAATTATTACTGTTCCATCAGATGAAATGGCCATTTCACTGTATAGAACTTACTAGTTGTAAGCAATATTGTATAAATTATAATTAATAATATCAGTTTAATTATACATATATAACAAAAGGAGGTTTTATAATGTTGAAAGCAAATGTTGGTTCTAGCACACTGGCTGATGCTAAAACTGCCGGTTTTGTAGCTGCAAATACTGCAAAGACAAATCTTGAGGATGTAAAGACCGCTTTTGTATACGCAAGTTGTGCATACGATATGTCTGATTTACTGGATGGTGTGAAGGAAGCTCTTCCAGGTGTCCCTATATTCGGTAATACTTCCTTTACCGGTACTATCACCCAAGAGGGTTATATCTCCTCTGATCATGGTTTTGTTACGGTCATGGCACTCTCCGATCCAGACATGACGGTTGGTGTGGCTGCAATGGAACGTGGTGTAGATCCATTCGAAACTGGGCGTAAGCTGGCACAAGCTGCTATGAAGTCTGCTGGTAAGGATTGTGCCCCTGCCTTCTTCCACATGGCAGCTTCTCCAGCAGAAGAAGAATTCTATCTAAAGGGGATTAGTTCTATCATAGGAAGGATTCCTTTCTTTGGTGGAAGCGCTGCTGACAACTCCATTGCCGGAGAGTGGAAACTGTATGATAACCATACTGTATTTGGAGATGGAGCTTTAGTTGCTTTCTTTTATACAAACACTCCTATGACCAATCTGTTTACCGGGGCTTATCGTGAGACCAATGACTTCGGTGTAATCACCAAGGTAAATGGCAATCGTGTCTTGGCTGAGATTGACGGTGTTCCAGCCACTGAAAAATACATGGAATGGACTGGGGTAAGCAAGGAAGCTGTTACAGGAGGCAATCTCTTAGTAACTACTATTACTTCTCCTCTTGGTGTAAAGGATCGCTTAGGTGATTTGATTGCCATCCGTCACCCTATGAATGGTAATGAGGATGGTTCTGCCAATATAGGTAGTAACCTTGCTGAGAAGACCTGTATTATCCGTATGGAAGCTACTGTAGATGAGTTGATTTCTTCTACTGGAGAAACTTTACGTAGTCTAATTGCCAAGATGCCTACGAAACCAGTTGCTTTCCATCTGGTTCACTGCGGTGGGCGCCGTGCCGGTATCGGCGATCGTATCGATGAAGTAGTGGCTTCTATTAAAGCCGCTGCTGGAGACATTCCATTTGTAGTGGAATTCACCTTTGGCGAATACGGCTTTGAAAGTGATAACAATAATACCTGTGGTGGACTTATGCTTTCCTTTACAGGCTTTGGCGAATAGAACAACTCTATGAAAGGAGGATATCCTCTATGAAAATGTTGATTAATGGAAAGGCAGTCAATGCCTCTGATGATAAAGTGATTGAAGTAACCAATCCTGCTACTGGTGTGGTGATTGATACGGTTCCTTCTGCTACTGCAGAAGATGTAGCTAGTGCAGTGGCTTTTGCAAAAGAAGCACAAAAGGTGTGGGCTAAGGTTCCGGTTTATGAAAAAGTAGAGATTATGATGAAGTTCTTGGAACTAGTGGAAATGAATAAAGAAGATCTTGCCAGAACACTATCTGATGAGACAGGAAAGCCTATTGTAGAGGCACGGGCAGAGATTGGTAACATTCCTATTGCCTTTCAGGCATTTTCCGAAAAAGTAAAACACCTGTATGACGAGGTAGTTCCAGCAGGTCTAGAGGCCGGACAGGAGAAAACTATTCTCTTTACCAGAAGAGAACCAATTGGTGTTGTTGCCTGCGTAATACCATTTAACTTCCCTTGCGATTTATTTGATCAGAAGGTGGCTCCAGCTTTACTAGCTGGCAATGCTGCCATTGTGAAGCCTTCCACCGATAACCCTCTTACTCTTTGTATGCTGACTCATCTGTTAGCAGAAGCAGGAGTTACTCCTGGTGCCATCCAGATAGTAACAGGCCGTGGTTCTGTAGTCGGTAGTCTTCTATGCTCCAATCCAGATGTTCATCTGGTAACCCTTACGGGTTCCACTGAGGTAGGAATTGAAACTGCTAAGGTTTGCGCTGCTAATCTGACCCATGCTGCATTAGAGCTGGGTGGCAATGATGCATTTATCGTTTTAGAAGACGGAGATGTAAACTTAGCAACCGATGAACTACTCTGGGGTAGGATGTATAACACCGGCCAGGTATGTTGCGCCTCCAAGAGATTCTTAATACATAGAAGCAGAGTGGAGGAATTCACGAATAAAGCGATTGAGAAGATTTCTGCCATTAAGCTTGGTATGCCGGCTGACGAAGACACCAGATTAGGCTGTCTGATTAGTGAAAAAGCTGCAATTAAAGTAGAGAAACAAGTAAATCTTACTGTTGATCAGGGTGGAAAAATTATGCTTGGTGGCAAGCGAAATGGTGCTTTCTACACCCCTACTGTAATCGGCAATGTTCCAAAGACAGCTGATGTTGCGAAAGACATGGAGATCTTCGGACCGGTGGTCCCTATCATTACCTTTGATACCATGGAAGAGGCCATTGAGATTGCCAATAATTCAAGCTTCGGTCTCTGTGGCTGCGTTTTCAGTCAAGATATGAAGAAAGCAATGCATGTAGCCAATGCTTTGGAATGTGGAGGAGCAGTCATCAATGGTGCCAGTTTCTTTAGAAGTTTCGAGATGCCATTTGGCGGCTACAAATTCTCTGGTATCGGAACAGAAGGCGTTATGTCTACCTTTAATGAGATGACCAGAACCAAATCCGTTGTCTTAAAAAATATATTAATGTAGATAACTCCCCTTCCGCATAATAAAAGAAGCAATTTTAAGGTCTTCCTTTCTGGATCTTAGAATTGCTTCTTCCTTTATATCCGTTAGAGGAGCCCGTAGTAGAGCTACCCTATCTTACATCATTGATAATAACGGAATTATATGGTATTATATGGAGAAATGATTTAGAAAGGGGAAGCTATCATGAAAAAGCTTGGAATACTTGGAGGAATGGGGCCGGAATCCACACTATTATATTACAAAGAAATTGCCACTAGGTTTAAAGAAAGAGATAAAAAAGGATATTTCCCAGCATTAACAATAGAAGTTGTTAATATGTATGAAATGTTAGAATACTGTTATGCAGAAGAATATGATTTATTGGCCGATTATTTATTAAAAGGAATTTATAATCTAGAGAAATCTGGAGTTGATTTTATAATATTAGCATCTAATACCCCACATGTTGTTTTTGATAGTATAAAGGAAAAAGCACATGTTCCATTATTAAGTATCACAGAACCTACCTATCAAGCCCTCCAGTCAAAAGGAATAAAAAAAGCGTGTTGGCTAGGTATAGAATTTACAATGGAACAACCTTATTTTAGAAAAAGATTTATAGAAAATAATATAGAAATTGTTATTCCTAGTTTAGAAGAACGCAAATTAATTGATCATGTAATAGCAACGGAACTAGAATTCGGAATTATTAATATGATTTCTAAAAAGAGTATAGATAGTATAATCAATCGATTGATTCATGAAGAGAACATTGAAGCAATAATAATGGGGTGTACCGAATTACCCTTAATGTATGCTAACGAGGAGCTTCCAGTTCCAATTTTTGATACTGTACAATATCATATAAATGGAATCATTGACTATATGTTTGAGGAATGAAAACAAAAAGCAGCTTCTCCCCTCAACCCTATCACTCACTGTACCCCATTCGCCTGGAGATAGCTAAGGCTGCCTCCTTGAGTTTCTCTACAATGACAGGAATTCGCTCATCTGTAATCATCGCCACCGTACCACTGGCACTAATAGAGGCAATAGCATCCCCTTTATAGTCAAAGACCGGGGTCCCTATACAACGTTTTCCCTCTAAGAACTCTTCATTGTCCATCGCCCATCCCTGTCGTCTCACCATTCTAAGATGCTGCTTAAGCTCCCATGCACTTTGAATCGTATTGTGGGTAAAAGGTTGAAAGACTAGATCCTCTAACACATCTTCCAATTCCTCTCCCGAAAGGCAGGAGAGAAGACATTTCCCCATAGAAGAACAGTAGGCTGGGGATCGTTGCCCCACCTTGGCATAGACTTTTGTGGCTGGATACATCTCCAACTTTTCAATATACACTACATCTGACTCCTGTAAGATACCCAGATGCACAGTTAACTCCAGTTCCTCACGCAAGGTAGAAAGTATAGGCTTTGCTTCTGTCTGAAGCTCCAACCCATTAATGTGGGTACTTACAATCTCATATAGCTTCACACCAATGGTATAGGCATTATTCTTGTCTTTCTCAACATAATGTCGGTTATTGAGATCTCGTAACAAGCGATATGCAGTAGATTTGCTTATTTGGCTCTTTTTTGAAATCTCCGCCAAGGTCATAGGCCTCTGAGATTGTGCCAACAACTCTAAGACATCAAAACATCGGTCAAGTACTCGAATACCTTCTTCCATTTTCATTTCCTCCACCTAATTTACTCCCTCTTTACTCATCCTCACTTGTTACTTACTGCATTATAGCAATGAAACATTACATATAAATACAGTTTACAACAAATTTCTAACTTTTTCAAATATCCAGCCAAATAAATTCTTAATTACCTTCTTTTTTGTTGAAATGTCTTTCATTTCATAATTATTTTCTGGATAGGAGCTATAGGTATTCAAATCTTTTACCTTTGCAGCCTTCTTCTCATATGCTTTCATATTGTCGCGAAGCTGCTTATTCAGCTCTTTACTATCCACCACTACCATTAGTTCCGTGTTGATATATGCACTTCGCATATCCATATTAAAGGAGCCGATGATGGAAAGGTTATCGTCGATTACCATGCTCTTTCCATGATAAGATACCCCACCTTCATACTCGAAAATCTGAACATTGGTGTCAATGAGTTCTTCCTTATGAAGCATATAGTCCACTGCCGCAAAGATATTTCCATTATTGGCAACAGAGTTAAACATGATTCTAGTCTTACTCCCCAAGCTTTCCAGACCTTCATACATCGCCTCATCTAAGATTACATAAGGAGTATGTATGGTTACATCTGTCTTTGCTTTATTTGCTAATGCCATTAACTGTTCAAACACCACCGGCTCTTTTATCCTAGTATGAGTAGGATTATTTAGAATATGAATGGTATTTGTGGAATAAGTATTGGCCTTATAGTTATATTCATTATCAAACAGCTCCGGTCTGTTATTCTTAAGATCCTCATAATGCTTCCGAAGCTCCTCCCTAGCCCTCTTTACACTAGGGTGACAAGCCCAGGAACTATTGTCGTAAAAGATTGTACAGCACTCCAAAGAGGTAATCTCCTTATAATAACGGCTAAGTTCATAAAGTGAGCTGTCTTTGGAACCAGTATTATAAACCAATACATCTCTATCATAATTCTTATAGCCTTTATAGTTACCTAGGAAATAGTTAAAGGTATTCCTGCCACCTAAGAGATAGGCAGTATTGTCCATTAACAGATATTTGTCATGCATTCTTCCCATTATCGTCCATGGCTTTAAGAGATTTAGTTTATTATATAAAATAATCTTTATATTAGAATGAGAGGACAATGCTAAAAAATAAGGACTTTGCTCCATGTTCATCCAGGAATTAAACCCATCTGCAAATAATTCCACCTTTACGCCCCTGTCTGCTGCTGCCAAAAGAGCAGATAAGATGTCTTTTCCAGCATCATCTGTACGGATATCAAAAGTAGAAAGCAAAAGTCTTTCCTTTGCATGGGCAATCATCTGAATTCTGAGGTCTAAGGCCTCTTTGTTATCCTCAATAATCTTAGCTCGATCCCCTCCCGTGTTGTCACTATAAAACTGCTTACTGTCAAAGCTTTTCTTTCTGTCCTCCGATATCTGTGGCACAGTTTTAAATGGAACAACTGCTCCCACAACCACATAGATAATAAAACAAAGGAGGGTAATGAGTAAACCCCTCCTAAGTATTCTATGCCTTTTCTTTCTTCTGTGGGAAAGCAGTTCCCAGTCTATATTCTCAGCCCTATCTCCCATCCGAAAGCAAAGTGCAATCTGTAGATACAACTCTACATAAGAAAATAGGGTAACAACCATTACAATCATTTCTATAAGAAGAAGGATATTTACAGTGCGCAAAGGCATATTCGGTATGCCCAATAGTAGGAGGCCTACTAGGTACATGGTAGCGGTGCAAACCTTACCGTATATAGTAGCACCCGAGGTCTTCCAGCCATATCTCATCAATAGCATTCCTGCTACTAACATGAACCCTTCTTTGATCACAAACAAAAGCAAAACCTTCTCCATAAGTGGATAACGCCACACAAAGCTTAAATCAATGATTCCTAAGGTCACCTTATCCGCTAAAGGATCTAGCATCTTCCCTAGGTCAGTGATCATATGAAATCTCCTGGCAATCTTCCCATCCAAAAAATCGGTCATCATTGACACACCTATTATTACTGCTGCCCCATAATAATCCGAGGTGGTCTGGGCATTTATAAATAGGACAAAATACACCACAGCAAGAACAAGTCGCAGATATCCCATTAGATTAGGAATACTAAACCATTCCTTTTTCATATTCTGTCCCCCTTTCCTCCTTTTACTATTCACTTAATCTGATCTCCTTTTTTGTCAAAGAAGCGGAATTGTACCTGCTTGGCTATTTCATTTCCTTGAAAGATATCAACCACATAGATATTAGGGGTATTTTTCACTTTAATTTCTTCCTCCATTTCCCCTGTCATCTCTATCTTATCCAACTTCTCATTAGTTGATACCAAAATCAGATAATCATCATAGTAGGCTCCTCCAATACCTTCTGCCATGGGAATTAGCTTAGATGGTAACTGGGCAAATTCTAGTTTGGCATCTCCAGAGGCCTTACTCTTAAATGCCGCATAACTATAGCCTTTTTCTGTCTCTCCATCATAGTAAAAGCATGCAAAAGTATAAGGACCTACTACTTTAGTGGTGCAAAGCTCTACCTTATCTATCTCAAGAAACTCAGCAATCGCCTGTCCCATATCTTTACTGTCTTCTATTGTGCTGTTTCCACACCCTACCAAAAGGCTTAACATTGTAATGACAACTAGGAGTTTTGCCATCTTACTTCTTACGTTCATAATTCCTCCGTCTTAACTCTTTTTACGATATAAGTATTATTATATCCTATCTGTCAATTATTTGAACTGAAGTCGCAATTTTTTCACAAAATAATCGATCATGCTCAACTAACAACATAGTCGGGCAATACGCCAGTATTAGTTGCTCAACCTGCATCCTGGAGAATACATCAATATAATTAAGAGGTTCATCCCAAATATAAAGGTGCGCCGGTTGAAGCAAGCTGCCTGCTAACAACACCTTCTTCTTCTGTCCTTCCGAATACTCCTCCATGGATTTTTCAAACTGCACCCGTTCAAAATCCAGTTGTCTTAAAATAGTCTTAAACATACTATTACTAAGGCCTAAATCCTCAATATATTGATCCAGACTTCCCTTTAAGAAGGAACTGTCCTGATTCACATAAGAAATAATCAATCCACTTGCTACTTCCTTAAGACCTTCTTCTTTTCTTGTGGCTTCCTCTGTTGCCATCTCTGCCTTAAAGGTTGGCATTTGGTTTAGCACCTCTACTCCAGGAGCAGATAGAATAGCCTTAATAATACTAGATTTCCCACAACCGTTACTTCCCTGAAGAAGCACTCTCTCTCCTCTTTTCATCTCTAGATCAATTCCCTTTACTACCTGAAGTTCTCCATAAGAAAGGCTGAAGTCTTTTAATCTCACATAGGTTTCTTTGTAATGCTGTAAGGGCTGAAGCTTTAATTGCTTCGTCTCCTCCAGATTTTTTAAAAGTTCAGATTTTTCTTCTATACTCTTTTGCTGGCGTCTCTCCAAGTTCTTACGTCTCTGCTGCATCCTTTTGGACTTCTCTCCTAGGTAAGCTCTGGTATCTAAGGAACGGTCATGTTCCTTCACTGGATTAAACCCGATCTTAGAGCTTTCCACCTTGTCTGCCCAAGCGGCACTAGCCCTGGCCGATACCTGCAATTTCTTAATTTCCTGCTTCAGCTTCTCGTTTTCCCTCTTCTCAAAATTATCCTGACGCTCTTTATTCTCCCACCATGTCGAGAAATTACCCTTGCCCACTGTTATGGTATTTCGGTTCAACACCAAGATATGGTCAATGCATTGATCTAGAAGCCACCGGTCATGGGAAATCAGGATAAAACCTTTTTTAGTAGTAAGATAGTCCAAAACCAACTCTCGGGTTGCCATATCCAAATGATTGGTTGG
>JAEYPA010000152.1 GCA_023411225.1 Bacillota bacterium
GCGGCTACTATGATTTAGCCATTGCCTATCAGTCAGTGTACGTCAACTATTGAACGCGCCGTGTACCGAACGGTACGCACGGTGTGGTGAGAGGACGGGAGTTAGTCACTCCCTCCTACTCGATTTATGTACCTTTCTACAACCCCCATCAGTATGCCATCATCCCTAGGAATAAATAAGCATATTATTTTGTCTCATTTTGCGATATAATATAATAATAACGTAGAATTGAGAAAGGAGGATACGGACCTTCTCAATAGTAAGAGGAGACATGTTCCGCTGAGATTATGTTTAAATCAAATACAAAGATGCTTTCTGCCGCAGAAGTATCCACTTTCTGTGAACAGATTGCTCTTATTTTAAATGGTGGTATCCCTATCTATGAAGGAATCTATATCCTGTATATGGAGATGGAAAATCCGGAGTTAAAGGGAATCTTGAAGGAAGTGGATGCCTTGGTAAAGGATAATATTCCCCTTTACGAAGCATTGCAGAAAACAGAAGCATTTCCTTCGTACATGGTACATATGGTGAAAATAGGTGAAACCACAGGTAAATTAGAAGAAGTCATGAGCTCACTTGCTCATTACTATGAAAGAGAAGATACCATAAAAGCGAACATTCGTAATGTCGTATTTTACCCCATTATGCTATTTGCCATGATAGGGGTTATTCTTATTGTTCTGGTATCCAAGATTCTTCCGATGTTCCAAAATGTATTTGAGGAACTGGATACCGACGTGGCATCCTCTTCAGGAGATATGATGTCTGCGTCCATGTGGATAGGAAGAATAATAGCCATTGTTGTTCTGGTTATTTTTGCTGTCGTCATTGCTATGGTGTTATGGTACCGCACACAATCGGGAAGAAGAAATCTGACCAAATTAGGCAATCGACTGCCATTTACAAGAAAAGTTATGTATCGACTTGGAATAGGTAAATTCGTATCTGCTATGTCACTTATGATAACAAGTGGCTTAGACAGTAATGAATCCTTAGCTCTGGTGGAGGAGTTAGTGGATCAACCCGTTGTGAAGAATAAGATTACAGGTTGTAAGGAACAGGTAGCACAGCATGTGGCCTTGGAAGAAGCCCTAAAGGATAACAAGCTCATTACGGGAATGAATGGAAGAATGGTCAGCGTTGGAGCCAAAACCGGTGTATTGGATGTGGTCTTCCAGAAGCTCAGTGGCCGCTATGATGCTGAGATTGACCAGTCCTTAAGTAGTATTTCAACTATAGTAGAAACTGTTCTTGTGGTTTCTTTATCCCTGATCGTGGGACTTGTTTTAATTTCGGTTATGTTGCCTTTGGTAAGTATCATTTCTTCCATTGGTTAGGAGGCGGAGTACATGCAACGAAAAAAGGGACGGTTACTAAATGGGATAAAAAATATTATGATTCCGATTGTAATCTTTTGTGCTTTTATGGTGTTACTATTTAAAGGATTGGACTATTTTAGCAGTATCAATGAAGTGCAGAGCCTAGAACTATTAAAGCAGTCTGTTCACCGGGCAACGATACAGTGTTATGCTATAGAAGGGGCTTATCCGGCTGATTTGTCATATCTAGAAGAGAATTATGGCATTGTGTATGATAAGGATAGATACGGAGTAGAGTATGGCTGCTTTGCCAGCAATATTATGCCAACGATAGTTGTTTACGAGAAATAAGGATAAAGGAGTACAAAATATGGAACAAAATAAGAAAAAATCCTTTTTTGTAAACTTTCTTTGTACGATGGGCCTCCTCGGAGCCTTTGCCATTGCAGCCTTAGTGCTTGCTAATGTGGGGGTACGGGTATACAAAAATATTGTAGAGGAGAACTCTAATAATTTTAAGCTTAGGACCTCCCTTTCTTATGTAGCCACCAAGGTGAGACAAGCTGATGCAGAGGGTAAGGTGTACATAGATCATCGGGAAGACACGGATATGCTTGTTATGGAGGAAGACATAGAGGGGGTTACCTATGAAAGACTTGTGTATTATTATGAAGGTAAGCTCTATGAGGTATTCCATGAAAAGGGTGGAGAGTTCTATCTGGATGACGAGGCTTACGGCTATACCATCATGGAGATAGAAGACTTTTATATGGAAAATAAGGGACATTCCGGCTTGCAGCTCACAGCTATCAATGGGAGTGGAGAGAAGGAAACCCTTGTACTGAATCTAAGGACCAGGAGATAAGCATGATAGAGAAAGTAAAAAGTCGAAAACTTAATATGCCGATGTTAGAAATAGTCATAACACTAGGCATCCTTACTATTGTCAGTGTCTTTCTCATGAAACTCTTTCTTGGGGCCAACTCTCTTGAGACCAAGGCAAAAGATATAAGTAAGGCATGTATTTTGGTGCAAAGCACAGGAGAGACCATAAAGGCGGCATCTTCCCTGGAAACAGCGGTGAAGGAGCTTGGCTTAGAAAACCATGAGAGAAATGGAGATACTTATGTTTATAAGCTCTATTACGACAGCAAATGGCAGAAAGTTAAGGAGCCAAAATCCTATACTATGAACATTTCCCTAACTAAAACAGAATACGGCAAAGATCAGATGATTACAGCTGAGATTACTGTTATCAAAGAACAGGCTTATGCCGTGATCAAAAAAGACATGGAGCCTCTGGCTTCTATTATATGTAAAAGCTACAAGGGTAGCCTTACTACAGCTCGAAAACAGTAAGGAGGGCCTATGAAAAAGAAACAGGAATTAAAAATAAATATAGGTGGTTCCTCCATCCTCCTAATTATTGTAGTATTTGCACTGGCAATTTTTGCGGTGCTGTCTATTAAAGCATCTAACAGCGACTTGGTTCTAGCTAAGAAAACAAGAACAGCTATGAATCAATACTATGCGGGAGATACTGTCGCTGAGGAGTATCTGGCGGAGATTGACAAGATACTTCAGTCTGCTAAAAATACGGATGCAATAAGGTCAGCACTTGAGAAATTCTCCTGGGAGCCGACTTTGGAGAGCCAATCCGATATGCTAGGAACTATTTCCTATGAGATAGAACTAAATGAGTATGCCACTCTTTTGGTAGCGTTAACTTATGATTTAAAGCAGACAGAAGGTTCTTTATATGACGTAACCACCTGGAAGGTGAACCAGGGATCCCTTGGTGAATATGATTTTAATAACTTCCAGTTTTGGGATGGAACCATAGAAGAGGAATAGATAAGGAGTTAAACTATGGAACTTTTGGATATTTTGCAACAATCAGTGCAGGCAGGGGCCTCTGATATCTTCTTTATTGTTGGTCAGCCTATTTCCTTTAAGATAGACGGTGTCATTACGAAGATATTCACAGAGCGCCTGAAAGTGGAAGAAACGGAACAATACATAACCATAATGTATAAACTGGCCAAGAGGAATAAAGAATTAGGAGAAGGGGGAGACGATGATTTCTCATTTTCCATTTCAAAAACGGGCCGATTCCGCATTAATGTGTTTAAACAGAGGGGAACCTGGGGAGCAGTGTTGAGAGTGGTTTCTTTTGAACTTCCAGTTGTGGATAAAATGAGGATCCCTCAGGTAGTATTAGACCTAAGCAAGAAGCAGAAGGGCTTAATTTTGGTTACCGGGTCTGCGGGAAGTGGCAAATCCACCACTATTTCCTATATCATTGACGAAATAAATAGAAATCGCAATTGCCATATTCTCACTTTGGAAGACCCCATTGAATTCCTACATAAACACAAGAAAAGCATCGTAAGTCAAAGAGAGATTAGCATTGACACTATTTCCTATGGCCGGGCTTTAAAAGCAGCCATGAGAGAGTCGCCGGATGTTATCATGATTGGAGAAATGCGTGACCTTGAGACGATAGAGATTGCTATGACGGCGGCAGAAACCGGTCACTTAGTACTATCCACTCTACATACAGTAGGGGCGGCCAACACCATAGACCGTATTGTGGATGTATTTCCACCAAATCAGCAACAACAGATACGTATTCAACTCTCTATGGTATTGCAAAGTATTGTATCCCAACAGCTTCTTCCTTCAGAGAAAGTAGGACAGGTTCCAGCATTTGAGATACTGATGGCGAATAGTGCTATAAAAACTATGATTCGTGATGGAAAGGTGCATCAAATCGACACCGTAATTCATTCCTCCATGAAAGCAAATATGAAATCCATGGATGATAGTATACTAGAGCTCTACAGCAATGGACTAATCGACAAAGAAACAGCCTTTACCTACTGTATGAATCTAGAGGCAGTAAAGAGAAAATTGGTATAAAACAAACTTGTCCCCATATAATATACAAGCACCAGTTTGCAATTTTGCAGACAGAAGGGAGGTATTATATGGGGAAATTTATTGTCAAAACAGTAGCTGTTGTGCTTGGAGTTCTATCATTCCCCTTTCTTTTCACACTGTTACTTTCCGGAGGGCCCAAAGAATTCTCTAATAAAGAAGCAGCCAAGCAGATAAAGAATGGCACTCTAGGGAAGATCACTGCTGTGGAAGATGAAGAGATAGATCAATACATAATGTCAGTTCTTGCTACCTATGTTCCCTTAGATTTGGAGATGGATACCATGAAAGCTATGGCGGTCATTGCAAGAACCAATGTCTATTATAAATGGCAGCAGCTTTCGGAGGAAGGAAAGTCGGCAGAAGCTCTGACCAAAGAAGCAATTGGGTTACCTACGGCAACCTTAGACAGCATTAGACAAAAATATAAAGAGGACAAGGCGGCAGCCTATATATCTACCCTTGAAAATGTTGTTTACAGTACAAAGGATCAGATTATGAGTTACGAGGGCAAACCTATTTTTGCCTGTTATCATTATGCTAATGCCGGAAAGACTAGAAATTACGAGGAATCCACTGGAATTAAACTGCCATACTTAATTAGTGTGGATAGTAGTCAGGATGTGGAGGCCCCTGTGGGGATAACCTCTTTAAAAATAATTTATGCCGATGCAGCTTCCATGTTAGAAAAAGCTTTTGACGTAGGAAAGCTTAGTGAGGAAAAGTTAATGGATCAACTTGCCATTGAAAAACTGGATAGCGCCGGCTATGTAACTAAGGTTAAGGTGGGAAAGAAAACTATAACAGGGGAAGAGTTTCAACAATGCTTTTATCTGAATTCCTCTAATTTTTATTTTACTCAGTATGAAGGGAACCTTCGAATCATATGCAAGGGAAAAGGCTCCGGCTTTGGCTTTAGTCAGTATGGAGCGAATGTACTTGCTACTCAGGGTAACACCTATGAGAAGCTACTTACCAACTATTATAAAGGAGCGAGTTTATTCACGATTACAGATTAATCACTATAGGATACTGAGTTATTTCGCTATCTTTCGTTATGTTTACTCTAACTAGGATAGAAGCCTTATAGATATGGTTGTTAGAACAGGTGAAAAATAAATATATAAAAAATGGGGAAAGTGGCAATATCTTTCAATAAATATGTATAATACTTCTAAATCTGGTGAAAATAGACTTAGAGGTGATAACATGAAACAAGAGAAATTTTCAAAAATCCTAAAAACAAAAGGATTTTACTTATCCCTTCTAACTGGTGTTTTAGCTGTTGCAGCTATATGCTTTGTTTATTTTAGTACGTCAAGTAAGGACAATACCAATAACCTGACAGACTTAAACAAACAAACACAACAGCAATCAGCAAATGACAACAAAGCTAATACCCCAGGGGAAGATGGCAAGAATACTGTTGTAAAGAATACTGTATCTCCATCCCCACAGGCAAATCAGAATAGCGCAAAGAACGACAGCAAGGGTTCTGACAATGTGGTAAAGGATAATGAGGTAACCAAAGATCCTGATGCAGTAGCAAAAGGTGAGGACAAGAATGATGCTGTAGAAGCTGTAAAGCAGGATACAGGAAAAAGCAAGCTGTCCTTTGATCAAGAGGATGAGTTGGCTTGGCCGGTAACTGGTAATGTAGTAATTCCATATGATATGGAACATGGCGTTCTATTTGCTACCTTAGGTCAGTACAAATGCAATGATTCAATTGTAATCAGTTCAAAAGAGGGCACAAAAGTAAAAAGTGCGATAAAAGGAAAAGTTGTAGATATTAGCAAAAATGAGGAAACTGGTTTAACTTTAACTATGGATATCGGTAGTGGTTATACCGTAACTTATGGCCAATTAAAGAATTTGAAGGTGAAAAAAGGCGATATGCTGAATGCCGGAGAGGTAATTGGTGTGATTGCAAAGCCAACCAAATACTATGTAGTGGAAGGTGCCAATCTATACTTTAAAGTTATGCAGGATGATGTTCCTGTAAACCCAATGTATATGTTAAAGTAAATGAGGATGTTAAATAAGCAGTTATGTAGTGTGTAACAGGTAATAGATAAGCCCGGGAATTGTCAGAGATGACAGAGCCCGGGCTTTTATGATTGGGCTTTAGCCTGTTGAGTTCATCGGAGTTTCTCCCAACGGAGAAATGGAGATGAGCGAAACAATAAACCACCTGCTATGCGGGTGGTGGGCCAGTTGTTATACAAAAGATCACCTTTCCGAG
>JAEYPA010000027.1 GCA_023411225.1 Bacillota bacterium
TTTTCTAGATTTAACAGAACATAATTCATCACAATATACCTGTTTACCCTTTGTATTCTTTAAAAAAAAGTCATTGCATATAGGACAAACCTTCAAAATACTACGCCTTGGAGAATACTTAATTCCCTGGTGAATTCTCCACCTTGGAACAGTCATAATGTAACCTCCAGGAATTCACTTGCAATCGACGTGTCCAAAATTAATCCACACTTAGGACAGAACGTCTCACCATGATCATTATCAATTGCAATATCTTTACATCCACATTCACAGCCCTGACCACGTTTTATATTCATTAAGGCTATTGTTTTACCGCCTTGCCCTATTATTGCTTTTTCAGTTTCGTTTAATTCAGTTTGCACTCCTATTTGGATGCTGGCCGTAATATTATTTTTATAATCATGAGAATAATTATTGAAATAAGTATTTATTATTTCTTTATTTGCTGGTAAAATCCTTGTTACTTCTCCTCTATCAAATCCTTTAGTTTTAATGATTTTATATTTAGTTTTAGGTTTTAATTGTTTCTTTTTTTTAAGGATATAAGATAAGTTTAGATATTTTCCAAGGTATGTGTAATGTATTATATTGTCTTCATAGATTGTGGCTTTTCTTTTTGCCATTTAACGCCTCCACATGTTATATGCGGAATTGTTGAATTACTGGTTCTGTATTTAAAATTTTTGAGTAGGTTATCTAATAAAAAGAGTATTAATTTATTTTTTGTTAATAAGAATCTACTAAGTTCTGTGGGGTGAAGTAGATTCTTATTATTGTATTGTTGATTCGCCGTCAACAGAGTTGCCTCTTATGCCTTTTTTCCGCATCAGATCACGGTGTGATCTTGTATTATTGTATTGTTTTTCTCTTATTTAAACAAAATAGTAGTTCCTAAATAGTTACATGCAAATTGGTGTAGTTAAATAGGTGAGTTTAAATAGTAGTATAGGTTAAATATTGTTTTGGGAAGGTATCATCCGCAAATATGATTCGCCGTCATTAAGCCTGGTACTCTGGAAAGGGCACTTATCTGTCCTTTCCTTTATCCCAACTTTAAACTATTACATCGAATGGAAATACGGGGTAGGTATCTCCATTGGATGTATTAGTTTAAACAACTATATAAACTAGATAAATAGGAGCCGTTTTATACTGTTTATATACTAGTTCCAACAAATAAAAAAAGCCTATTTTAATTTAAAAAAAATTTTTACCTGGAACAATGGATCCAAGTTGCAGATGCAAACGGGACCACTAAAAAAAAGTAATAAATTTTTCATTTACTCTTAATCAAATAAGCACCACATTTAGGACAACAAAACTCTCCTTTATACTCCAAACTATACGTATTAATCTCATAATCTCTACAAGGTTTTTTATCTAATTCTTCAAAATAACCACATTTAACCCAAAAACCATACTTTTTAACAAAAAATTCTATTAAATGGTTATAATTAGGAATCAAGCGTTTATCAACAATCATTTCAATAATTCCCCTAATTCGTTTAGAACTATTAACTTATTACAATTTAAACATTTGTATTGACCTTTAACACGACCTAACTTCTCAAGATTACCCCCACACGGACAAGAAACAGGTGTAACTTCTGAGGTTATTTGTTCAGGTTCTTCTCCATTTTCAGTTGTTCTATTCCAAGCGAATGGATGATCTAATATAAGATAAGATTTCCCTTCAAACAGAATAATGCTTCCTCTACTTAATTCAATAGGTTTAACCATATTCAATTCCTCCTTAAATTCCTGCTTCCTCTAAAATATCCATAGCAATAAATCCTGGATACAATAACCAACCCACATCATTCTCACGATGAACTTCAGGTAAAGCTTTATGTTCATATAAAACATCGATTAATCCTTCACTTCATTTAGAATCAATTATAAGGAAAACCATAAGTTCATCTAACTTTAAGTCGTTACATGCACGTTCTAAGTCTTCATAAGGATAGAATATTCCTTTATAGAAAACACCTTCAGCATTCTCCATTATTTTCCCCCTAATTTTTTGTAACCTTGTAACCTTGTAACCTGCCCCATGGCTGTAACCTTGTAACCTTGTAACCCCAAATTTCCATTTTGTATTTGCACTGTGTAAAGGATGCACTCCACACCAAAAAGTTACAACAATTTTAATGCAAATACCTCTTCAGATTACGTTAATTCATGAAACAACTTGTAAAATCTGTAACCTAAATTTTAAGTTACACAGGTTACAAGAAGTTACATGAATTTTTCAGTTTCCACCTCTATGGTAAATCGCATCAACAAACTTATTAAATTCAATTTTAATCACCTTCACAGGTTCAGGTAACCTTACAGGCAAATACTTCCAACCCATTAATTCAGCAGTACCCTTCAAAGGCTGACAAACCTTTAACTCTTTCTGCAATTCCTTCTTAAATCCGATAGTTAAACAAACATAATCCTTATTCTTTTTACTATCATGAAAAGGAACTATCCAAGGAACTAAACCTTCATTAACAACATACCATACTTTAGAAATAAAAGCATCGTTAGATTTAACTTTAACCGTTGTTAATCTTTCAGTAGGCCTATACTCCTCATCAACAAGAGGAGTACGTTTAATCTCTTGATTAATACGATTAGCAAGTAATATACGGATGCTTTCTCTTTGTTCATTGTCAATATCTTCCATTGTCTCTGTTTTACTCCACTGCATAAGCCATTCAGGTATATCCATACCTGCATCCAAGTAGATTAATCGTATTAGAGTGTCTGCAACTTCTTTCCAATTCTTCTCAAGTAGTCTAGGATCTGCCATTATTTCAACAGCTGCAGCTTGAGTGATAGCTTTCAAAGCATTTAACCTGCACCTTGGAGGGGCGTCTAATTGGAACATTTCTTCAAAACGTGCTACATCTTCCTCTGATTTCTTTTCATTATGAGTGAAATGTAAAGTTAGCATCCTACGGTTAAAAGCTCCATCAGGAGGTGCAAACATATTACTAGTAAGTATAACAAGAGAATAACTAGGAACCGCCCCTAGATGCCCTACCTTGTATCTGCTTCTGACAACTTTTTTCATGATAGCATTTTTAATAATTTCGATGAGTGCTTCTTTTGCAAATACCCCACCAGGTTCATCTACTACTATTGGAAATGTTGCTTTACTTAATGCTCCACCTATACGTGCCTCTGTATCAAAACTACCTCCACCTAGATTATTGGTTTCATCATCAGGCTCCCCCCACATGTATAGTATCATTTGGCCTAATGTGGATTTCCCACTTTTAGGTTGTCCATAAAGAAATAACCATGGCATCCATCCTGCACCCATCTGTTTTATACTAAAACTAAAAGGGGCGATTAAACCCCATTTAAATATAGTTGCTAATTTAACCTCTAACTCAGGGAAGAATGATGCAAATTCTTCGAATACTTGTAATCCTAATTGTAGTTCTTCTTTTCCAGGTTCTTCAATATCATATTTAGCTGAAATTACTGTTTCATTTTCATGGTTATAGAAAAATCCCGGATTTTCTATATCTGTTTTCATTTCAGCCAGTCCTCGTTGAATAAAAAGATTTAAACTGTTAGTTACTGCATCTATCCCATATCGGTTATTTGCAATATATGCCCCTCCTTTAAGGGTGCTTACTATTTCTTCTGCAAATCCAGGCCCTATTATTAATGGTTTGTAACTTCCATTCACTAAGAATTTAGCTTGAAATTGTCGAGGTTCCTCTGATATTGGACTGTCGAATACTGTTAATTCATCTAAACACACTTCTAGGACTAATGTTTCGATGGGGTCTAGTTCTCCTTTTTTATTGTATTTTACTGTTTCTCTGAAGGTTGATTTCCGAGATTTGTCTAAAATTAGGTATGTGTCTGTTCCTAGTTCTTTAGTTAGGTTTCCGTAGTGTAATGGTTTTTGTATTGCTTTCTGTATTTTGTTTTCAAGTTTTAATGCACTTTTACGTTCCATTTCATTTGATAGTACTTCATGTAAGGGGTTTATAATTTCTTCAGGATCTGAGTTGTAGATACGTAGGAGTATTTCTATTTGTCCTATTGTTTTTTCAAATCCTATTTGTTTAAAGAATTCTAAAGCTGATTCGAATGCAACGTCTTCGTTACGTAGCATTTCAGCTATTTTAAATGATGCGGAATGCATTAATTCATAGGTTAGTATGCTGTCGTGTATGGGTTGTGTGATGTATTTGAGGTGTTCCATTTCGTCTTCAGATAGATATCTTGTACCTGGATTTTCGGGTAATGTGATATTATCATCTAAAATTTTATTTTCTGCCATTGTTTATCGCCGCCATCAAGCCCATATTATTTATAATGGTTTAATTTCCAGTGGTTAACCATCCGACCACAATTCTTATTATATTTATAAACAGATGTAAACACAGTTAGCTTAGATAGTTGTTTACCCCATACATAAGTATTTAATTCAGTTATTGGTACATTATAGATGATTGATAGTTGATTAAGATAATATTGAATCTCAGCAAGTGGTACTTCTTTGTTTATGTATTTTAGGTACCAGTTCATGGTGTTACGTATGTTTTTTATTTTTTCTTGTTTTTTATTTTGGACTAATATAATCCCTCACAATTAATTTTAATCACCAAAAAATAGATAAAAAATAAATTAAAGCTATTCTCCTACACGTCCAACTTTAACTTTATAATCTCCAGTGTCTAGAATTTTATCTTTGTTAACTAAGGATTGGAATTCGTCAAAATAATCGTCAAGTGAAATACTGCTTGCCATATGTATTTTAACTATTGTAATATTCAATAGAACTTCTGTAAGGTCATTAACAAGTTTATCTCGTTTTTTTTCAAGTTTAGCGAGTACTTCTTCAGTTACTTCTTCAGCATTATTGTAATTTACACTTTTTTTTGCCATGGTATTCACCCACAAAAAATTAATAGAATTATGGGGCTTTTTTTAGCCCAAAATTTTCAATAGCCCACTCACATGCTTCGTCTAACTCTTCATCAGTTAAACGTTCTCTATTTCGGATTTTATTCCATATTTCATCATTCATAATAGTCGCCGTCCTATTTGCCTGGTATATTTAATTAATTTTCAAATCTTTTTTACATTGTTTAAATGATTCTAAATCAAAATCTTTTAATGCAGGGTCTCCTAGCATGTTTTCTAATATTTTTAGTATGCCTACTCTACTTATTTCGCAACCATCTTCATCTAATAATTCAATTGCTTTTTTAAGATTAGGATTATTCTTTTTAAGATGATTTATTTCATCGGATAGTAATTCACGTGCAGGCCGTGTTCTTTTAGGTCTAGATTTTTGTGTGGTAACCTCTTCCTCTTCTTTAGGTTGAGCTGTTTCTGGTTGTGGTCTTTCCCCTCGTGAACGTGTACCTTTACCTTTAGATTCTTTTTGTTTCTTAGGTTCTGCACCATTACCATCATCATCTGCTTCCCCCACAATACCTAATAATGCAGTTAATTGATATCTACGTCCATACGTTAATGCAGAACCTATTCCTTGTGGTGAGGATTTATCGGGTGTTAAAGAAAGTTTGTCACTATCAAAAGAATCTCCACTTTCATGATGTAATGAAGTTTGAACATAAGGAGTTCCATCAGGCCATGTTCCAGTATTTTGAATTAACACTAACCCATTTTTAGCAAGTAAAGGCCGTACTAAATTTAAAATATCTGGTAAAGGTGCATAGCCACTTTTAAAAAAAGGGTTTGTGGCAGTGTTCGCAGGATTTTGTATTTCTTCCTGAACTTTAACCAGAGATTTAATTATTGATTCTTTCATTTTACTCAGCTACTTCTACTTTGTATAAAGGTTTATCGTTGTATTTAGGGTCGTTAGCTTTTTTAAAACTGGATAAAGTCACACGTATATAATCTTTTTCATAGAGATCTCCCATTTTGCTTTGTAGATCTTTATGTGCAGGTAGTTCGATTTCTCTACCATCTTTTAATTTTAAAAGTATTTGTTCTCCATATGCTCCTTCTGGGAATGCTATTATTGTTCCTTCTATCTGTTCTCCTACCTGTGATGGTTTCCAGTATTCTCCTTCTATTCCATCGCCTTTTACTTCTCTAAAATTTCTTTCTGCCATAACTAATCTCTCCTTTCTTTCTTTTTTTCATCTATTTTGATGAGCTTTCAACTAAATCCTTAACATTAAAATCAATATTAACCTTCTGAGTCTCTACCTGACTGTAATAAGCTAATTTATTTGCATGTTCCATCTCTAAATCTTTAATATCTTTCCTTAATTCGCTAATTTCATCATTACATTGGTTAATTAAGATATCAAAATCATCTGAAACATCATTGATATGATTTTGTTTTGCAGAGACTAAATCACGTTTTATTTTCTTTTCCCAATCCTTCTGATTGGTTATGTCATATGATGCTCGTTTATCCTTGTCTTTAAGTAGTTCTGCTGTTTTTTCTTCTAGTTCTGCTTTTAATGGTGCAATTGTTTCTGATTTTTCACTGCGTATTTCTTTAATTTTATCTTCTAATTCATCGATACGGTCTCGTTTAGTTTTTAAACACTTCCGTATTTTTTCTAGTTCATTAAATTCTCTATCATTCAAAGTATCACCTCATTTATGGGTTGCATTGTCTTAAATTACGCGTATACTCCTCAGCACGTTTCAACATCAAATTATCATCACTCTTATTAGAAATGACAATTTTTCTAATGTTTTTCAACAATGTTTTTCCAAGCTCTGATGTGTTAATTAAATCCACATCCTCGCCTAATTGATTGTAGAATTCGCTTTGTTTGGTTGTTTTTGTTTCATTCAACAAGTTAAACACCTCCGCATAAAAGGGGATGAAGACAGATATTTTTAGCGACTATCTGTCTTAATAGTCGAATTCAAACAATTTTTAAAACCTAAACACAGGTTTTTTATTTTTTTTAGGTGTGGACCTGCAGGATTTGAATCCTGAAAACGCATTGGCTGAGGTTTTTTACAGGTCCATATGATAATTTTTAGTCCTCCAGAAGAATTTTTCAGCAATGGTTGTAAAGAGGTGGTATTCTCCTGAAGGACATCTCGGGTATTGAATTGTACTCCAAAGTGTTAGGGGGCACTGGAGTTTTTTTCACCAAAATGATTTGATGAATGGTAAATGCCAGTCCCTGAATTTTGGCAACCTAAAGGACTGGCTGTAAAGGGGGGAAAGTTTAAAAATTTAATTTAAAGATCTTCTACTCTCAATTTTCTCATCATGTAAAATATCCTCATGAGTATCTAATATTGCTAAATACAGTTTTTTGAGGATTAAAAGTTTTAAATAGCTAATTAACTTCATTCTGACACCTCTAAAGTTCATGATTTTCATAAATATTTCCAATGATTTCAACATCTTCCATGGTAAACTGCATGTGGAACATTGGTTTAATGAGTGTATAGCCCCATCCGTACTGTTTCCATTCGATAATGCCTTTTAGTTCTCCTTTCTGGAAAATGTCTCCTTCGTAAATTTCAACTCCTTTTTTGTCTTTAAGTCCAGTAAACTGCATTAATTCAACTTCATCAAATTTCCTGCTATTTGAACCATTTTCAACTTCAAACAAGATTCCTTCATATTTTAAATCTATTAAACTAACCGTTACCAATCTTTTATTCTGCTTATCCCATGCTCTGAATTTGATTTCTCTCATTTATTACCTCACTAACGTGTTTACAGGTTAAACATTCTTGATAAGTGTGTTTGAAATCTCCTTTCTGGAATCCGTGAGCTACGACTTTTTTTGAACTGCAAACAGGACATTTCATTCTCTCACCTCAAATCCATCACAGTTAGTAATCCAAAGAGGATCAAAATTAAATGGCCATATGAAATAGCCTCCTTCTATGCCCTGTTC
>JAEYPA010000074.1 GCA_023411225.1 Bacillota bacterium
TCATAATACAGGTCAAAGCGTGAGAGGTGTAATGTAAGGGAAATAGACAACCTAACTTCTCCCATATACCAGAAATGCGAAACAACCCAGCAAGAAATATCTGAGGAAGTATCACAATAGGAATAAACTGTACCATCTGGAATTCACTGTTGGCCACGGTAGACAACAAAATACCAAGGCATAATGCATTGATTGCAGTTAACAATGTCATAAGCAGTACTAGAAAAATACTCCCTTTTACGATTAAACCTAAAACATATACCACAAACATGGTTACCAATAAGGACTGTAACACAGCCATCAACCCAAAGCCCATCACATAGCCACTTACAATTTCATAACGACGTATTGGAGTGGACAGAAGCTTTTCCAGGGTTCCGGTAGTCCGCTCATTTAAGAAATTAATCCCTGCTATTAAAAAGACTAAGAAATAGACAATGATTCCTATCAACTGGGTTCCAAATTTGTCAAAAAGGTTTCCTTCCTCACTACCTGTTACATAGTGGGTGACATACTCTGGGTCCTTCAAAGATATCCCTGGTATGCTTGTTCTCTTCAGCTTTTGTTCCAATTCCTGCTTAAGTACAACAGCATTTGCACTTTTTATCAACATCTGAGCCTTGGATGCTACAACGGTATCTGCTCCTCCCAGATAAATGATAGCATTCCCGTTGTCGTCAATTTGCACGGCTGCATCAATCTCCTGATTCTTAATCTTTTGCTTAGCCTCTGTAAGTGTAACTTTATGTAAGATAATATCATAATCCTCATTTCCCTTGAGTTCCTGCTTAAACTCCTCACTGGCTGCAATAATTCCTATGGAATAGTGATTGTCTTCTGAATTCAAAATAAAATATATCACTGTTATAATAAACAACGGTGCCAGCAATATGAGCAGCATGGTACGTTTATCATGAATTATCTGTGCCATTATTCTCTTTGTTAGTGCTACTATTCTCATATACCATTCCCCTTTCGCTGGCAATTATAATAGATAAATGCCTCTTCTATACTCTCGCACCCTGCTTTCCTTTGTACTTCCTTTGGAGTTCCTGTAATTAGAATTTGACCCTCCTGCATCATCACTAATCGGTCGCAGTGTGCCACTTCATCCATGACGTGTGTCGTAATAATAATGGTAACTCCATTTGCCCGCATCGTATAAAGAGTATCCCATATGCTCTTACGAAGTATCGGGTCTATCCCGACTGTCGGTTCATCCAGAATTAAAACCTGCGGATTTGCAAGTAAAGTAATTGCAAGAGATAACCGTTGCTTCATACCTCCTGAATAAGCACTAACCATCTTTCCTAGATCTTTAGTCAATCCTAATAGATTAGTAACCTCTTCTGCCCGGTCATGTATCTCCTTCTTTTTTAATCCATACATAGAACCAAAAAACTTCAGATTTTCGTATCCGGACAGTACCGGATACAGCGCTGCGGTCTGTGCCATATATCCGATTCTACTCATGGTTTCAAAATCAGGCATGTTCTTTCCTAGTATTTCTATTCGTCCTTTATCTGGTTTTAATATCCCTGCCATGATTCTCACGGTTGTTGATTTCCCACATCCTGAGGGGCCCAATAATCCAAATATCTCTCCTTGCTTTATCTCCATGGTCACATCGGTAAGTACTTTCTTCTTGCCATACGACTTAGATATATCATTAAGTGCTATTGCAATCCTAGACGTTTCTTCCATAAGATACCTCCAAATGATTCATTCTTAATCCATAATCTTTTAATAGATGATATGTTGCAACTTTGGTTATTATAGACTAGAATATGCTTAAATAAAACAAACAAAATCCAACAATTTGTTGGATTTTGTTTAGGAAGAAGGTTCTTTTCATGCCTAGAAAAAGTAATTATTCCAGCGAAGATACAAAAGAAGCCATCAAGAATACCTTTATAAAATTATACTGGTTAAAACCTATTGATAAAATAACCATAGGGGAATTGGCAGGGAAAGCAAATGTGAACCGCTCTACCTTTTATTACTATTTTGAAGATATTTATGATCTACTTTCCCAGATAGAACAAGACTTTCTTATTACTGTACAGCAAACATTTCCATACATTATATCCGGTATTTTAAACCGCAACTTTAACGACCACCTTACTGTATTACTTGACTTCTATCAGAAGTACCAAAAAGAATTACTTCTTTTTCTTGTAGAAAAACCAAATCCAAAAGTCATTCAAACCATCAAAAAATATGCAAAAGAATATGCTCTTGGCCTAGTGGGACTCTCTATAGAACAGCTTACACTAAGGCAGAAAATGATTACCGAATATATAGCCAATGCCCAGCTTGGCTTAATCGGCTGGTGGTTGCAAAATGGTCAAGAATGTTCCGTAGAAGAATTAGGTCAACTGATTACAAAGGTAAACATGGAAGGACCATTTCCGACACTACTGGAGACAATAGACCAACATAGAAGCTATGTATAAGATAATTAAACCTTAACCTTGTATCTCTTCCACTTTATAGCAGCTTATATGAACTTTTTCCACATAAATCTTCTTAAGCTGTGTGAGTATACTATAATGGGCTGTTCCTTTATGCTTCTCTTGTTCCGTTCGATTAGTCCAAAGTTCCATAAGGTAGACGTCATTTTCATTCTCCGTTGATAGACTAATCTGATACTTTATGTTCCCAGGCTCCTGTCTGGAATATTGGGGAATTTGTGCTTCACTAACAGCCTGTATAAATTCTTCCCTTGTACCGTCCTTGACTGAATATACTACACTGGCCATTATACTATCATGCATTGAGTGTATGGCTTCATTGTAATTCTGCGCTCTTATTACAGCAAAATACTTTCCAAATTCTATGGTCCACATATCCATTTCTTCCTCTATGTTATTAACTTTATTCATAATAAAACAAATAAAACGACATGAGGTTTTAGCCATTTCCGGAATCAAATAGGTAGCCCCCCCACTCTGCATCTCTTTTGTCATCCTCAAATCCATTTCTAGCATCTACAACCAAATTACTTCCTATATTATTTCGTAGTAGTTCCAGTGCAAATACAGCTGGCTCTCTGTAATTTTCTAAGTATGCAGCCTTCTTCCATGTCAAAAACACAGCTTTATCTTCTTCTATATACCGAACATTGGCATAATCTGAATTGAATTCTTTCATCTAATTAAACCTCCATACAAACGTTGTTTCTCTTTTACATGATATAAGTATTCCAATGTGATGTATACAGACAGAAAACCCATTACAGTCACAATCCCCATTTATCCAACTCATACAATATAATAACCATCAATGACGACTGTTGCTGCTCCTCCAAATAAAATATTATCTCTATCACATTTGATCATTACAGAATTGAACTCAATATTGTCTCCACCTTGTTCCACAGCTACAGGCTCACCGTTCCAAAGTTGGTGCTTCAACAGATAGTTTGCAAATGCACTATTTCCTGAACCGGTAGCCGGATCTTCCAAATAACCAAACTTTGGTGCAAAAACACGGGTATGGGCAATACATTTGTTATGTTTAGTCTCTTTACTAAACATAAGTATAATATCAATATGATTGTTTATACAGAATTCTTTTAGCTTACTTTCTATTGGATAAACTGTTATTTCCCTTTCAAGTGTGCTAATCGGCACAATTAATGTCCTCAATCCTGCATCAATTAAATCGATTGGATACTTTGGGTCAATATTTTGCATTGTAATATTCAAAGCACTTGCAATCTCCTCTTGAGGTATACTTATGCTAAAATATTGTGCTTTGGGTGCAGTTATGTATATTACACCATCCTGTTCAATTGAATTATACACTGTTAAAATACCTTTTTTATTGGTTTCAATCTTTATTTCATCTTTATATCTCAATAGTTCATCATTGGCAATAATATCGTACATTGTTGCTATGGTGCCATGTCCACAAAATTCTACTTCACATTCAGACGAATAGTAAGTAAGCTTACAATCAGCCTCATTAGATTTAGAACAAAATACAACCTCTGACACAAATCCAGAATGTTCTTTCCCAATACTAAGCATTTCTTCTTCTGTTAGTTCCTCTTCCCCCAGCAGTAAATATGCTGCTGGATTACCTTTGGAATTCTCTGACGTAAAAGCATTTACTTTCTTATACTTATATCTTCTCATAACTGACCTCCAACGACATTTTAATTGCGTATTATAGCGATATCACTTCTTATTGATAATAATCTTATCCATGCAGAATACCACACTTTTCCATTATATTCAAGTTTTTACATAAATGTATGCTCTAGAAAACAACACTTCTTGTAATTACTTCATAATAAAATGACTGCAAAAATGAACTTTTTCTATTTATCTCATTCAAAAATGAACTTTTTTTCTATACCTCATTAAAAAAGTTTAACTTCAGTTGGAAAACACTTGAACTTTTACTGTTGTTGTGCTAGAGTTAATTTAGTGAAATTGAACTTGTTAAACTTTGGATGAACTAATCGGATTAGTGAATGAAAAAGGAGAATGAAAGATGGCTGATACATTATTTTCAGAACGCTTTAAAGAGGCGATGGATAAACATGGGCTGAAACAGGTTGATCTACTTCGAGCGGCATCTGACCAAGGTGTTAAACTTGGTAAGAGCCAAATTAGCCAATATGTAAGTGGTAAAGCTGTTCCGCGAGAAAATATAGGACGATTTTTTGCGGAAGTGCTGAGTGTTGAGATTGACTGGTTATATGGAAGAGATTCAAAATTTAATATATCCGGCAATGCCAATCAAGGAGAGTTCTCTAGAGTTGGCACTGAGGTAGAAGGGACGATAACTATGCGAGAGTTTAAAAAATCAACAAAATTAGATAATGTTTTATACGATGTAAGAGGACCTGTTGTAGACGAAGCAGCGAGAATGGAGGAAAGTGGCACCCATGTATTGAAGCTGAACATTGGTAATCCTGCACCATTTGGCTTTCGTACACCAGATGAGGTTGTATATGATATGCAACGTCAGTTAACGGAGTGTGAAGGATACTCTGTAGCAAAAGGACTTTTTTCAGCAAGAAAAGCTATTATGCAGTATTCACAGATTAAGAAGCTTCCTAATGTCTCTATTGAAGACATTTATACTGGAAATGGTGTTAGTGAGCTGATTAATCTGAGTTTGTCTGCCCTACTTGATAATGGTGATGAAGTGTTAGTTCCTGCTCCAGATTATCCTTTGTGGACTGCCTGTGTAACACTGGCTGGTGGAAAAGCAGTGCATTATATTTGCGATGAAGAAGCAGAATGGTATCCAGATATAGAGGATATTAAAAAGAAGGTAACTACCAATACAAAGGCTATTGTTGTAATCAATCCTAATAATCCTACAGGTGCTCTGTATCCAAAGGAGCTTCTACAGGAAATCGTAAATATTGCACGAGAGCATCAGCTAATTATTTTCTCAGATGAGATCTATGACCGCTTGGTAATGGATGGAGAAGAGCATATTTCCATTGCCTCCTTAGCACCAGACTTATTCTGCGTTACGTTTAGTGGACTATCCAAGTCACATATGATAGCAGGCTTTAGAATTGGTTGGATGGTCCTTAGTGGAAATAAAAATCTGGCCAAAGACTATATGGAAGGAATCAATATGTTATCCAACATGAGACTATGTTCCAATGTGCCTGCTCAGTCAATTGTACAAACGGCTCTGGGAGGTTATCAAAGTGTAACCAATTACATTGTTCCGGGTGGAAGAGTATATGAACAACGGGATTACATCTATAAGGCTCTCAATGATATACCGGGAATCTCCGCTGTAAAGCCTAAAGCTGCTTTTTATATTTTCCCTAAAATAGATACTAAAAAGTTCAATATTCTGAATGACGAAAAATTTGCTCTTGATTTACTGAGAGATAAGAAAATACTTATTATACATGGTGGAGGGTTTAACTGGAAAAAACCAGATCATTTTCGTGTTGTCTATCTGCCTCGTATAGAGGTACTTCAAGATGCAGTTGGAAAGCTTGGAGATTTCTTAAGCTACTACAGGCAATAATAGAATAAAGTGGGTGGTGCCATTAACTGATGAACTCTTTTTATACGAACCTTTTCATCATAGTTTAATGGCTTTTCCCACACTGTTCAGACTAAATTGTGCCACAACATAAACCCTGCTGCATATCAACAAATTATTCTTGTCACGTAAGCATATAAATAGAATAAAAGAACAGTAAATGTAAGTATGTGTAATAAAAACGTGATAATCTTTCCATTATATGTTATAATAATGCTATTATTTCATATAAGGACTTATAATTTGCTATCACATACCAAGAACAGCCGATTATTCTTTCATTATACCCACTCAAAGCAAACATTCTTAAGGAGAGAATACTATAATGAACATTGCAGTAGTAGATGAGATTGAGTTCGATCGCAGACTTATTATTGAATATATAAATAAATTCTATGCCTGTAATCCTAAGGCAGCTACATTATCACACTCCATCGTTTCCTATCAAAATGGAGAGGAATTTCTGGCAGATTTTTCAGAGCACCGATTTCATTTTGTCATATTGGATATTTATATGAATGGTATGAATATTGCTGAAAAAATATACGACATCGATAAAGATTGTAAGATAATAATTTGTACAACAAGTAAAGATTATATACTGGACGGATATCAAATCCATGCTGTCGGTTATCTAATAAAACCCATCTCAGAAAATTATGTATCCTTATATAATGCAATTGAGTACATTATTTCATGCCTTAATCTGGATGCAGCAAAACTTGAAGTAAAATCAAAAATCGGCAATCAAAGTATCAGATTAAAGGAAATCTGCTATATTGATTGCCTGAAAAGAACAGCAATTATTCATTTTAAAAAAATCAATCTGCCAATTGAAAACAAATACAAAGAGATACAAACATTACTACTTACGGATTCTAGGTTTATTGAATGCTACCGTAATATTATCCTTAATATGGATTACATAGCTGCTTTCATAGAAAATGACATATTACTACATACTAATGAGACAATCCCCATTAGTAGACGAAAGAAAAAGCAGGTACTGGACACCTATATGAAGTATGTACTTTCTAAAGATGGGTGCCTCTTTGATGAATGAATTACTAATGGTGCAAAGCAGTGTTTATTTTATAGGCGAGTAGTATTCATCTTCAAATAATCAGTATCTATGGCAATAGGAATACTTCTTCCCAATAAAACAAAGCTGGGTAAGAAAATCTAATCTTCTTCCCAGCTGATAATAATTATTTTATTAATACATTATTTTTTCTCGTTACAGCCTCAAATTATACAGTTACCCTTTAGCATTTGCATCTTCAGTTGGTAGTGCACCACCCAAGGAATCAAGCGTATCTTTTGTGCTTTCTAAAGATGTCATTGCTGAATCAAGTTCTTTCTCAAACGCATCAATTTCTTCCTCTGACATATCTTTAAGATCCATCTCAGAGGCTTGCTTAACAACATCAGCAATATTGCTAATAGCTAGTCCCATTTCAGATTTTTCATCAAAACCCATTTCCTTACACTTTGCAGCAAGCTCATTTTGCATATTTTCTAGTTTTGATAATTTATCCTTTACAGTTTTAACCTTTTCATCAGATGCGCCACCCCCACATCCAACGAATACCAATATCATTGTCAACATACAGACAAACGTAATAATACCAATTTTTGCTTTTTTCATACAAATTCTCCTTTACTTTTCTATTATTAGTTATAATACCATTCCCTCTTTTGGTAGTCAATTAACAGCATCCCAGTGGTTAAAATAATAACCGAGCGGTATCTTTAAAAGCCCATGGCTCTTTTCACTTCCAACATCCTCGTCTCTCCTGCCAATAACTCAAGAAGCTTAAATGCCACATGAGGTGCAGTTTGTGGGCAATAGGATGTGATAATATTATTGTCTATCACGATTGGTTGATTTACTACCTCTACCCCATATTCCGCTAACTGTTTTTGTCGATATCCATCTCTTAGATGATACGTAGTTGCCTTTCTACCGGTTAGTACACCACTTTTTCCAACAGGCAAGGCACCAACGCATATTGATGCAATGAATTTCCCTTGCTGATCAAACTCTCTTATAAGCTGTAAAAAATGGGAATCATAGGCTTCCTCATAAAATCCGAATTCTTCAAAGCCTCCCGGAATTGCTAATGCATCATATTCTTCCACATTAACCTCTGAAATCGGCTTATCTACAAGAATTGGCACGCCAAAGGTGCTTACAACCTGCTTATTAAAGCCACAAGTCTCAACCTTAATATCGCATCCAAAGTCATTTCTGGCCCATCCAAAAACATCTATGAACACACTAAATTCCATAGTCTCAAAACCTTTTGCGCAAAATAATAATATTTTCATAGTATTCCTCCATCTATTTTGTTATATATGTATCATATATCTTTTTTAGTCTTTTTCTTCGGCTTATAAAGCGAGGCATCCATAATCCCCCTCATTTTTTCTTATATTGTAAATCCACATATGTAATATGTCAAATAATAGCTTATAAACTACTCATGAAAATGATAATTTTCTGAATGTATTAGCATAATTGATTATAAGATATAACTATAAGATTAGGCCGCTTTATCATTTAAAGAAGAAAGGAGATTTCATGGATCTTGCTGATAGTGATTTACTCATGTTAGTAAATCTAACCTATCTGAACAAAGATACATTCGCTCTAGTTAAAGGTTTAAACCCAATTAGCAGCTACCGCTCAGTAAGTGATTATCTTACTTCCTTTGATGAAAATGCTTTAATGGTACTAGAGGAAAAAGGGGATACCATAGTAACTGGTGGAGAATGTAGCGGCTCTGAACTGGCAGCTATGATACGCTACATGAAAGGAAATGAGGCATTTCAAAAACTTATGATAACTGGTGCCCCTGTCAATAAGAATAACCACACCATGGCACTATGCTTTGAAGTACTTAATCAGCCTAAAAATGCTATCATAACTTTTTATAGCACCTTGGATCCAGATGAGTGGAAAGATAATGCTCAAGGATTCTACCAAGCCGATACTATCTCTCAACGTGAAGCCCTTCGTTATATTGAAAGCTTAGCCTATTATAGCCTTACTGTGGTAGGACATTCCAAAGGGGGCAACAAAGCCCAGTATGTTACTATTCTATCTGATAAGGTCATTCGAGGAGTATCCTTTGACAGCCAGGGCTTCTCTCATGAGTTTGTTGATAAATACGCTTTAGCCATTGCTCAAAATGCTAATAAAATAAAGAATTATAGTCTATCTACTGATTTTGTCCATCCTCTACTTTTTCCAATACCAGGTGCAATACAATTGTATGTGGATGGTGGCACTGATGTTAAAAGTATGGTGGAACATCACAGTCCCAATGCCTTCTATGTCTACTATGTAGATTCTGATGGCCTTACACAGATTGTCTGTACCAAGGAGGGCATCGCTTATTTACCTATGACAAACGAGGATGTTAACGTAAAAATCATACATAACTTCTCAAACTTTATACAGGATTCATCAAATAAAACAGATAAAAAACTACTGGGTGATTTTGTAGGTGATCTGTTATACATTCAGTTTAATTCGTCATTAAGCGACGACCAACGGCAAAAAGATCTTCTCCGGAGATTGTTACATAACCCAAAAGAAGCCGCTACTTTATTTGCATCTATACTAAAATACATTGAGACTTATCAACTTAAGAGCATTGAGATTCCCCCTCTCCTACAGGCTTTAGGGCTCAATGATTTAAAGCTGATCTTCAAAATTAAATACTATGACGTAGATAAAATATTAAAAGCTCTTCGTTCGGAGCTTTCCACATGGGAGAAAAATCTTCTTATTTATCAACTATTTTTGCTTATCACAACATATGCCGAGTTTACCTTTAACACCTTTATCTTTTGGAGGGAATTAGAAAGTAAATTTCTTGCTCTTAAAGGGAAGATGCTATCCTGATGGGGCATAACCCTCACCTTTACAAACTAAAATAACGTGCTATACTTAAAATATAATTTTTTTCATTTATAAATTCTTTATATACGGATGAATGTGTTCGGATTTTATTATTTAAGGAAGGGGAAATGCCAATGTTACATTCATTTACCAATAATTATAATGATCTCTCCAGCGATGCTGGGTTCCAGTTTGAATTTTACTGTGATTGTTGCAGTAATGGTTACAAAAGCACCTTTGTAAAGTCATCTACATACGGTACACGCAAGAAAAGTGAACGTTTCGGACGTTTGGCTTCGTCTTTCGGGGGATTAATTGGTGGAAAAGCAAGTGAGTTAGGTTGGGTAATTGATCGTGGCAGTGATATCGTCAGCGATAAATATAGTAATCAATCTCCCGAATGGAGAAAAGAACAGCAGATCGCTTTTGATGCTGCACAAGAAGAGGTTCGCCCTCACTTCTGCAAATGCCCATCCTGCAACAAATGGGTATGTCCAGACTGCTGGAATGAGGATGATGGACTTTGTACAGAATGCGCACCTCGTGAGGCCAGCTATGTTGCTAAGGCTCGGAGCCAGGCAATGCAGCGGAATATAGATGAAGTCGCTGAAACTGCTACTGTGTGGAAGGGTAAGCTTGAAAATCGCACTACAATCTGTCCAACTTGTGGCAAGCCTTCTGGAACTGGTAAGTTCTGTAACAACTGCGGTGCCCCCCTCGGTAACAATCGCTGTCCAAAATGTGGCGCTCAGGTTGCTCAGGGTATTAAGTTCTGTGGTGAATGTGGAACGAGATTGTGAGTTATGTGCTACTAGCAGATATTATTGATAAAAGCCAGGGAAGAAAACAGGTTTCAAAACCTATTTTCTTCCCTGGCTTTCTTGTTATATTAAATAAAGTATACCAGCACTGCTACAATTGTACTGGTGAGGCCAACACATGCTTCGTAAGGGATTAATTTCATTCGTTCCTTGATACTCATATTTACCGAACCGCCTGTTGCATGGAAGAAGGAACCATGTGGTAAGGAATCGATAACCGTACTACCTGCATGAATCATCGCTGCCGCTGAAATTCCCGGAACACCTGCGGAGACAAGTGTGGAAACAAAGGTCTGAGATGCGATGGTAGTTCCTGCTGTTGTTGATGCCGTTGCCCCCGCCATAAGGATACCAGATAAAGGCGCTAGTAAAAATGCAGGCATATTCAAAAACTCCAATAGATTAATCACATCGTATTGTAAAGCGGATGCCTTGATGATTCCGGCAATAGTACCAGTACCAATTAGAAGAATAGAAACTCCGATGACCTTGCTTAGGCCAAATTCCGTGTATCCAACAATTCTTCTTGCATTACCTGATATAAGAATACTAACTAATCCACCAACTGGAAGAGCAATCAGAGGATCTATATTGATCTGAGCCAATGGCCGAAGAGCTAATAGAACGATTACTACAATGGGACCGCAGATGGCCTGAAGAAAAGAAGGAAGTTGTTTATTCTCGGAAGCTTCCAAATCACTTTCACTGATATCTCCCGCCTTTTTCTTTGCAAGGAGGGAGGATAATAGGATGGTAACCACTAGTGCAAACAAAGCCGGAATAATATTTCGATACATCAGTGTAGTTAAATCCACCTGAAAGGCTTCTGAGGCAGCAATGGTGTTGGGATTTGGAGAAATGATATTACCAGCTTTTCCGCCTCCGATCATTGCCAAAAGAACGCCACTCTTTGACAATCCTGCCTTTTTTCCAATGGCAAGCGCTATAGGCGCCACGGTAATTACGGAAATGTCTACGAATACACCAACGGCACAGATAATCATCGTTGCTATGGAGATAGCCGCAATTGCTTTCTTTTGTCCGAGCTTCTCCACAATTGTCTCTGCAATCTTTTCTGCGGAGCCGGTTTTAATCAATGCTCCTGCAAGGATACCTGAGGTCATAATTCTAAGTACCGATGGCATCATGCTCTGTGCTCCTGTGACCATGGTGTTTACTGTTGTGGTAAGTCCTCCTCCACCAACTAGTCCTCCAAGTAAGGCTCCAAGAATCAAACTATACGATGGCTGCACCTTTTTAATAATAAGAATAATAGCTATTGCTAAACCAATCAAAGCACCAATTGTACTAAATTCATAGGTCATTGTATCTTCTCTCCATTATTTACGACATTGAATCAGGCGAAACACCTGCTCTACAGTTGCTATCATATTCTCTTTAGCATTTTCTGGATCCATAGCCTCTTGATAAGTTACCACTCTACGAAGGATTGGGAAAAATGCATCAATTCCATGCTCGTTGCATGCTACTGCGTCTTCTGTTACACATCCGGAAAAGGCTATCACTAACTTGTTAAACTGTTTTGCAATAGATGCCACTCCAATTGGAGCTTTTCCCATGACTGTCTGTCCATCCAAACGGCCTTCTCCAGTTACAACAATATCTGCATCCTTGATATAATCTTCTAGCTTGGTCTCATCTAATACAATCTTGATTCCCGATTCTAGGATTGCATTGGTATAGGTCAGAAATGCAAATCCAAGTCCACCTGCTGCACCTGTTCCTTCCTTATTTGGATTAGCCTTTGGATATTTTTCTTTTGAAATTGCTGCATAGTAAGCAAGCCATTTATCCATCTGAATAATCATCGATGGTGTGGCGCCCTTTTGAGGTCCATAAATTGCACTACATCCCTGATCTCCACATAATTTATTAGTCACATCACAGGCGATTCGAAAATCACATTCTTTCAATTCAGGAATGACTTTCTCATCACTGATGTACTCGATTTCTTTCAATCCATTTGCACCAAAAGAAACCTGTTTTCCTTCTTTATTAAGTATTCCATATCCTAAAGCCTGGAGCATTCCTATTCCACCATCATTGGTTGCACTACCACCAATTCCAACAATGAAATGTCGACAGCCTTTTCGGATTGCATCCACAATAACCTCGCCAACTCCATAAGTTGTAGTTATTAAAGGATTACGCTCTGTCTCTTCAATTAATGTAATTCCTGCTGCACCGGACATCTCAACAATTGCTGTCACTTGATCACCAAGAATTCCATACATACAAGTTACTTTCCTTCCAAGAGGCCCGGTAACCTCCACTTGCTCAAAATGACCATTCATACCAAGTGTTAATGCTTCCACCGTTCCTTCTCCTCCATCTGCAAGAGGCCTTACAATTACCTCTGCATCTTTGATGGCTTTTAGTATTCCCTGTTTAATTGTATTTCCAGCTTCCAATGAGCTTAAACTACCTTTTAAAGAATCAATCGCTACTACAACTTTCATCTTATTGTTTCCTCCTTACTGCTTATATTCCTTCTCCATTCTAGTATAATTATAACAAAAAATAATTCTATTGATTATGTTTTATCTATCTATTGGAAAGTATTTATTATATAAAAATTAGTATTGGAAGTTTCCATCAAATTTATCTATGTCAAAAAAAGTTTTTAAGATCAAGCAATGTATTTACAAGCAATGCATTTACAAATAATATAAAATTCAAAAAATAATTGACAAATAATAATAGTTCGATTATCATGAAACTATGAAAGAGATTAATATGGCAAAAATATTTAAAGCATTATCTTGTGAACAGAGGTTATATTTATTTAAAGCGTTATATGATTGGTGTGAAACGGAAGAATGTAAGGATGGTGATTATTCGTGTACGGAAGGAATGGACAAATGTTTTACAAAGGCATGTTGCTGTATGGATTTGTCCAAATCAACCATTTCTCACCACTTCAAGGAATTACAAAATGCTGGCCTAATCTCTTATACAAGAAAAGGGCAATCCTTCCTATGTAAAATTAATAAGGATGCGGTTGAGGCAATTCAGAACTTCATGAAATAGTAGGTTCTGCATTCCAATATGGATGCAGAACCTATTATTTCACTGATTGTTCGATAGTTATAAGATTATAGATATTAGATGCATTGGGAATGGAGAGATGGAAAATGAAATGGAATTTTGAACAGATGTATTCTGTATTTACAGCAGATAACAAACATATGCTTCTTGATGGTATGTGGGGAATGGAACGAGAGGCACAGAGAGTAATCAAAACGGGGGAATTGGCATTATCTCCTCACCCAAAGAGTTTGGGTGACAAGTTGACCAATCCCGAGATCACAACAGATTTTTCTGAAAGCCAAATAGAACTTATTACACCTGCCTTTTCAAAGATTGAAGAGGTACATAAATTCATGGAAGCACTCTATGAGAAAGCAACAAATCATATTGGCGAGGAGTACCTTTGGCCACTAAGTATGCCACCTTGTCTTCCCCAGGAAGACAAAATACCAATTGCAGAATTTGGTGATAACGAAGAGGGAAAACTTCTGAATCAGTATCGTCAGGGGCTGGCTAGCCGATATGGTAAAAAGATGCAAATGATATCAGGGATACATTATAACTTTTCCTTTGGAGAACAGCTTTTAGGATTACTTCATAATAGATGGGGGAAAGGTATTGCTTTCAATGAATTTCAAGATTACATCTACTTTTCAGTTGCCCGTAATTTTCTACGATATCGATGGTTATTAATCTATCTCTTGGGAGCTTCTCCAGTCTATGATGAAACCTATACTTCAGTCATAAAATGCGAACTAAAGAAGGTGAAACAATGTTGTCCTAGTTGTGGTAGAGTAGAGGAAGAGAACTATGCAACCTCCTATCGAGTAAGCCGATATGGGTATTTCAATACTGGGATAGGACAAATGACAATCCGGTATAACTCGAAGAAAGAATATGTTAGAGGAATCAAAAAACTTCTGAAGAAAAAAAGTCATAAATTTGCAAAACTGGAAAGCCAATTAAATGACAGAATATTACAAAAAGACAGTGAATTCTATTCTGCTATCCGACTAAAACAAGTTACAGAACATGGAGAATCCCAAACAGATGCCATTGATCAAAGAGGTGTTAAATATGCAGAAGTTCGAATTCTAGATATAGATCCTTATGAAAAAGCTGGCATTGGTTTGTCACAGCTGAGATTTCTACAAGTGTTTATGCTATTCTGTTTGATGGAACAAAATACATCTATTGGAAGACTAGAGATGAGACATATTACAAATAATCATCACTTAGTAGCATTAAGAGGAAGAGACATGGCGTTACAGCTTCATCACCCTCAGTATGGAAAAGTAAATCTGAAACAATGGAGTAGTGAAATCTTTGTAAAGCTAAATAAAATTGCTACATTGTTAGATAAAGAATATGGTACATCCGATTATTCAGATTGTATTCATACTGAGCTACTAAAACTCATGGAGCCTTCCAGACTCCCATCGGCGAGAATTGTTAATGACATGGCTACAAATCACGAGAGTTTTCTGGAATTTGGTATGCGTAAAGCAGAAGATTATAAATACATGAATCGGAAGGAGCGTAAGGTATGCTAGAAGGATATGAACAGCTTGAATTGTCCACACAGCTTGTAATCCAAGAGGCATTGTCTAGGAATATACAGGTTGAAGTACTTGACTGGGAAGATAATTTTATTCGTTTAAAAAGAGGAAGCAAGGTAGAATATATCAAGCAGGCCACAAAAACTTCATTGGATAATTATATAGCACCATTAATTATGGAAAATAAGATAGTGACTAAACTTGTTCTGAAGGAACAGGGGATTCGTGTTCCGGATAGTACTGTGGTTCATTCCGTAGAAGAAGGAATACAATTAATTACTCGTTACCTCAATCAACCATTGGTAATTAAGCCAAAGTCCACAAATTTTGGTCTTGGTGTTGGTATATTACAGAATAGTTATACTGAGAAAGAAGTTAGAAAGGCATTGGAGCTTGCTTTTCAATATGAAAATAGTGTATTGCTAGAGGAGTACATTGCTGGTAAGGAATATCGCATATTAGTTATTGGAGATGAGGCAGTTGCTGTCTTACACCGAGTTCCTGCAAATGTACAGGGAGATGGTTTACACACTATTCTGGAACTTGTAGAGGAAAAGAATAAAGATCCTCTTAGAGGTAAGGGGTATGTAACCCCTCTTGAAAAGCTATCTCTTGGGGAAACGGAGAAAGAATATTTAAAAATGCAGGGCCTAGATATCTATGATATTCCGGTTCTCAATGAGATAATCTATCTTCGTGAAAATTCCAATATTAGTACAGGAGGAGATAGTATAGATTATACGGATGAATTGCATGAGGGATATAAAGAACTGGCAATACGTGCTGCAAAGGCTGCAGGAGCCAAAATCTGTGGGGTGGATATGATGATCCAGGATATTCATAAGTTCCCAGACAATAATTCCTATGGGATTATAGAAATTAATTTTAATCCTGCTCTTCATATTCACAATTATCCATATAGAGGTAAGAACCGAAATACAGAGAAAAAAGTGCTTGACTTACTTGGTTTTCAATAACTGAATAAAAAAGAAAAAGGCACAGTTTAAAACTGTGTCTTTTCCTTTTTTATTCTCTATTCTATAATAAACATTTTAATTTCATCTTGAAGCTTATTTGATAATGAGGCTACATCAGCGCTGGTGCTATTGATTTTCTCAATAGACAATTGCTGAGTGGCCACAGAGGCAGCTGCCTCTTCCATACAGGCTGCATTTTCCTCAGACAAAGAAGAGAGTTCTTGAATCACATCACTGATAACTTGCTCGTTATTCTCCATCTCACTGGTGGAATCATTAAGCTTATCACATTTTTCTTTCACAATCTGTATATTATACATAATATCTTCAAATTTCTGCTTGGTATCCTCTACACTGATTTTCTGTTTCTTGCTCGCTACGTCCATATGCTGAATTGTGGATACTGCCTCATCTATCTTCATAATCAGATCATAAATAATCGTCTCTATCTGCTTGGTTAATTCATTTGTCTGCTCTGATAGATTACTAATCTCTGTAGCTACAATGGCAAAGCCTCGTCCTGCTTCTCCAGCTCTAGCAGCCTCAATAGATGCGTTCAATGCCAATAGACTGGTCTGACTGGCAATATTCTGAATTCCTACACTAGCTTCTTTAATCTTTTCTGCCTCTTGTGAAGTTTCATTCATTACTCTAGACACTTGAATAGAATTCGCATTATTCTGTTCTGTCTTTTTCACTAGCTCATCTAAAGTGTCGATACCTTGTTGCTTTATACTCTCTACTACTTTAGTTGTTTCTATTAGGCTATCCATATTTCTTGCCACATTCTCTACCAACCGACTTAACTCTATCATCTTGGCATTACCTTCTGCGGTCTGTTGTGCTTGAGACATGGCTCCATTAGCCACCTCATCTACATTTTGCGCTAATAGAACACTATTCTCAGTTACCTGCTTACTAGTCTCTACCAGATTATTAGAATTATCTGCTAATTGTTTGGATACCTCTTCTATATTACAAATCATGCTGTCTAGTTTTTCCCGCATTTCACAGAAACTTCGACTGATACTTCCAATCTCATCTTTCTTCTTTACATATTTCAAAATCCTTCCTGTCTTCGAAGAAGTCAGATCAAAATGAGCCATCTTTTCGATTTCCTGTCCTAAGTATTTTAGAGGATTGATCGCTATATTGTTCACCATAAGAATCTGTAATATAATTATGACTATGGCTGCAAGAATAGATAATATCGCCTGCTTTAAACTAGAATTTGCAATAATGCTTCGAAGAGATGAATTATCTATAGGAACACCAATATTAAAAGCACCTCTAATTTTCCCTTCCGTATCAAAGACAGGACTTAATATATCTAGTGTCTCCTTACCACTTACCTCATCTATAAAATTACCTACATACTCTTTACCATCCTTAATAGCTGCCATGCTTCCATCATCATCCAAAGTAATGCCAATTCTATCATGATTACTATGGGCAATGGCCGTTATCTTACCATCCACTTCTTCCATATACAGTACGTAATTATATTTATTGTCATGATTAATAGAATCCATCAGTTCTTGGATTTCATTAACATCTGCATTATCTGATAATTTCTCTGTCAACCAATCCGAATAGGCATGTACCAACTCTTTATCCTTATTTCTCCACTGATTTAGTACCTCATTTTTTAAGATACTATTAGATACCAGATTCAGAATAGTAAATACTACTGCTAATACTACTACTACAATTAGGCAAATCTTAACTTTCATGCTACCATGCTTCATACTTTCTTGCTTCATGCAATTTCCTCCATAGACAAATATTTATGTCTTAGTAATTGATTATCTCTACTTTGAACCAGTAATGGTAACTACGAATAAATTCTTCTTTTCACATCAACATAGTTTAGATGAGATTTTTATGTAAATAAGTGTTTATAATGTTATGTCATGAGCAATACTAAGACATATTATTATATGTTTTGTAAGCAATTGTATCATACTTGCGCTATATTACAAGTAATTTCGACTTAATTTTATATTCTTAGCACAAAAGTCTACAGATTTTCTATGTTGCCTTTCTTACAAATACAACTCCTTAACTAATTCCATCATAATCTCTGTTAATTGATCTAGACTTTTACCTTCTGCCATTACATTAATATCTTCCATACTTTCAAAGCATTTTTTTAAAGCTTCTTTCATCACATTCCAATCTTTAAGTTCTTGCTCTGTTAATTCTTTCAATATGTGTTCTATTTTTAATGCAACATCTGCAAGTTTGCTACATATTCTATAGGAATTCTCATCCTCTGTTGCCATTGATCCCTTTACTATTTCATATGGATTAAATGTACAAATTGCCATCGTAGCTACAGGATAGATTGTATCGTAAATAATCTTAGCACCAAGTTCTCTTGTTATCTGTGACGGATAAATAAGTTTTCCTTTGTTCTCTTCCATATCAAGTCTATGCTCAGTTATACCGCTTACTGCTTTCATACGTTTTAAGTAGGTAAGCATTTTATATGTAAAATTCTCACCTACAGCTCTTTTATATCCTATCTGTGGAATATAGTTTGTTATTTCCTTCGGATCAATTTTATTATTATCTAGATATCTAAGAAACATCTCTTGTGCACATAATTTTACAATTAATATCTTTTCCAGATCCTCATTACTCATACTATTAAACATCTTCATGTCTACATAACCGTAATGAGGCTCAGCCTCCTCTTGTGGACAAAAGAACATATTCTGCACATATTTATAACCTTGCTTTACAATAAAGTCATTATATGCCAATTGGTATAAATACTGTTTTGTAACATCACTAACCCCTGGTTGCCCTATCACCTTCCATTTTTCTATATCTGTTTGATATATAAAATCTATCACATAATATTTTGCATCGTAGATACCAAAGCAATAGTCTTTGTTATTGTTACATGGGTATATACATATCATGTCTGGTCGTAATGTTTCAACATTTCCATCGCATGCCACAGGATGATTTCTATGCCATACAGGCCTATCAATAATACTCCTTAAAGTGTTATTACGTTTTTCTTCATACTCTGGAGACACTCCCAATGGCAATTTTGAAATGGGATAATCTAACATACTTCCAAAATTCTCTGAGCATACCTTTTCCCAAACCAGATTAAAACTATTGGTTCCATATAAGCTAAAGCTAACATCATCGGTATGCATTTTACTATTTACTAAATATGTATAAATTGTTTTTAGTAAACGTTGCTTCCTGGAAACATATTGTATTTGTATTTCTTTTTGTAATCTATATAAAATGTAATCTATGTCCCCAAACTCCTCCATGGATGTATTACATAAATTAACTTCCGTAATGTCAAACAACTCCAATATGCCCGATTCACTTAATTCCTTTGAACAGATAGATAGTATATACTCATGCAGTCTTCTAAAATAGTCCATTTCATTCTCTACAACAGTCTTAGTCTGCAATTCAATATAATACGGCTTATTATTCTGTATTAATGCAAAAGTCTCATCTATTGTCTTATCCCAGAGTATTTCTCCTTCCCCGTTTGTTTCAATAACTTCATGCTGGTTAGTATATAATCCATACTTAAAATACTCATCTAGAAGATATAAAGATACCGCCAACCGATTAAAGATTTTATCCTCATCTTCTCCATTGTATAAATAAAACAATTGTTGCTTAGAATTATATTTTTTTATCACTCGAAGAATTTGCTTTAACTGGGTTAGCGTGTGAATGTCAATGAATTTTTGAGCCAGGTGCTACTGAATTTTTGAGCCACCTGTGCTAATCAAAAAGTATACCACTTTGGCTCTTGTGCTATTGAATCTTTGAGCCACTCCATATATAAAAGAAGGGAAACTTGGGAGAACTCCTTCATTTCCCTTGATTTATCATTGTTTCCTTATGTTGTCTTTACGGTAAGAATCACCATTCATGTTTAATACATGAGACCGAAAAGTAATTCGGTCAACCAGTGCTGAAACCATGGTAGGATTATCAAATAACTCGGTCCATTTAGAAAACTCAAGATTCGTTGTTATGATGATGCTACCTTTTTCTGAACGATCCGATATTACTTTGAACAATAGATCTGATTGATGTCGATTGAAACTGAGGTAGGACAATTCATCGATGATGAGAAGATCTATACTTGAAAGCTGTCGCTCTAGTTTGGTGAGCCGTTTATAGTCGCTTGCCTCAACCAACTCTGTTGCAAGAGTAGCTGCTGTATAAAATCTCACAGAGTAACCATTCATACATGCTTTCATGCCTAATCCAATGGCCAGATGTGTTTTGCCTGTTCCTGGATTCCCAATCATAACAATGTTTTGATTTCTATCTATGTAATCACAACCTGCCAATTCCCATATGAAGGGTTCTTTCACATGCTTTAGACGTGATAAATCATACTCATCTATTGTTTTTATATATGGATATTTGGCTACTTTGACGCGACGTTTTTGATTGTTTTCTTGACGTTGCAGTGATTCTGCTTTTAATAATTCCAAGAGAAAATCAGAGTAGCTTTTCTCTTTGTCCAACTGCCGTATGATATCTTCATAGTTATTGAATGTTGGCAGTTTTAACTGTTTACAGTAAAGTGCAATCGATTCGCTTATTACATTAATTTCGCCCATTATTGATTCACCGCCATTCCAAACTTTTCATCGTAGGATGATAAATCCACCGTATCAACGGTTACCTCGTTTGATATGGATATGATATTAGTGCGAACTGGCCGATCTAGATAACTTCGAACAAGGTCTATTGTAGGCTGTACCGTATTAGGTATCTGGTTCTTGATATTTACGATTCTATCTACACTATAATCCAAGCAGAGCCTTAGAAGTTTTACGGTATCTCTGTTAGAGTCAGGAAATTTCATTCCCCATTCCAGAAGCTCTTTTTGAATAACCTGTCTTACTGGCTTAGCATTAAATACAGACCTTGGCTTTCTCTCAAGTAATGGCATGTAATGCTCGAGTGTATAGCTTGTCGCATTACCACGTCCATAAAGCCGAATATAAGTTGCAACTATCTTATTACGGAATAGAATGTCCATGTGATTACCATAAGCTTTAATGGTTGCCTCTTTACCAATGATATCAGCTGGCACAGAATAATTGTTCTTTTCAAAGCGAACTGTTGAATACTCATTTACTTTAGCAATCATTGTTTTACTTGTATCAAAGCAATATTTAGGAAGTGCATAGAAATAACTCTTTTCCTGACGAAGGCGAATACCAACCGTTCCCTCTCTTCCAGGGATGGTATGATCTTTATAGTTATTACAACCACTTAGTAGGTATGCGTTTAATTCAGCTAGATTAGCTATATGAGGAACTGGGACAAGAAGGTTTCTTCTTGAAAAGCCTACAAGGTTTTCAACCAATCCTTTTTCGTTGCCACTGGCAACGTTACAGAACAGTGCATCAAAGCTATAATGAGCGCTAAATGCTTTATAGTTATTCTGCATAACGGCATACTTGCCAAACCCTTCTTTGACGGCAACCTTGGCATTATCAAAAATTACTTTATGAGGAACTCCACCAAAGTATTCGAAGGCTTTTTTCTGACCTTCCAGAAAGGATTCTTCATTCTGATGCATAAACGCCATCACGAACATACTGCAACTAAAGCATAGCCTGGCACAAAATAGGTTGACTTTTGTTTTAACACCTTTCAGATAGATAGTGGCCTCACCCCAGTCTATCTGCATTGCCTCACCCGGATCAAACTCAAGAGGAACAAAAGACTTAGGAATACTTCCTTTGATCCCTTTTACTGCAAGGCGTATGGTAGATTCTCCCCCAGTAAAACCTTTCTCATCAACGAGTCTGTGATAGATGCGTCTGGCAGTATGAGACTGTTTTTCAAGTCCTTCTTCTTTGTCTTCATCTAGACATTTAAGAATAAAATCAAGTACGTCATCTGTTAAAATCTTTGCTTCACGTGAGTATTCTTTACGTTCCCAAGGAACGTTATTTCCGTCACAATATTTCTTGACGGTGTTGCGGGATATGCCAAGAGCTTTTGCAACAGCCCGCTGGGACATATGCTGCTTTGTGGTCATTTCTCTGATTTGTTGGTAGATATCCACGTCAATAATCACCCTTTCGTCCTCCTGTCCTAATCTTAAGATTAGTATACAGGGTATTTGTCGAAAGTGGCTCATTTTTTGACTAGCACAAAGTAGTGAAATGGCTCACTTTTATATTAGCATTCACA
>JAEYPA010000091.1 GCA_023411225.1 Bacillota bacterium
AATAAGTGATTGGAGGAATCAAAATGAGTAAAAAATGGTTAAAAGCTGCAGGGACTAGGGCATTAAAGACAATGGCGCAGACAATGGTGTCTATGTTAACAGTAGGTCAGTTAGTATCCGAGGTTGATTGGGTAGGTTGCTTATCGGTATCTATCGTAGCAGGAGTTATCTCCGTACTGACATCTATCGGTGGATTGCCAGAAGTAGAGGAGGAATAGACATGAGTAATAGTCCATTGGTAAATTACACAATGATAAGTCCTAACAAAACAAAAAATAGAAAGCACGCAATTGATAGAATTACTCCACACGTTTATGTAGGGCAAGTAAGCGTAGAAAGAGCTGGTGATGGTTTTGCAAAAGCGGAAAGACTAGCAAGTTGTAATTATGCTATTGGGTCAGATGGTAGAATTGCTTTAATCGTAGACGAAAAAGACCGTTCTTGGTGTTCCTCTAATCAAAGCAATGATGATAGAGCAGTCACTATTGAGTGCGCTAGTGATTCTGCGGATCCATATGCCGTGAACAGTAAGGTTTATAGTAAATTAGTAGACCTTTGCGCTGATATTTGTAAGAGAAACGGAAAGAAAAAACTTCTTTGGTTTGCAGATAAAGATAAGTCATTAAAGTACACTCCTAAATCCGATGAAATGATTATCACAGTACATAGATGGTTTGCAAATAAGGCTTGCCCCGGCGAGTATTTATATAGCAGAATGGGTGATATTGCTTCAAGGGTTAATGCTATTCTTAATCCACCAAAGCCATCACCTAAAGCACCACAGACCAAATCTAGCAAGTTTAAGGTTAAAGTCATAGTATCTAGCCTTAACATCAGAAAAGGCACTGGAATCCTCAATAAGAAAGTAGGAGTAGTCAAGAAGGATGAAGTCTACACCATTGTCGAGGTCAAAGGTAATTGGGGCAAGTTAAAGAGTGGAGCTGGATATATAAACATATCAAGTAAATATTGCAAGAGAGTATAAGGCAAAGCCCAAGGGATTAAGTTCTCTTGGGTCTTTTTTATTGCTCAAAATTGGGAATAATAAACTAAACAATTATCAAAAATATGTACGATATACACAATCACATTTTAAATGAAATTGCATAAAGAAATCTATAATAGCTATTTATTTGGAAAAGCAAGTCCAATCGCTTGGTAGTATTATAAGCATCTAAGCAATAAATATACCAATGCAATCACGATTACGGATATTGTATTGATAATCTTAGGCATTCCGTTAATTTGCCTCTTTAATTGTGGATGTACATTTCTTTTAGCCATAATTCCTCCTACACTAATGAGTAGCGAACATTGAGCAGACGGCATTAACTTGATAGAAGCTATTTATTTGGAAAGTGGTGCATTTTATCGTACTTTTATAATATTTACGCATAAAATAACATATATATTAATAAGGTGGTGAGATTATGCGTGAAAGCAAAAAACAGTTAAAACATACGATAAACTATAAAGATAACGATGTTGAGAGAGAATTGTACCATTGGGTAGAGAATAAAGCTAAAAACTCCGTGTTTCGTAGCCAAGACATAATCAAGGATATTCTGTATAAATCAATGCAGAATGATAATAATAAAAAAGATTAACGTAATTAGTATCAAATCACGTAAAACTGAATAACATATATTAACAACTTCAAAAAGAGTGGTGCCATGGTAGAAGTATTTGGTGTATTACTTGGAGCAGGCATGGTAGGTTACGCAGGATGCGGGATTAAGTCTACATTATCCGAGATGTATCGAAAAAGAATTGAAGATGTGGAAACAGACGAATATCAACTAAAGTTAGGATGGCAATATTTCGGAGGATACCATAAGCCAATTATTGCAGATATGAGAATGACACCACATATGCTAGTGTGTGGTCTGTCTCAGAATGGGAAAAGTAAAGCCGTTGAATATGCAATGAGAGGGAAGAATTGTGTTTTGCTTAACACGTTCAAAAAGGATTTTACTAGTATTAATGCGCCAACATACAGAGAATTAGAAGAAATGGAAGAGTATCTATTAACCGTTTATAATAACAAAAAAAATGAAGAGCCACTCTTTATTGTCATTGATGAAATACTTGCATTAATCAAGTCTGGCAATGGCAAAAAGGTAAGTGATGCCATTACTAAGATACTGGCTGTTGGGGCACATAAAAGCATATACATTATAGGCATTACACAATGTGCAGAAAAAGATGTGATTAGCTATAAGCATTTATTCAATACACGAGTATGTTTTAAGATGGGGGACGATTCGGCTTACAGAGTAGTACTGGGAACAACGCCAGAGAACATATATCTCCAGAAGCGTGAATTTTACTACGTTACGGATAACTTAGGCAAAGGCTATACATACGACATATGAGTTATTACTACAATCTCAAATTTGTGCAAAGTGGGGATAGGTTAGAGGTCTATCACTACTCACTGGCACAAGAGCGAGAGTTTGAAGGCAAGAATCCAAAAGGTCGTAAAGGCAAAGCTGAAGGAGAGAAGAAAATGAAGAATAGACGAGAGGTGCTTAATAGAGCAAGGAATCAGATAATTAGGTTAGTAAATTGTAATCCAGAAATGAACATATTTATATCTCTTACCTACGCAGAGAATATGCAAGACTTAGAGGCAAGTAAAGAGCATCTGCACAAGGCTCTTAGGCAACTACAACGAGACTACCCAGACTTCAAGTATTTATATGTACTCGAATACCAGGAGCGAGGAGCAATACATTATCATATGCTTTGCAATCTGCCAATCGCGATTAAGACCGCTAAGACGAATTGGAAGAAACCTCAGGAGCAAAAGGATTTTGAGAATTACTTTAGAGAGGTTTATTGGCCTCATGGATGGGTAGATGTAAGGAACCTTAATACCGAGGGGAACACGAACGTAGGCTTATATGTATCGGTTTATTTGGTGGAAGATTTATATAGGCTAGACCTTCAAGGCGCAAAGTGTTACGGATATAGTCGCAACCTACTAAGGCCAATGGAAGAGGTCATGATGGCTCAAGTTGACAACGAGCAATTCTTAAAGGATTTTACTCCTAACTATGACGTGAATTATGTGAGTAGCTATAATATGGCTAAAGACTATGGTGATAGCCTAAAATTTGGAACTGTTAATTATTTTGATATGAGCAGAAAAGGAGATTGATAGTATGTTATTAAATAAAGTGAATTGTATCGTTACAAACGCAGATATGAAGAAAATGACCGATGGAACTGATTACTGTGCAGTAGGGATTCTTTGTTTAGATGATGGCCAAAAGTTTGATGTATCATGCAGGGATGCAGAAATTTACTCTAAACTAAAGGCAATGTCAAAGGCTAGTTTAGACTTGGCACTTACAAATAGTAAATATGGACTTAAGCTAAACATAATTCATCTTTTAGCCGTAGGAGATCGTATCGCATAATATTAAAAGGCCATCTAGGTAATCCCTGGTGGCCTAATTTTTATTGTTCAAAATACGAGAATGCAACAATACTTATTTTAGTTTTGCCCTGTGCGTCATATTTAGCAGGTGAGGCTATAAAGTAGTATTCTTTGCCTTTCTCCAAGTTAATCATATCGTCCTTACCTGACGACATATAAATATAATTTTTAGAATCGTCAAGATATATACTATACTTAATTTCTTTATCGTCATCGTACTCATAGTCCAGCTTTGTTACAACACCCTTTATGACTAGATATTCCATGTCTTGTTCTGTTGCGTCCTTCAGTTCGTCAACGTGACTCTCAATATATTTCATGTTTACTACTTTAGAACCATTCTCTAATATCCTATCTTTATAATGTCCTTCTAGTTGATTTACCATGCTAATATCCAGCTTATCTACATATTCCTTTTTCCCACAACTACATAGCAATACTGCAATTAATAATAAACATATAAGTTTTTTCATATAACCACTCCTTTTGACTATAATACCACAAATAGTAATATGATGTAAATAAATAGTTATTATAGTATATACAGAATTACATATACCATGCACATTGTTAATGCTTGTTTACCACAGGCTTTACATTTCTGGAAGGAATGATCTAGATTATAAGCTACCCGAGGAAGGTAGCCAAAATCCTCTAATATAGTAAATAAAGGAAAGAAAATAGCCATTGGTGGCAACATCACGCTGACCACCCATGCCATTACCCGGTATAGCCCTAAAACTAATGCTCCATGAAGCCAGGAAGGAGCATTGATGCTTTGAAAAAATGCAGTCAGCTTATCCTGAAGGGAAAATAGCAAGGTAGAGAGTAACTCTGAGGGATAATTAGCTCCGGCAATAGTAATCCATAGGATACCAATTAGCAGGGCAAACATAATTGGAAAGCCGGTTATCTTATTGGTTAATATGCGGTCCAATTTACGATCTAATACTTCTTTTCTGGAATTTTCTATGACAGTAACCGCATTAAAGATTTCCTCTGCTTCATGCACAAGGGCAGATACAATGCAATCTTTATACCGTTCTTGATCAATTCCTGCTTCCCTAAGAGATTCTCTAATTCTTTCAAGTTCAAGCTGCAAGGTTTTATTATTATTTAGATTTACCTGAAATCTGGATTCCAGATTTTCAATCAGAGAAGCATCATTTTCCAAAAGTTTTATTGCAAACCATCTTAATGAGACAGAAATGGTGGTATCCTCATTAAGTTGGAGGGCGGACAGCATGGCTTTCGGCTTTTTGGAGGGCATTTTGTAGATAAATTGTTCACTGACGCCATAGGATTCAGTAAGATATAGTTCCAATTGAGAGATTGCATTTTCTATGACGAGTGGATATGCCGTAATTTTCAGTATATGGTTAGGGTGTAGCACAATTTGATCCAAAGCATCTACCAGGTTTAAAAGACCAGCTTTTGATCGAGCAGTGGTTGGAATCACCGGAACCTTAAGAATCTCTTCTAACTTCTTAATATCAATATGTATATTCTTTTTCTTCGCTTCATCCATGAGGTTAAGACATACTATGACGTTTGGAGAGATTTCTAAGGTTTGAAGCACTAGATTTAAATTGCGTTCTAAGCAGGTAGCATCGCATACTACTATTGTAGCGTCTGAGTTACCAAAACAGATAAAATCTCTAGCCACCTCCTCCTCTTGAGAATGGGCCATGAGGGAATAGGTACCAGGCAAGTCAGTAATGTTATATATAATTTCTCCATGCAGGTATTTGCCCTCTGCCTTAGTAACTGTTTTTCCGGGCCAGTTGCCGGTATGCTGATTCATGCCAGTAAGAGCATTAAATAAGGTACTTTTTCCAACGTTAGGGTTGCCTGCAAGGGCAATGGTGTATTCCTTCATAACAACCTCCTTAAAGACATATCTTTTCATATCGTTATAAAGACGGCTATCTATCAGAAATCAAAGGAACGGTAAAAGATTTAGACCTCTGAAAAATAGCCGTTTTATATTCTTTTTATATAGTATGAAGTAGAATAAGACTTCATTCTGTCTTAATTCTCTATATTTGTTAAATGAATCATTTTAGAATCATCGGTTCGTAAGGCTATGACAGCACCACGGATGGTATAGGCTACTGGATTTCCTGAGGGACTTTTGTGAATGCACTGAATTCTCGTACCTTCTATAACACCTAAATCAAGTAATCGTCTTCTCATGGCTCCTGTTGTTGCTATATGATAAACGGTGCCCGACTGGCCTACCCCAAGATCCGATAAGCTAAAGGACATACTTACCTCCGTTTTTCGCTTTTGCAGATATACTCTCATATTTATTCTATTCAAGGTATTTTTATTGGTTCCTATAAGAAACTATTTGGGAGGATTGTTGAAGAATTTATTCATCAATTCTATTGGATTTCCTCTTTTATTCTCCAACATCATTTGATTAATCTGATTTAGTTGTGCCAAGGTGTTTTGAAAATTCTGAATTCCGTTATCCATAGTTTGTTGCTCTCTAAAAGGACGTCTGTTAGAAGTGTCTGAACGCTTTGTATAATTCCTATTATTTGAACCATTAGATTTGGAATACATCGGCTTCCCTTTCTTTCCGGTAAATGGTTTGTTTTACTATAATATATGTAAAATAAAGTTATATTGTGTATGTGTTAATAGTAAGAATGCTGTTGGTAATTAGTAAATCAAAAAGAATATAATATGTTTCACACTTTAATATTATGTTTGGTTCGTATGTTGTCTATTATGAGTATTTTGAAGGGGAAAGATTTCATAGATATGGATTTTTTACTATGATATAATAGGTCTATTATAGTTAGATTATCAGTTAGGAGGAGAAATCGTGATTGAGGCAACGAAGTATATTGGATGTCTGTTAGGTGGTGCTGTTGGTGATGCCTTGGGATATCCAATAGAATTTATGACATATCAGGAGATTGTACATACCTATGGGAAAAGGGGAATAACGGATTTGTTGTTAAGTGATAATGGACTAGCTCTCATTTCAGATGATACTCAAATGACCTTGTTTACAGTAGAAGGGCTTATGTGGTCTAAAAGAGTAGAGAATAAGCATGGTTACTGTAATATTCCAGCCAGATGTTTTTATTCTTATCAACGTTGGTTACATACTCAGAATTTTCCTCTGGCAGATTCGAGCTATCAATGGATTTTAGATGATAAAAGATTAGATGTACGTTCTCCTCTTTTACAGACAAAAGAGCTATTTGCTAGGAGAGCACCGGGGAACACTTGCCTTCAAGCCCTTATGGCTGCCAAGGATCAAAATTATGGTACCATAGAGGAACCAATGAATGACTCAAAAGGGTGTGGAGGTGTTATGAGAGTGGCCCCTATTGGCCTAGCCCTATATAATAATCCTAAGAAAGCTTATGAGGTTGGCTGTCAAGTAGCAGCTATCACTCATTCACATCCTACAGGTTTTATAAGTGCCGGGACATTCGCCTCAATAATTGCCAATATATTAAAAGGATTGACCATAGAAAACGCTGTATCAGCAGTTATTCAACAGATTGCTGAGGTCCCAGGGAGCTATGAAACACTAAAGCTACTAAAGAAAGCAGTGGAGTTATACTATTCAGGGGAACCTTCTGTAGAAAAGATTGTAAAACTTGGGCAGGGATTTGTTGCAGAGGAAGCATTAGCCATTGGAGTATATGCGGCTTTGTGCCATAGTGAGAATTTAAAGAGAGCTGTGATATTAGCCGTGAATCATGATGGTGATAGTGATAGTACAGGTGCTATTTGTGGTAATATTGTGGGGGCTTACTTGGGTAAATCCTCTGTACCACAGGATTGGCTTGATAAGTTAGAATGTAAGGATGTCATAGAAGAGATGGGAATTAAATTATATGAAACGTATAATATGAATTAAAAGATAGAACAAATTTTTGCCACGGTGGCTTTAACAGCAGGCAAGGAAAGTATTTCACACTTTCCTTGCCTGTTGTTCTTATCCATAGGAAATTGTTTTGCATTCCTGATACTATGGAATAAAAGCAAATCTCAAAGGTTATAGTGATATTGTATCTTTATAAGTAAACTCCTTTTATTCTTAGACAACGATAGGCCTTATACTGATAAGTAATCAAGGGACGTCTAAAGGAGTCAATATCGTGAGCGTTTATTAAAATATTTTCAGGAGTCGGTGGTCCTATAAGCTCCACTATAAGTAATGTATGGTAGAAGACACCGAAATCGTTTTGAAGTTGTATAATGTCTCCTGGCTGTATACTTTCTAAAGGAATAAGTACAGCATAAGGACCTTTTGTCTGATTTGTGGTTAAAAACCGATATAGATAGTTTACACTTGTCCAAGATGGAGAACGATTGTATACACTATAGTAGTACCAGCCATAAGTAGGTTTGGGATTCATGACCTTAGAGCCGGCATAAATGCATTGAGAAATGAAGTTTGTACAATCTCCTCCAATTAATGTGAAATCGTAATATCTTGGATTTCTACTTAAAGCCCATTGAATGGAATACGCAATTGCTGCATCTCGGTCAAACGCTTTTTGATTTGCCATAGTCATCTCCTTAAGAGTTATTAGTTATTATATGCATCACCTTATTAAAAGGAAACATGATATGTAATGAAGAATAATAGTAAAGGTTATTGATAATAAAAACAATTGTAGTATCAAAAGATACTTTTTAGGACTTATCTTGATATAATGAAAATGCATGAAAAAAGCACAAAATATAGAAATGATTATAGAAATAACCACAATATATGCAAATATTATGTTGATTTTTATAAATTCCTATGTAATAATAATGATAATAAGGCAAGAGGAAATAAATTTGTTTCTAAAGAATTTAATTAGTGAGAGGAAGAGAAGATAGGAATGGCTATTAAGATTAGAAAACGAGATGGTCGATTGGAACCACTGTATGTAGAAAAAACTAAGAAGATGGTAGCCTTTGCCTGCGAAGGATTAGAAGGTTGTGACCCCATTGAATTAGAGCTGGATTCTCACATTCAGTTTGTGGATGGAATGACTACAAAGGCAATTCAGAAGGTATTGATTCAGACAGCTATTGAAAAAGTAATACAGACAAAAACGGACGAATATGGAAATGCTACGAAAATTACCAATGTAAACTGGCAGTATGTAGCTGCCAGATTATATGTATTTGATATGTATAAGGAGGCAGCAATTAACCGAGGTTATAACCATTTTGGATATGGGAGCTTTCGTGAACTTGTGCATCAGCTCACAACACTTAATATGTATGGCGCTTATCTACTAGATAATTATTCTGAGGAAGACTTGCTTCAGTTAGAGCAATACATTCGTCCAGAACGAGATTATTTATTTAACTACGAAGGAGTTAAACTGTTGGCGGATCGTTATTTACAAAAAGGTTTTAATGGGCAGGTATATGAACTGCCACAGGAACGTTTTATGGTGATTGCCATGCATCTTGCAATTCCGGAAAAAGAGAAGAGAGTTCACTATGCTAAGGAATTCTATGATCTTTTAAGTGAAATGAAGATGACAGTAGCTACTCCTACCTTAGCTAATGCGGGTACTAATTTTTATCAGCTAAGCAGTTGTTTTATATCCACTGTAGGTGATAATCTTTGGTCTATCTACGATGTAAATGACAAATTCTCTAAGGTAAGTAAACATGGAGGTGCTCTTGGTATCTATGTTGGGAAAATTCGTGCCCTTAACAGTGAAATTCGTGGTTATAAAAATGCTTCTGGAGGGGTTATTCCATGGGTAAGGCTTTATAATGATACCGCCGTAGCAGTAGATCAGCTGGGAAGGCGTAAGGGCGGAGCTACAGTTACCTTAGATATATGGCATGCTGACTTATATGATTTTTTGGAACTGAGAACGAACAATGGAGATGACAGAAGAAAGGCCCATGACATTTTTCCTGCATTGTCCGTCCCAGATTTATTTATGATGCGGTTAGAGAAGCGAGAGGATTTTAGTCTGTTTGATCCTTACCAGGTAAAAAAAATCATGGGTTTTGCCTTGGAAGATTCCTATGATGAACTGGATAATAAAGAGTTTACCAGACGTTATCTAGCTTGTGAGGCAAGTAAAGACCTACCAAGAATTACGGTTCCGGCTTTGGATATTATGAAGAGAATAATGAAGAGTGCAGTGGAGACCGGAACACCATTTATTTTCTTTCGAGATACCGTAAATAGAGCTAATCCTAATAAGCATAAAGGCATTATCTATGCCTCTAATCTGTGTCAGGAGATTGCTCAGAACATGAGTGAAAGTGAGTATGTGGAGGAAAGTTATACCAGTAAAGACGGTATCACTTATGTGAATACTAAAGTGAAGGCAGGGGATATGGTAACCTGTAATCTAAACTCAATTAATCTTGGAAAGATTGAGAAGACAGAGTTGGCTCATAATATTCCGTTACAGATTCGAATGTTGGATAATGTAATAACCTTGAATATGATGCCGGTAGCGGAAGCTAGAATTACCAGTGATAAATATCGTGCCATTGGACTAGGTACCAGTGGATACCATCATTATCTGGCTAATCACCAGATTGCGTGGGAAAGTGAAGAACATATGAAGGAAGCAGATAGTCTTTTCGAAGAGATTGCATACGAGGCGATTAAAGCCTCTATGGAACTTGCAAAAGAGAAGGGAGAATATCCGGAATTTGAAGGCTCTGAGTGGCAAACCGGGGAGTATTTTACTAGAAGAGGCTATACTAGCGAACGATGGAATAAGCTTAGGGAAGAAGTTAAAAAATATGGTATTCGAAATGGCTATATCATAGCAGTAGCTCCTACAGGCAGTACTTCTAATATTGCGAATACATCAGCGGGAATCGACCCGATATTCAAAAAAGTCTTTATTGAAGAAAAGAAGGGCAGTTTTATTCCAAAGACAGCACCGGACCTTAATGAAAATAACTATTGGCTATATAAAGAGGCTCATACCATAAAACAATTGTATAGCATTAAAGCTTGTGGAATCAGACAGCGTCATGTAGATCAGTCTCAATCCTTTAATCTTTACATTACACCAGAGGTGAAAGCCAAAGAGATCCTGGATTTATATATGAACGCATGGAAGGAAGGACTGAAGACGATTTATTATATTCGGAATCAAAGTCTGGAGTTAGATGAATGCACTAGCTGTTCCAGCTAAGAAAAGTTTAATATGGAGGCAGAATCATGGAGAAAAAGAAAATATTTAATGAACTAGGAAATCGAGGTACAGATAGTATTATTTACGGTAATACTACGAATTTAAGAGAGTGGAACAGAATTAAGTATGATTGGGCAAGGGTGCTATATCGGACTATGCTAAATAATTTCTGGATTCCTGAAGAAATCTCACTGAATGAAGATGTCAAGCAATTCAATTATCTTACAGACGGAGAAAGAAATGCATTTGACAAAATCATTTCCTTCCTGAACTTTTTGGATTCCATTCAAAGTGAGAACCTACCGAATCTATCCCGGTATGTTACTGCTCCAGAGGTTGCCAGTCTTCTTAATATCCAGACCTTTCAAGAAGAGATTCATGCCCAAAGTTATTCCTATATTTTAGATACAGTAACAAATCCAATCACAAGAGATAAGATATATGACACGTGGCGGGAGGACGAGCATCTATTTAAAAGGAATCAATTCATCGCCAATATATATCAGGCCTTTAACGAGGATCCTACAGATACAAACTTTATCAAAGTGATTATTGCTAATTATATCTTAGAAGGCATCTATTTTTACTCTGGGTTCAGTTTTTTCTATACCTTGGCCAGACAAGGAAAAATGACAGCAACCAGTACCATCTTCAAATATATCAATCGGGATGAGGTAACTCACTTGGTACTATTCCAAAATATAATTAAGGAACTTCGGATAGAAAATCATGAGTTGTTTACGGAAGAACTGGAAGAAGAAATTAGGCAGATGATGAAAATTGGTGTAGAACATGAGATTTCTTGGGGGCAATATGTAACAGATAATCAGATTCTAGGTATAAACAATCAATTGATTGACCAATATATTAAATACTTGTCTAATCTAAGGCTTAGGGCTATCGGTGTTCAGGAATTATATCCTGAGATTACAGAACATCCTATGGCGTGGATAGAAGGATTTTCTAATCTAAATAATACAAAAACTGATTTTTTTGAGGCCAAGGTTACCAATTATACCAAGGCAGCCGCCTTTGATTTTGATGATTTAGAATAAAAAATCTATATTTAATAAAGAGATTTTATAAAATGACTTTCGATTCTTAATTATTTGCTTTCATTTATTAAAAATTGTAAGGGAGATTCTTACATGTAAGAGTGTTTATGCTTAAGAATTGCAGAATCTTTGAGAATCGCGAAAAAATAGCAAAAATGATTGCATTGAAATAAAAAAGTCATTATAATTACCATTGTAGTTTTGGTTCGTTAGATTCCTTAGCTATAAATACAATAAAAGGGTGATTATGAATGAGTTATGTTGATGAAGTATTGGCGTTAGTGGAGAGGAAAAATCCAAACCAACCAGAATTTTTGCAAGCAGTTAAAGAAGTTCTGGAATCATTAAGAGCAGTAATCGATGCAAATGAAGAGAAATATCGTAAAGAAGCACTTTTAGAGCGTCTTGTTGAGCCTGACAGACAGATTATGTTTCGCGTTCCTTGGGTAGACGATAAGGGACAGATTCAGGTTAACACAGGTTTTAGAGTACAATTCAATAACTCCATAGGACCATACAAGGGTGGATTAAGATTACATCCATCAGTAAACTTAAGTATTATTAAATTCTTAGGTTTTGAGCAGGTTTTCAAGAATTCTCTTACAAGCTTACCAATTGGTGGTGGTAAGGGTGGTTCTGATTTTGATCCTAAGGGCAAATCAGACCGTGAAATTATGGCATTCTGCCAGAGCTTTATGACTGAACTCTGCAAATACATAGGTGCTGACACAGATGTACCCGCAGGGGATATCGGTACTGGAGCAAGAGAAATCGGTTATATGTTTGGACAATATAAGAGAGTTCGTAGTCTTTATGAAGGCGTTCTTACTGGTAAAGGCTTAAGCTATGGTGGATCTTTAGCTCGTACTGAAGCTACCGGATATGGTTTACTTTATCTTACTGAAGAAATGTTAAAATGTAATGGAAGTGACATCGCTGGTAAGACTGTAGTTGTTTCTGGAGCAGGAAATGTAGCAATCTATGCAATTCAGAAAGCTCAAGAGCTAGGTGCTAATGTTGTAACCTGTTCTGATTCTACTGGATGGATTTATGATTCTGAAGGTATTGATGTAGAGTTATTAAAAGAAATCAAAGAAGTAAAACGTGCTCGCTTGACTGAATATGCTGCAGCTCGAAAGAGTGCAGAGTATCATGAAGGAAGAGGTGTCTGGACTGTTAAATGTGATGTTGCCCTTCCATGTGCTACTCAGAATGAATTACATCTTGAGGATGCAAAGGTTCTAGTTGCTAATGGCTGTAAGGCTGTAGCAGAAGGTGCCAACATGCCTACTACTTACGAAGCAACTCAGTATTTAATCGAAAATAAAGTATTATTTGCTCCTGGTAAAGCTGCTAATGCAGGTGGCGTTGCTACAAGTGCATTAGAGATGTCCCAGAACAGCGAGAGATTAAGCTGGACATTTGAAGAAGTAGACGCTAAGTTAAAGACTATTATGGTTAACATCTTCCACAACATGGATGATGCTGCTAAGCGTTACGGTTCTGAAGGCAACTATGTTGTAGGTGCTAATATTGCAGGATTTGAGAAGGTTGCTGATGCAATGCTTGCTCATGGCGCTTGCTAATTTGAGGTTTCGCTTCACTTAGAAGTAAGATAGATAAAGAAAGGGAAATGACATAGAAGTACTTGCCATTTCCCTTTCTTTTTATGCTTACTTACATTCTATTTTCTTTATTTGAATCCTATATTCCAGTGGAAGGGAGATAGAGGTAGGGGAGACATGAGAAAGCAGACTCATCATCCTAGTAGTTGCTCCCGGTACGATTAATTCTCTTCCTTTTCTCATTCCCGCTATGGCAATTTTTGCACACTGCTCGGCAGACATAGACTTAAGAGAAAAGTCAGCTCCAGCTACTTGGTTAAACTCAGTATCCACTGGTCCAGGACAGAGTACACATATTCTTACCGGCTTTTTTGTTTTTTTAAGTTCATAATTTACAGCACGGCTATAATTTAAAATGTAGCTTTTGGTTGCACCATAAGTAGCCATAATAGGAACTGGAAAAAAAGCAGCGATACTTGCTACATTTAAGATGATTCCTTTTCTCATGTGATTAGAAAATAGCTTTGTCAGTATATGGACAGCTTCAATATTAGTATGAATCATTGCCAGTTCATCCTCTAATGGAATATATTTATAGTCTCCAGTTTTCCCAAAGCCGGCATTATTTACTACGACTCTGATAGGATAGTCCTTGCATCTTTTGAATAAAGCAACACAATTCTTTGCTTTACTTAAATCACATTCTACACAAATACATGTGCAGGATTCTGATTTTTCCAATTCTTTTTTTAATTCCATTAGCTTATCTTCACGCCGTGCCACTAATATTAAATCATAGCCAATTGAAGCCAATTCTCGTGCTAATGCCTTACCAATTCCACTACTTGCACCAGTTACCAATGCATACATATCTCATACCTCATTTCACATTTGTTTATAAGACAAGTTTATATTCCTAAGTATAGCATATTTCATTATTTTCAGCATATACATATATGTACGGAATTTTAGGGGTGGAGGAGGTGGATTATGAAAGTAACGAATCAGTGTCCTAAATGTGGATCTCATAATATTTTAAGAATAGAGGGATATACAGGTGCTTATGGAGCCGGTAATAACGTGCGAACCGGGTTATCAATTTTCAATTCTGTAAATGTACATAGATATTTGTGCTGTGATTGTGGTTTCTCAGAAGAATGGATTGACAAGGAGGACATACATCTTGTAGAGGAATTTTATAGAAGACGATAAGATAATATGGAGGGATTAAGTCGAAGCAGCAGAATGCTTCGACTTTTATATATGTCATTTCAATAGACATTATGTCAAATTTGTAATGAAAGAAAAATATTTATAATTATTTTATATATACACAGTTAATAAAAAAGTATTGATTTATAAGGAATTCATAGAGTAATTCAAAAATGAAAATTAAAAATCACACCAAAAGTAACAGTAATACTAAACTATAAACTTAATATTACTATTGCAATTTGCGAAAAGATACTATATAATCGTTTTTGCAGTTGGATTTATATGACAGCGTTTGATAATTCTACTAATAAAAAGAGGTGTGCAAATGAATGCATTAAATCAATATGATTTGCCAATTTCCAAGGCATTAGAAGAACAAAAGCTCAATAGGTTGGTACATTTTGATGTACCGGGGCATAAAGGTGGGCGAGGTAATAAGGATTTGAAGAATTTTCTTGGAGATACCTGCGTAAAGTTGGATGTGAATTCAATGAAACCACTGGACAATTTATGTCATCCTTCCTCTGTTATTAAAGAGGCTCAGGAACTTGCTGCCGAGGCATTTCATGCTGATAATGCGTTCTTTATCGTGAATGGTACGACTGCAGCTGTACAGGCTATGATTATGTCTGTCTGTAAAGCAGGAGATAAAGTGATTATGCCAAGAAATGTACATAGATCTGCCATTAATGCACTGGTAGTAAACGGAGCATTACCTATTTATGTGAATCCAGGAATCAATAAACATCTTGGAATTCCTCTTGGTATGTCCTTAGAGAATGTAAAGCAAGCCATTATCGAGAATCCAGATGCAAAAGCAATCTTAGTGAATAATCCAACCTACTATGGAATTTGTTCAGATTTGCGTTCCATCGTAGAGTTTGCTCATGATCATGGTATGTTAGTATTAGTAGATGAAGCCCATGGAACCCATTTTTACTTTGGTGAAGATTTGCCGATATCTGCTATGGCAGCCGGTGCTGATATGTCAGCTGTAAGCATGCATAAAACAGGTGGTTCCCTTACTCAAAGTTCTCTATTATTAACAAGAGATACAGTAAATGGGGATTATGTCAGACAGGTGATTAATCTGACGCAAACCACTAGTGCCTCCTATCTATTGTTATCTTCCTTAGATATTGCCAGACGTAACTTGAGCCTTCATGGAAAGGAATTATTTCAGAAAACCTTGGATTACTCTAACTATGCCCGGGACGAGATTAATAAGTTAGGTGGCTATTATGCTTTCGCAGATGAATTAGTAAATGGGGATACAATATTTGCCTTTGATAAAACAAAGCTTTCTATACATACTAGAGATATTGGACTTGCTGGGATTGAAGTATATGACCTGTTAAGGGACGAATATGGGATTCAGATTGAATTTGGAGATATTGGTAATATTCTTGCCATTGTATCTTCCGGAGATAGAAATCTAGAAATAGAACGACTTATTGCTGCATTATCTGAGATTAAGCGATTATATCAACGAGATAAGGCAGGGTTATTTGATCATGAATATATTAATCCACAAATTGTAAAAGGTCCACAGGAAGCATTTTATGGAAATAAGATATCTATGCCTATGATGAAAAGTCAGGGTAGAATTTGTGGAGAATTTGTCATGTGTTATCCTCCTGGAATTCCAATATTGGCTCCAGGTGAGAGAATTACCGCAGATATATTAAATCACATCCATTATGCGAAGGAAAAAGGTTGCTTTATGACAGGAACTGAGGATATGACTATGGAATCTATTAATGTACTGGAGGATTGATAATGGAATTATGGTATACAGATCAGCATACAGATAACGTACATTTCTCTATGAAGGTGGAAAAACAGCTTGTAAGTAAGGAAAGCTATTATCAGCAAATAGACCTTCTCAAAACTTATGATTACGGTAAAGTTCTTGTCTTGGATGGGGAACTTATGATTACCGAGAGAGATGAGTTCATCTACCATGAAATGGCAGTGCATGTTCCTATGGCAGTGCATAGAGATGTTCATAAGGTGTTAGTAATTGGTGGTGGAGATGGCGGTTCTGTACGAGAATTAGTGAAATATAAAAGTATTGAGAGAATAGATGTTGTTGAAGTGGACGAAGAGGTTGTCAATGTATGTATGAATTATTTTCCGGAGACCTCATGTAAACTTCAGGATGATCGGGTTCATATTTATTTTGAAGAAGGAATTCGTTATGTTCGCGGGGTGTATGAGGAATATGATTTGATTATTGTTGACTGTTCTGATCCTTATGGTCCTGCAGAAGGCTTATTTACGAAAGAGTTCTATGGAATCTGCTGGAAGGCGCTAAAAGAGGACGGAGTTTTGATTAATCAACATGAGAGCCCTTATTATAAGCAACATGCCAGAAGTGTTCAGTTGGCCCATAAACATATCAAATCAGCATTTACTTATAGTACTGTGTATCAGTGTCACATTCCATCCTATCCATCAGGACATTGGCTATTTGGTTTTGCATCAAAACGTTATGATCCTATTGCAGATTTGGATGCAGATAAATGGAATCAATTAGAGATTAAGACAAGATATTACAATACTGATTTACATAAAGGGGCATTTTATTTGCCTAATTACGTCAAGGAGCTATTGGAACTATGATGGAGAAGAACATACATACCTTTATCGGCTGTGATAGTGCTTATGAAATGAGCAAGTTGGTGCTATTCGGGGCAGGCTATGATGGCACCACCTCTTATCGGCCGGGGACTAGATTTGCAGGACAAGCGATAAGAAATGAAAGTTATGGGTTAGAAAGTTACAGTGTCTATCAGGATAAGGACTTGCTAGATTATAACATCTTTGACGCTGGTGAACTGGAACTTCCTTTTGGTGGAGCAGAGCGTCCTCTTAAGCAGATTACCGTTTTTATAGAAGAAGTATTAAGGGATGGCAAGATTCCTTTTATGATTGGCGGGGAACACCTGGTTACCTTAGGTGCGGTAAGAGCGGTATCTAAGCAGTACCCGGATTTACATATCATTCATTTTGATGCCCATGCAGATCTAAGAGAGGATTATCTAGGAGAGACTTTGTCTCACGCATGTGTCATAAGGAGATGTCATGAGCTACTAGGAGATGAAAGAATCTTTCAGTTTGGCATAAGAAGTGGGGACAGAGAGGAATTTAGATGGGGAAAGGAACATGTATCTACTAATTTATTTAATTTTGAAGGCTTGAAGGAAACTGTGGAAAAACTGGGAGATATACCAATATATTTTACATTAGACTTGGATGTATTAGATCCATCTATCTTTCCAGGAACAGGAACCCCAGAAGCAGGAGGAGTAAGTTTTAAAGAGCTTATGGCGGCTTTACATATAGTTTCTGGGTGTAACATTGTAGGATTAGATGTGACAGAACTATCTCCGGTTTATGACCAAAGTGGATGTTCTACAGCAGTAGCTTGTAAGATTATAAGAGAATTATTACTTTACGTAGGAGGGAAATAGAGTATGGGTAGAGCGTTAATTATAGGAGCTGGTGGAGTTGCCAGTGTAGTAGTACATAAATGTTGTCAAAATGACAGTGTGTTTGAAGAAATCTGTATAGCTAGCCGTACCAAATCTAAGTGTGACGCATTGGCAGAAAGCTGTAAGAATACAAAGACAAAGATTACAACAGCTCAGGTAGATGCAGATCATGTACCAGAGTTAGTTGCTTTAATTAAGGAATATAAGCCTGATATTGTGATTAATGTAGCACTGCCTTATCAGGATTTAACCATTATGGATGCATGCTTAGAGACTAAGACAGATTACATGGATACTGCTAATTATGAGCCAATAGATACTGCCAAATTTGAATATAGTTGGCAATGGGCATATAGGGAGCGTTTTGAAAAAGCAGGAATTACTGCTTTATTAGGTTGTGGTTTTGACCCAGGAGTAACCGGTGTATTCTCTGCCTATGCTATGAAGCATTACTTTGATGAGATTCATGAGATTGACATCCTTGATTGTAATGGTGGTGACCATGGGTACCCATTTGCCACCAATTTTAATCCAGAGATTAATATCAGAGAGGTCAGTGCTAAAGGAAGCTACTGGGAGAATGGACATTGGGTGGAGACGGAACCAATGGAAATTAAGAGAGTTTATAATTTTGATCAGGTTGGAGAGAAGGATATGTACCTGCTTCATCACGAGGAACTTGAGTCTCTTGGTATTAATATACCTGGGATTAAACGAATTCGCTTCTTTATGACCTTTGGACAAAGCTATCTTACTCATCTAAAATGTCTGGAGAATGTCGGAATGACATCTATTGAACCTATAGAATTCGAAGGAAAGCAGATAGTACCGCTACAGTTTTTAAAGGCAGTCCTTCCTGACCCATCCACTCTTGGACCACGTACTGTGGGGAAAACCAACATTGGATGTATCTTTAAGGGAATCAAGAATGGTAAAGAAAAAACTTATTATGTTTATAATATCTGTGACCATCAGGAGTGCTATAAAGAAGTTGGCTCTCAGGCTATCTCTTATACGACAGGGGTGCCGGCAATGATTGGAGCAATGATGGTGATGACAGGTCTTTGGAAGAAACCTGGGGTTTATAATGTGGAAGAGTTTGACCCAGATCCATTTATGGATGCTTTAAATCAATGGGGGCTTCCTTGGATTGAGAACTTTAATCCAGTGCTAGTAGATTAAAGGAGTAATGCAGATGAATATGCAGAATGTACCTACACCCTGTTATGTGATTGATAGGGAGAAGCTAAGAAGTAATCTAAACCTTCTTAACCGGATACAAGAGGAGACTGGAGCTAAGATTCTATTAGCACAGAAGGCCTTTTCTAGCTATTATTTTTACCCGGAGATAGGAAAATACCTGGCTGGAACAACAGCCAGTGGCTTATATGAGGCTAGGTTAGGATATGAAGAGATGAGTGGCAAAGAGGTTCATGTCTATGCTCCGGCTTATAGGGAGGGTGATGTGAAAGCGCTGCTTCCTATTTGTGACCATATGATCTTTAATACTCCAAATCAGTGGAATACTTTTCAACCAATTATAAATGGTTGGAATGGGAAAAAGCCAAGTTTTGGACTTCGTATTAATCCGGAGTATTCAGAAATAGAAACAGATATTTACAATCCTTGCTTTACCAATTCTAGATTAGGAACCACCCTTGATATATTTGAGAAGGCTATAGCTGAGAAAAAACTAGTGTTAGGTGGAGAGAATGGAGTGGAAGGGCTTCATTTTCACACTTTATGTGAGCAAAATGCGGATGTTCTGAAAAGAACCCTAAAGATAGTGGAAGAGAAGTTCGGTAGATATTTTAAGGCGATAAAATGGATCAATTTTGGTGGAGGACATCATATCACACGGAAGGACTATGAGGTAGAGACACTCATAAGCTGTATTAAGAGTATAAAAGATACCTATGGAGTGCAGGTGTACTTAGAGCCGGGGGAAGCAGTTGCTTTAAACGCAGGCTATCTAGTAGCTACTGTACTTGATATTATGGTGAATGGTATGGAGATTGCTATATTGGATACCTCAGCTGCCTGTCATATGCCAGATGTTATAGAGATGCCTTATAGACCAGAGGTTATTAATGCTGGGAAGCCTAAGGAGAAACCTTATACCTACCGTCTTGCTGGACCAACCTGCTTGGCTGGAGATGTAATCGGGGATTATTCCTTTGATTATCCTCTTCATGTTGGAGATCGAGTAATCTTCTGTGATATGGCTATTTACAGCATGGTAAAGAATAATACCTTTAACGGTATGCCCCTTCCGGGAATTGCAGTCATGGAAGAGGGTAGTGTTAAAATGATTAAAGAATTTGGATATCAGGATTTTAAAGAACGATTGTCATAGACAAGAAGGTACAACATGAAACCTGTGTTGTACCTTTTTTTATATAATGCTTTATTGGCAATGTTCTTTACCCACTCTGAGTAAAATAAGTGGAAAATGATTGCTTTTACTGAACAATTGATAGGTAGATACTTTACCAGTGATAAAGGTTTCTGCGATTATTATAGAAAAATTGTAGATTAAGAGAAGTAATATCAAAAATCAACTACGAATGCGAACAGAAAATTAAAAAATTTCACATCAATCTATTCTTTTCATATAGTAAACTATAGAAGATCTTTGGAGGTTGTGAATGTTATCAAATAGTGAATACGCACGACAATCCCTGGAATTACATTTATTCTTTGGAAGGATTATGAAAGAACATTCCTTCTTTTTAGAGTTGGGGTTCACACCAAAAGATAATAACTTTACAAAACAGGCAGATGAGTTTCGTACCGCGTTTGATCAGCTGTTAAGAGATGTTGTTTCAGTTTCAGATGGTATCGTAAGTTCAGATGTCATTAAATCTGGTGAGGCGTTCACGCCGTATACCGTGAATGCTGAGATGGCTTCTGCATATTTTACAGGGATTAAAATACCAATCGAAATTACAAAAGCGGAAATGGATTTGATGGGTTCTAGAAATCGTCCTGTAAACCGAAGGATTGATCAAATTGTATATGATCTCAATGAAAGAGCTATAGAATTAGTATCTTTACTGATTAAATTTAAATCTTTAATCTTATCAAATGTGTTGGCGTGTAAAATGTTTACCGTGAACTATCCTTTACTTATTGATCATATCATGCGTGAAGCCAAATTATATCTAAAAATGCTTCAACAGTTACAAAGCGGAGAAAGATTCGATATAGAAAAGGAAGCTTTAGAACAGGAAGAATTCTGGAATCGAATTATGGCAGAACACGCTAAATTTATCCGTGGCTTACTTGATCCATCTGAGGAAGATTTAATCAAGACGGCTAATAACTTTGGAAATGAATTTGACCAGTTGACAAAAGAAGCAAAAGCTGCCATGGATAATTCCTATTCAGCTGAAAGGGTAACAGAGGAAAGTCTGGCTGCAACCAAAGAAATCCGCGATTTTAAAACTCAAGGAACAAAAGGTATCCTTGAGTGTAAAGTCAAATCTATTATAATTCCTTTGTTAGGAGATCATACGATTCGAGAAGCAAATCATTTTTTGAGGTTATTGAAAAGCTTATCAAGGTAAGAGAGGGCCTGTTGAAGTTGATTCAACAGGCTATCTTTTGTCGTGCGCCCGGCGGGCGCACGTTCTTATGGAGTGAAAGTCTCCTAATCCGCCCGGTGATGGGAAGGATTTAGCCAATGGCAAGGGTGTTGT
>JAEYPA010000077.1 GCA_023411225.1 Bacillota bacterium
TTTTTTATTTACGTAACTGGCAGGTCACGTTTTTATTATACATATTAGGAGTTTTTTTGTCTGAATACATCGCTAAAGCTCCTATAGAACCACGCGACTATCGCGTGGTTTTCATCATACAACGAAACACCCTATGCCAACCAGCATAGGGTGTTATATTTATCTTATTAATTTATTATTCTTCTTGCACCGATTGGTCTAGAGCCGTAATACATACTAGTAATAATAATACCAGTCTTTCTATCACTAGCATGAATTATTCTTCCTCCACCTATATAAATTGCTACATGACCTGAATACAAGATAAGATCTCCTGCTTTCAAGTTACTCATACTAACTCGTCTACCAACACCTCTTTGAGCAGAAGAACTTCTTGGTAGGCCATACCCAAAATGCGCATATACTAACTTTGTGAATCCTGAACAATCTGTACCACTAGTTAAGCTGTTGCCACCATATACATATGGATTACCAAGAAATCTCTTAGCATATTGAACAACTGCTGAACCTCTTGCAGAACCACTGTAATCATCACCATCGTTAGAAGAGTAATTATTTGATCCAGAACCGTTACTAGAACCTGAACTTGAACCATTATTAGAGGAGTTACTGTTTGTTCTGTTATTAGTTCTATTAGTTCTGTTAGTTCTGTTAGATTCTCTTTCAGCAACCTCTCTAGCAGCCTCTGCTTTTGCTTCTTCTGCCTTCTTTTCTTCTTCAATTGATACTGCTTTATCAAACTTAACATCTATCTTAACATACTCTAAAGATAGATAACCTTTTACATCATCAACATTAACCTTAGCCCATTTATCATCAGTTTTACTGACAGTATAGCTTTCACCTTCGGCCAGTAATGCAAGAGTTCTACTATTGGTACTAGCTTTTTCTCTAAGACGAATTGTTGTAGTATTAACAGTTGCAGTCTTCTTACCATATTTACCAGCAACCTTCTCAGCTGCTTCACCTATTGCAAGAAATTCTTTTTTTATGTATCCTGTCACACTGCCAGACTTCACTTCAACCCATTCACCTTTAGTATTTACAATAGAAACTGCTGCACCGGTGTATAACTTACCAACAATCTCACCATCCGTACTTGCTTTAGAACGAATGTTAACATAGTTATCAGCTATGGAAATTCCTGTCTTAGCATACTTAGAAACTGGTTTAGCGGTTGGCTTCGGAGTTGCCGCAGGAGCCGTTGTTGCTACTGGAGTTGCTGTAGCTACAGTACCCTGTGATGCCACCTTAGTGCTTCCAACTGTAGAAAGACCAGAATCAACAGTATTCTGTTTAGTCATATCCAAAGATTCATTACCTGTAGATGTATAATATTTATCTAAAGAAAGTGAAATACCTGCTAAAGAGTTACCACTGTATTCTGCAACAGAATTAATTAAAGCAACTTCACTGGAATTAGCAGTATTATTAATATTAAATGCTTCTGCAGGAGCAGTCTTAGCTGCTACCATAACGGTTATAGCTGATGTCATACATAAAGCAGACTTAATAATTCTAGCCTTGTTCATCCTATTTTTCCTCCAATTATTAAATAACTTCTCTTAATTATTACGAAATTGTTAACTGAACAAGGCTATTATAACAAAATTATATATATGAGTCAAGCAATTGTACCGTTTTTATTAAATTTATTTTACAAAAATATCATATGAATTGTAATGTTTTTGTCTATTTTGCGCTATAAATCCTTAAAAATATATAATAATTCTCCATTTACAACGTAGATAGGTATTTTTCTACACTTGTAATAGCATTTGCGCCATCAGATGCTGCTGTAATAATCTGTTTTAACTGTTTTGTACGAATATCTCCAGCTGCAAATACACCAGGTACGTTAGTTTCACAACTTTCATTCGCAGCAATATAGCCAGAACTATCTACATCTACAATTTCTCGATATACCTCAGATGCCGGATTATATCCTACTGCAATAAACACTCCGTCCACTGTAACCAAGCTATTTTCCTGAGTTTTAACATTCTTTAGTTTCACACTTTCTACAAATTCTTCCCCCAATATTTCCTCAACTACCGAATTCCATATTATCTCTACATTGTCTAACTGTAGCAGGCGAGAAACAAGAGTTTTTGCTGCCCTAAATTCATCTCTTCTGTGAATTACATAGACCTTTTTACACAGTCTGGCCAGGTAAATTGCATCCTCTACAGCCACATCTCCGCCACCGACTACTGCTGTAGTTCGATTTTTGAAAAAAGCTCCATCGCAGGTAGCACAATAAGATACCCCCATACCAGACATTTCTTCTTCTCCAACAACCCCAAGTTTTCGTGTCACAGCACCTGTTGCAATAATAACTGCCTTAGCAAGATATTCGTCCCCAGAATCTAACGTAACTTTTTTAATCTGATCCTGTACCGTAAAGCTTACAACATCTCCTTCTACAAAAGTAGCTCCTAATTTGTCACAGTGTTCTCTGAACTTTAAAGCTAGATCAAATCCACTGATTCCTGGGATTCCTGGATAATTATCTACCTCATAGGTATTAATAATCTGTCCTCCACTCATCATGTTCTTTTCTATGATTATAGTATCTAACTCCGCTCGGTTGGCATAAATACTAGCAGTTAATCCTGCAGGACCACTTCCAATAATAATTAAATCATGTACTTTGTTCATAACTATCTCCCTTCTACACTCTCTGTGATGGTAGTCCACAGACCAATCTATGATTAGTTGAGGACTAATTATCTTAATTTATCTTTTGATTCAGCCGATATAACTATTGTAACTGATAGATATACGGTCTCCTTTATTATAGCATAGTTTATCTTTTACCAAAAGATGCTATTGTAAATGGCAGTTAAGTCAGGAGGATTACTTATGGATATCGCTGCATTGTCTATGTCTATGAGTCAGACTAAGCTACTTACAGAGGTTAACACTGCTGTTCTTACTATGTCCCTCGACACTCAAGATCAGACTAAGGATTCAATCAAAATGATGATGGAGCAATCCGTCAATCCTAACCTAGGCGGGAATATTGACCTTACTATATAGGGTAATGTCCTAAATATGTCTGAAGTAGATGCAAGCATAAGGGTGTGTCACACTAGATAGCAGTGAGACACACCCTTACTTATTATCTTACAATATTGGTAAACTAGATTATCTATGCAACTGCACTTAATATCATTGACAGAATACAAATTACCAAACCTGCTGCCAGAGGAACCGTAATCAGTCTCTCTGTCTTTTTTTCATTCTCTTCCTTACTAAATATCCGTTTAATAACATCTGATCTCTTGTTATATCGTACGATTCCATAATAAAGAAGCAGGCTTATGATCAGTGCCATAATAGCCGGTACAACCAAAGACGGTAACAGTTTAAGAATTTCCTCCCTGGTCATTACATCGGCATCCAACAATGTAGTACTATTAGCATAGCCAGCCTGCTCCTGTAACCAAGGAGTAATTTTAAGAAAAATAAGTGAGCTTCCATTAATGGTAAAGTGTACAATCATAGAAGCAAGAATGGAATCTGTTGCTTCTATAATCATGGCAAAGATTACACCCATAAAAAAAGCATATATAAACTGATTTAAGTTCATATGCATCAATCCAAATAACAGTCCGCTCAAAAGAACTGCCTTTCTGGTATTCACTTTCCGGTATTCGTTATAGAAAACACCACGATATACAAATTCCTCTAATATAGCAGGAACAACAGCTATGAAAATCAATGCAAAGAAAAAATTAACCTCCGACAACAATTGGGTAGCTGTATCTTCAATCGTATTCTCCACCCAAAGCATAGAAATAACGCTTAGCAAATTCATAAGAGGACGAATAAAGAATCCAAACATCACCAATAGAATCATCGTTACAAAGTTAACCTTTTTTAACCTTATAAATTCCATGGGTGGTATCTTATTGACACACAGATAGATTACCGCAGGTAACACTAAAATCAATTGGGAGTAAATCATTCTGACAAAAGTCGGAATGGTGATTTGAGTTCCTTGCTCGATATAATGAAGAAGATAACTTCCGAAGATAAACGTAAAAATAGTAGCAAGAAAGACTTGATTTACATATGCTACTCTATTGTTCTTCATCTGGGAATTGCTCCTTTCCTTCTACTATTCTTATTGGTTTTCTTCTATTTTTCAGCAATTGCTTCAATCTCAATTAATACATCCTTTGGAAGTCTTGCTACTTCCACACAAGAGCGAGCAGGAAAATCCTTTGTAAAGTACTTGGCATAAATCTCATTTACCTTGCCAAAGTCATTCATATCTTTAATAAATACTGTAGTCTTCATCACTTTATCTGTACTGGTTCCAGCTGCTTCTAACAGAGCTGCTAGATTACCAATCGCCTGCGTAGCCTGCTCTTCGATTGTTCCTGTTACCAGTTCTCCCGTAGCAGGATTAATAGGGATAACCCCTGATGTAAATACCATCCCATTCACTTCAATTGCCTGGGAATATGGCCCGATTGCCTGAGGAGCCTTGTCAGTGCTTATAATTTGTTTCATCTGAATCTCTCCTTATTATCTCTCATATTATTCCACATAAGTGGCCCTAATAAAAACAGCCACGCCGTTTCATTTTCCTTATTATATACTTCCTTTATAAAAAATACTAGTGAAAAGGCAAATTTACAATGATGTTGTATTTTCTCTTTGAAATGATTATAATTTGTAATATGTGAGTTATCTAGACTAATCTATGTATATAGAGAACATAAACTAATACAAACAAAGGAGTACTTTATGTATTCATTTAATAGCCGCATTAGATATAGTGAAGTAAATGCACAAAAGCAATTAGATATTGCTGGTATCATTGATTATTTTCAAGACTGCTCTACCTTTCAATCTGAAGACATCGGCGTAGGTATTGAGTATCTGGAGGAACAAAATAAAGTATGGATGGTCACTAACTGGCATCTTAAGATAGTCCGTCTTCCTAATTTGGGAGAGGAAATCATCATCTCCACATGGCCCTACAGCTTTAATTCCATGTTGGGATATCGTAGCTTTACCATGACAGATGCAAAAGGAGAACTTGTGGCAGCTGCCAATTCCATCTGGATTCTCATGGATACCAAAAAGCAACGTCCCGCCCGGACCAGTACCGTCGGTATTGAAAAATATGTGCTGGAAGAGGCTTATCCTATGGAAGATGATAAAAGAAAGCTGGAAGTCCCAACTCAGTATAAAGAAGAGGAGTCCTTTCTGGTAATCAAAGGAAACTTAGATTCCAATCATCATGTTAATAATGGTCAATACATTAAGATGGCAATAGAGTATCTTCCAGCTGGATTTATCATCCGGGATGTACTGGTTGAATATAAAAAATCTGCCTTATTGGGAGATACCATTTGCCCTCAGGTCTCCGTAACCGAAGAAAAATGCACGATTGTTTTAGCTGGAATCGACCATGTTCCATATTGCATTTTGGAATTCAGAGGGAGTTCTAGTAACTAGTCCATTGAAGTAGCAAAGGAGTTTATTAATGAGTATAAAAGAGAGCCTCGCACTGGGTCAGATTCAGACCCTGCAAGTTGTTAAAACCACCGAATTCGGTGTATATCTGGCCGTTACCCAGGACAGTAATGACAGAGTATTATTGCCTAAGAAACAGGTTCCAGAAGATGTCAAATTAGGAACAGAAATTGAAGTATTTATTTATAAGGATAGCGAAGACCGACTAATTGCAACCACAACAAAACCTGCCCTAACTTTGAATCAGGTTGCTCTTCTAACAGTAAAGGAAGTTGTTCCAATTGGTGCTTTCTTAGACTGGGGATTAGCAAAGGATTTGTTACTTCCATTTAAGCAACAAACCAAAAAAGTTGCTAAAGGAGATCAAGTACTAGTTACCCTATATATTGACAAAAGTCATCGTCTTTGTGCCTCTATGAAGGTCTATGAATACTTATCTACAGACTCTCCTTACAAAAAAGATGACAAGGTTTCCGGTATAGTATATGAACTCAGTGACCAATTTGGTACCTTTGTGGCAGTTGACAACAAGTACTCTGCCTTAATTCCAAAGAAAGAGCTAGTGCGACCTGTAAAGGTAGGGGAACAGATAGAAGCTAGAGTAATCTCCGTAAAAGATAATGGAAAACTAGACTTAAGTCTAAGAGAAAAGGCCTACATTCAAATGGATGTTGATAAGGAAATCATTCTAAAGAAACTAATCGAGGCAGGCGGATTTCTTCCTTATCACGATAAATCCGATCCTGAGGATATAAAAAGAGAATTCGAACTTAGTAAAAATGCCTTTAAGCGAGCAGTTGGACGCCTTCTTAAAGATGGCAATATAACGCTTGAAGAGAATGGAATGCGGCTGATTAGTTAATGAAACATATTCTTTTCCAAGATGCACTGTCTTATCGAATCCAGGTTGGGCTCTTTATTAGTAAGACAATTTCATCTATTATTTGCGGGAATGTTAAAAGGGTTTTATCGTAATAATACGACAAAACCCTTATTTTTAATTTTCGTTAAAATATCTCATTTTAGGATTAATAGCCTGTTGTTTTTTTCTTTCCATCGATGGAATATCAGTTTTATAGACATTATTAAGATTATTGGCTAACTTCTCCTTGCATAACTTACAATATCTTCCTGTCTTTATCATGACTCCACAGAGTTCACACTCCAATCCCACATCTGAACGTTCCGAGAATGACAATCTCTCTTCTCTTATCCAACGGTGAATTGTCTGTATACTAATGTCAAATTCCTCAGATACTTCCTGAATCCCACACTCTGGATTATCATAAATATACTGTTTTACAAGCTTAAACTTTTCCTCTAAATCATTCAGGCAGGTTGGACACAAAGGTTGCAAGCCAAAATAATTATATAATTTACCGCAATTCTTGCAGTTTCTAACATCCATATTACACCTCCTAATAACCTTTTCCTATGAACAAACAAAGAAAATATACTTTATCAGCTCCAGCTTCAAGTAATGCATTTGTACATATTTCTATTGTACTCCCTGTAGTATATATATCGTCAATCAATAACATTATCTTACCTTTCGTGGAAAATTTTTTCTTCCGGTTAATTCGAAAGGCATTCTGTAAGTTATATATTCTTTCTCTGTTGTCTAATACTTTTTGTGGTTTGGTATTAATACAGCGTTCTAATTGTTCTTCAACTGGTATTCCCGTCCCACTTCCGACGATCTCAGCCAAAAGTTCTGCTTGATTATAACCCCTTTTTCGAAGTTTCTTATTATGTACAGGAACCGGGACTATTACCTGGATTCCTATAGCCTGTATCCAGTTTTTATAATTTAATAAAAGCTGCTGACCAAAAAAATCAGCATATTCCCTTTTACCTCGATATTTAAAGGCAGACATGGAATTTTTCATCTTCCCATCGTAGATCCATAAACCATATCCCGACTCATAATGAAAGGTTTTTTTCTCACAGTCGTAACAGTACTCTTTCTCCATATTACCTAAAGGTTTCCCACATTTTTTACAGCGTGGCTCTACAACAAAAGGCAATTCATCATAACATATTTTGCATATAAGTCTACCCTTAGGAATTACGATGTTCTCACATATAGGGCACCTTTTAGGATATAGGAAATCCAGTACAACCTTTAATCCCCTCATTCTATACCACCTAGAATAATTTTGCTGGATAAACCCCTTGTTTTACAAGTTCTGCAAAGGATTTCACTACGTATTCTTTATCCTCTTTATAGGTTACCCCGAACCATTTATCTTCGGAAGATAGTACAGTAACCTCTGCTTTATTTTCTTTAATTAAATCTCCTACAATCATTGGCAGTAGGAATTCAGACTTCATCTCATTTCCTTCTATCTGAGAAAGGAACTCTACAAAACGATCTTCTAATTCATTCAGAAAATCTGGCATAAAGCCCCACATATTCATGGATACAGGAGTTTGATCTGTCAAATTCTGTCCTTCTATATCAGAAATAATCTTGTCACCATCTCTATGGATACCTGAGGTTTCCAATATATCTACTAGCTTATGTTCTGAATCAACCTTGCATACACCTCTGGTCACAGAACCATTTTCACTTAAAGTATTGCCTAGCTGAAACCCTACCATAGAAATGTTATATTTATCGGAATTCTTTGTCTGGCTAATTAAGAAGTCATGAATTTTTCTGAACCCTTCTTCACCGTAATAATCATCAGCATTAACCACTGCAAAAGGTTCATGAATAGAGTCCTTTACAGAGAGAATTGCATGTCCTGTTCCCCACGGTTTTACTCTGCCCTCTGGTACTGCAAAACCTTCTGGTAAATCATCAAGCTCCTGAAATACATACTCCACCTTAATCTGCTCTGCTACTCTATTACCCACAATTTTAACAAAATCCTCTTCCAAGTCTTTACGTATAATAAAGATAATCTTATTAAATCCTGCTTTTTTAGCTGCATAAGCCGAATAATCCATTATTATTTCACCACTTGGTCCTACTGGCTCAAGCTGTTTGATTCCACCAAAACGACTTCCCATTCCAGCTGCCATTACTACTAAAGTACAATCCATCCCTATTCTCCTTTATTCCTTTAATTTAGCACAATTTTCCCTATATCTCTACATATACACTTTGTATATTATAATATAAATCTACATATTTTACAAACCATTGATTTCTTTGATTCGTACATTCAGGCTTGAATAACGTTTCTGCTCCATGGTATTGTCTATCATCCTCTGTACCATATCCTCACTTCCTACAATAGTAACACATTTTTTTGCCCTTGTTACCGCAGTGTATAAAAGGTTCCGGTTAAATAGCATTCTGGGGCCTGTCAGAAGAGGAATTACTACAGCCGGATATTCACTACCTTGAGATTTGTGAATCGTTATGGCATAAGCAAGTTCCAATTCCTCCAAATTAGCAAATGGATACTCAACCCTTCTTCCTTCTTCAAACTCAATAGTCATAAGTTCTGCGAAAGTATTAATCTCAACAATAATTCCACAGTCTCCATTAAAAATTCCAGTCCCCTTATTTAAGCAAACGTCATACTCATTGCGATTTTCCCACTCAATCTGATAGTTATTCTTAATCTGCATGACCTTATCGCCTTCACGAAATATAACTTCTCTGAACTCCTTCTCCAATTTATCAGGGGCAGGGGGATTCATATATCGTTGCAATACTTCATTCAACTTAAAAACCCCAAGTTCCCCTTTACGCATAGGTGTAAGAACCTGAATATCAAGCGGTGAGGCATTCACATATTTGGGCATCTTCTCCATCACAAGAGATAGGACCACACGGGTAATTAAGGTAGTATCCTCTCTCTTAAGCATAAAGAAATCTTTATTCTTGTTGTCAAGTCGGATTGGCTTTCCCTCATTTATCTTATGAGCATTGGTAATTATGGTGCTTTCTGCAGCTTGACGAAATATCTTGGTAAGACGAACCACATTAAAACATTCAGACTGAATCATATCCTTTAACACATTGCCAGGACCTACGCTTGGAAGTTGATTAACATCCCCTACAAAGACTACTCTCGTGCCAACCGATACGGCTTTCAAAAAAGCATGGAGTAAATTTATGTCTACCATGGACATCTCATCTATAATGATCGCATCTGCTTCCAATGGATTTTCATCATTTCGTTCAAACTTCAAACGGACATCTGATTCTTCCATTGCTCCATTAAGCTCTAACAATCGATGGATGGTCTGAGCCTCGTATCCAGTAGTCTCACTCATCCGCTTAGCCGCCCGGCCTGTAGGTGCTGCCAGCAAAAACTGCAACCCTTCTGACTCGAAGAAACGAATAATCTGATTAATCGTAGTAGTTTTACCAGTTCCTGGACCACCTGTAATAATAAGAAGTCCATTCTTGGCGGCTTCATATACTGCCTGACGCTGCATGTCATCTAAGGTAATACCTGCACTTCGTTCCAAACGCAATATCCGTTCCTCCAAAACCTGCTCAGCTAAATCGTATTTCACATTCAGATCATGAAGCATTCTTGCACAATTTAATTCCATGTAGTAATAAATTGAGCTATATATAACCTTTGTATCATCTATTTCCTTTACAATAACTCTTTTATCAATCTGCATATCAAACAAATGATGCTCTATATCTGTCAGGTCCACTAAAAGAAGTTCACTGCTTTGCCTTAAAAGCTCCTGTTCTGGCAAATAAACGTGACCTAATCCTGTCGCATTGTTAAGTACATATAGGATTCCGGCTTTAATTCGATCACTGGAATCTGGAGATATTCCAACATTTCTGGCAATCTCATCCGCCAGCTTAAACCCAATGCCACTGATATCCTCTGCTAACTGGTACGGATTCTTCTGGATGATATCATACATTCTCTGGCCATATTGTTGGTATATCTTGACAGCGTAGGTATTGGATATTCCATATTTTTGAAGGAACAGCATCGCATTACGCATATCCCGCTTTTCTTCAAACTGTATTCCAATTTCTCTTGCCATACGTTCACTGATTCCCTTTATTTCTGAAAGCCTTTCAGGCTCCCTTTCAATAATATCAAAGGTCTCCTTCTTAAACTTACGTACAATACGTGCAGCCAATGCACATCCTACCCCTTTGATAGCTCCCGAACCCAAATACCTCTCTATGGAGAATAAGTCCTCCGGTTCCTTCACCTCATATGACTTCATTACTAGTTGCTCCCCGTAAACAGAGTGAGTGGCATAAGTACCAGTTACACATATATATTCTCCCTCACTGACAAAGGTAAAGGTTCCCACAACCGTCATCTCTATATCATCTCGAACCAGATTTAAAACGGTATAGCCATTCTCGCTGTTGCGATATACAATTCGGTCTACATAACCTTCCAACACTTCTTCCACTGGTTCTTTCCACCTCGCTAAAAATGGGCTATCGCAGCATTGCGACAGCCCTTACTCTCTATGCTCTCTATTCAATTATTATAGCAATACCTTAATAGTTGCACAAGGTTTTCTTTACAGTAATCAATCCCTAACCAACAAATTAATCCTTTGCTTGTAAATTATGACTATAAGCCTCATGATTCTATAATCTATCTCTCTTCATAGATTCATAAAGTGTCTTAGCCAAACCAATAGAACCACTATCTGCTATATTTTTAGCATATTCTTGATATAAATTATCCCCGAAATACTCCATATACTCATTCTTCTCACTAGAGGGTACGGTTTTTCTCATTTCTTTCATTACCATTTCAACAAAATATGCCTCAAAGTCTTTGCAAACATCCATCAATTCCTCATCTGTGGCATTGGATAAATCTCCAGTCAAGGAAGATTTCAATTTATCACCAGATATTTTATTAGAAGAATTGGTCGAATATAAGGAAGATATACTACTGTTATCAATAGATATACTCATCTACATTCCTCCTATCATCATTATGAACGTAAGTTATTCGCCTGCTGTAACATTGTATCAGATGCAGTAATAATCTTTGAGTTCATTTCATAAGCACGCTGTGCAACAATTAGATTAACCATCTCATCTACCGCAGAAACATTAGATGCCTCTAGACATTGCTGCCTAACTATACTCTTAGTTATGGTGGCATCATCAATTTCCAGTCTTGGTTCACCAGAAGCTGCGCTTTCAGCAAAAAAGTTATTCCCTAACTTGGTAAGTCCGGCAGGATTGTTAAACTGAACAATTCCCAACTGTGCATCTTCAAATTGTGGATTCCCTTTTTCGTTAGGAAATGCAATTCTACCTGTGCCATCAATAATAATCTTTGACATGTTATAAGAGGTGTCAAAGATGATTGGTTGTTGATTTATATCCAAAACTGGATTACCATCACTGTCAGCAATCGTTATTCCATCACCTAATAATGCAGCGGTAAAAGTCCCACCTCTTACATACCCAACGCCACCATCAGGTCGCTGTACCATAAAAAAGCCAGTGCCAGCAATAGCTAAGTCTAGTGGGTTCTCTGTAGGAGTAATGGTTCCTTGGTCAAACCGTGTGGTAATAGCTGAATTACGAACTCCAAGGCCCACCTGTACACCAACTGGTTTCTGATTTCCCTCACTATCTGTAGATCTCTCCTGTATATTTTGATATAGCAGAGACTTAAACTCCGCTGTATCTTTTTTAAATCCACTGGTATTTATATTGGCCAAATTATTAGAAATGGTATCTACATTGACCTGCTGAGCTGTCATACCAGTAGCTGCAGTCCACAATGATCTCATCATAGCCTATATCCCCTTTCTTATAGCCTTCCCACAGAATTAACTGCCTTATCAAGCATACTATCAACAGTATTAATCACTCTCTGGTTTGCCTCATACGCTCTCGTAATGGCAATCATGTTCACCATCTCACTGACAGAGTTAACATTGGATTGCTCCAAATATTTCTGACGAACAGTCCCTGTCGCTGGAATCTCTTCCGCTCCATCTACTACTTCATACAGATTGTTACCAAATTTTTTTATGTAATCATAATCCGAAAAATCTGTAATCTTCACAGTGTCAACATAGTTACCATCTGCATAAATCCCACCTACAGAATCTATGCTAATCTCTGTTGCATCGATAGGGATTTGAATGTTTCCACCTTCACCTACTACATGATTACCGTCAGTATCTAGGAGAATTCCACCATTACCCATCTTAAAGCTTCCATCCCTTGTATATTTAATGGATTCTTTGCCTTCATCATCAATAACAGATACTGCAAAAAAACCCTTACCTTCCATGGCTAAATCAAAAGTATAACCTGTTTGTCTTAAAGAACCTTGAGTATAATTGGTATAAACCTCACCAATCTTGGATCCTAAGCTCATACTTCCAATTCTTTCATCCACAAAGCCGTTTGTGGCGTCTTTGATCTTTAAAGTATAAACACTATCAAAGGACTGATTTGTCACTCCTTCACTCTTGTATCCCACCGTAGCAGCATTAGCAATATTGTTAGAAATAATATCTAACCGCTTTTGCTCACTCATCATACCATTATAGGCGGAATATAAACCTCTAACCATGTGACCCTTCCCTTCTGGCTTTAGTTAATAACCCATATTATATATCGGCTACCTCAACAATAACTTTAAAATTAATTCAAAAAACATATGTAGTTTAATCGAAAATAGCTTCCCAAAGAAAGGGAAGCTATTTTAATTATCATGTAACTGATTAGTCTCTTTTTCCTGCTAGGAATTCTACAAACTTACCAGTGCCAATAGCAACGGCTGTCATAGGATCCTCTGCTGTCATTGTAGTAATACCTGTCTTGCTTTCAATAAGCTCTTCCAGACCATATAATAAACATCCGCCACCAGTTAATACGATACCACGATCTGCAATATCAGCAGCTAATTCTGGTGGAGTTTTCTCTAAAACAGAGTGAACTGCTTCTACGATTTGAGAAGTAGTCTCTCTTAATGCTTCTTCTGTCTCATCAGAAGTTACAGTAATTGTCTTTGGCAAACCTGTTACAAGATTACGACCTCTGACATCCATAGATGCAACTTCAGGTCTCTTAAATGCAGAACCAATCTTGATTTTAATATCCTCTGCGGTTCTTTCACCTATTAATAAATTGTGTTTCTTTCTCATATAACGAACGATTGCTTCGTCAAAATCATCACCGGCAATTTTAATAGAAGTACTAACTACTGTACCGCCAAGAGATATAACAGCTATATCAGTAGTACCTCCACCGATATCTACAATCATATTACCGCATGGTCTAGATATATCGATTCCAGCACCAATAGCAGCAGCGATTGGTTCTTCGATAATGGCAACTTCTCTTGCTCCAGCCTGATAGGTTGCATCCTCAACTGCCTTCTTCTCAACTTCTGTAACACCACTAGGCACGCAGACACTAATTCTTGGTTTCCTAAAACGTTGTTTTCCTACAGCCTTTTGAATAAAATACTTTAACATCTTTTCAGTTACCGTATAATCAGAAATTACACCCTGACGTAAAGGTCTTACCGCTACAATATTACCAGGAGTTCTACCTAACATTAACCTGGCTTCTTCTCCGATAGCCTTTGTCTTATTGGTATCTCGGTCAAAAGCCACAACAGATGGCTCTTTTAAAACAACGCCCTTTCCCTTTATATAAACAAGTACACTAGCGGTTCCTAAATCAATTCCAATATCACTACCCAACATGAAGTTTCTCCTTTCAAACTTTCCATCTTTATCTATCTAATATGCCAAGACATATCATTATTGTACTTTTCATAATAACACATCTTATATTATAAACAGTTTTTCATTTTTTTTAAAGATTTTTTTTTAAATATTGCTAATTCTAGTTCTTTTTCCTAATTTCCGCCTCTCTCGGTCATATATTTAATCACCATACCCCCTTTATTTGCTAAAGTTGATTGTTCTCTAATTCATTACCAATTTTCTTTCTTATATACATATAAAGACCAACAAACCCAACCAGAGACCCAAAAACATACATAACCGGCGCATATACGATATAAACCTCTGTAATGGAACTATGTATATTGGCATAAAACTGTACCATAAGATACAGTAAACATATAATACACACAATCAGCTGAGATATTAGTTCCTTATAATTATAGTTGTATTTCTTACAAAAGACAGGTAGAACGTTGGATTGTTCCTTTGTTTTATCCTTTTTGATAAGTAATCCCACTAGAAAAGGGGCCGCTATCAGCCACATAATTAAAACCAATTCAGTGATAGCATAACGATGAAAATATCGAATAAAGAATTCCACTACTAACAATGTAATCAAAGACAGTCTTATTCTCCGTATCGCCTCTAAGGCTACAACATTGCGGATAATTCTATTTACCTTATATGCTGTGTTATTCATAACCTTTCCTCTCAACTATCGATGGAATATAGAGTTTTGTTTTACATAACTCACCGTCTGTGAAGTGTCGCAACAGGGACATTCTCTTATCTGAATCATCATTATAGCATGTCTTAGGATGTATTTCCAGTTTATTTCATAATTCCTAAATAAATGAGGGCCGATGCAGAAAATATCAGCTTTTCCACAACAGCCCTCTATAAACATTAGTTATATTCCTCTTTACTATTTATTCTTCATAAATGATAAATCATATGCTGGATTAATATAGTAGAAATTGTCTGCATCCAATCTGTCCTGAGTAATACGGAGAGCTTCACCAAATCTCTGATAATGAACAATTTCTCTCGCACGAAGGAAACGAATTGGGTCACAAACATCTGGGTCATCCACTAATCTCAAAATATTATCATAGGTGGTTCTGGCTTTCTGTTCTGCTGCCATGTCTTCATGAAGATCCGTAATTGGATCTCCCTTAGATTGAAGTACTAATGCAGTAAATGGTACTCCACCTGCGGACTGAGGATAAAGGCCTAAGGTATGATCTACAAAATACGTATCAAACCCACATTCCTTAATCTGTTGAGGCGTTGCCCCCCTTGTCAGTTGGTAAACTATTGCACTGACCATTTCCATATGAGCTAGCTCTTCTGTACCAATATCTGTCAGAACCCCTACAACCTCTTTATATGGTTGAACGTATCTTTGGGACAAATACCGCAAGGAAGCTGCGAGCTCTCCGTCTGGTCCACCAAATGTCATTAACATACATACAAATATGCATCCTCTATCTTCCTAATTATATAGTATAATACTTTCATACATATTTGACATTTTCCTCCATAATATGTTATTATTTTGATACCAAACGAAAGGGGAGATTAAATGAAAAGATTAGTATGTACACTTATGATTTTATTCCTATTAACAGGATGTTCTACATCTGAAAAGCCACAGGAGACAAAAGCGCCAACAGCTTCACCTACTCAAACGTCGATTCCTAAGCTAAAAAAGGAGGCTACTCCTAAACCTAAAAAAGAAGCTACTCCTAAATCTAAAAAGTCGGCTGCTTCTAAACCGAAAAAGGAAGCTACTCCTAAACCTAAAAAAGAAGCTACTCCTAAACCAAAAAAAGAAGCTACTCCTGAACCTGCAAAAGAAACTACTGATTCTGTCTGGACGCAAAATGCTATATCGAAAGCAGAAGATTATTTATCCTTTACTCACTTTTCTAAAAAATCATTAATAAATCAGTTAGAATATGAAGGTTTTTCAACTGAAGACGCTACCTATGCTGTCAATCACATAGATGTTAACTGGAATGAGCAAGCATTAGGTAAAGCAAAAGATTATATGGATATGGGTGGATTCTCAAAGCAAGGTTTAAAGGATCAGTTAAAATTTGAAGGTTTTACATCAAAAGAAATCAAATATGCAATTAATAATATTGGTTAAAACACAATCAATAACTTGTATTACTGTATTTTTATAGAATTTTACATAAAAATAGGCTAGAGCGAGAGGGGAATCGAATCCACAGTCTGAGCGATCAATAGTGTTGGAATCATGTTCTAAATAACATTATTATATGGTGTCTTGTTCATTAACTGATGTAGTAGGTAATAAGGCTCATTCAATAATAAACTATATGGCATAAAATTTACGTTCTTCCACCAGTGTAAAAACTGGTGGCTTTTTATGTTCAAAACCAGGTCGCTAAACAGTAATTTTTCTCATGTGATATAGTCGATTTCCAAAAGTTCTAACAGCCTTCAAACACTCTGCATATCAGCCTTTCCATACTTTTGTTTATTTTCAAAACTGCTATCCCATGTTAATTAGGTTTATAACATCTATTCGTAGTAGGTTTTTGTACCAGGATATATATCATTTTTTATACCACTTATGGCCCTATTTCGTATCAGTTTATCTATCACTTTTGCACCTTTTATAACACCCAACATATCACTTATTTATTTTTTTGCAACACATAATGTACCACTTATCCAATATTATATAGTAATAACCCCCGGAACAGGTAGCTCCGGGGTCTTTTTATAGGGGTTATGCGGCCAGGTTCGGGGGAGCCTCACCCAGCCGATGTATCATGTACATCTATAGTATAAAGTATTACCACACATGAAGCAATCAGTTATAGTGACATATAATACAGTTATTTTACCCTAATCTTCTGTCCTACTGCGATAAAATTGGCATTTTTAATATCATTGAGCTTAACTAACTTGTCCACCGTAGTCTTGTAAGCATTTGCAATCTTAGATAGGTTATCCCCCTTTTTAACCGTGTAGTACACCTTGGTAGGCTTAGGAGCTTGTGGCACTTCTACAGCCCAGTAATACTTGACCTGACTACTCAGTAAGTCCCATGTATTCTTCAGTTTATTAGCCTTAGTACTTGCAGGATCGTTGATATATACCATGCCATTATCGTATGCATAAACTAGCATGTAGTGGCCACTAGATGTCCATAATCCTTTACCCACGCAAACGATAAGCATATTACCTTTCTTCAGTTGCTCTAGAGCCTTCTTATGATAACTTTCTGTATCTATCTTTGATATACTTAGCAGGTTTCCGGAATTGATCCGGCTACATTTAATTCCATAGGCATTAAGCTGTGGCACAAAGTAACTGTAGTATGTCCCCTGTCCCTTAGCCTTATAGCCTTTCTTTTTTGCCCAGTCTGCTGTCTCTACCGGGGTAACCTTGCTATCCTTTAATGATGCAATGACCATAGCCGCTGACGTAGGTCCACACCCCTGAGCTCCGATATTGGTCTTTTCTCCTGGAGCAGAATAGTCATGTTTTGCCCACTTTTTATCTGTCTGTAAGTAATGTATTGGTTTCTTTGTCATAATTACTCCTCCTTCTTTTCTGTTATACCGGCTATTTCTGCCTCGGCATTAGCTTCCACCTTGGTCTTAATATTTTTTACCATTGGTATTAAAAAAGGTGGCATCGTTACACCGATATCCACCATGTTCTCCAATATGCTTATAAGCTCATTTACAAATAACCAGGATGCCACTAGGCATGAGATTATAAACAAGCTTGGCACTGTTAGGCCTAATCGCCCACCATAATTGATGATAAATGCATCCACAAGGACACCCACACACACCAAGAGCCACATACAGACTTTTTTTGCGATACCCCTAAAGGATTTGTAGCTATTAATCCTTTCTGAGCGAT
>JAEYPA010000078.1 GCA_023411225.1 Bacillota bacterium
CTGGTAGTATCACCTTGGTCAAAACATCCTTTTTCGTGCCTCCTAGGGTATAAATTAATTTTATTTTATCCTCCTCTACTCCTCTAAAACTTGTATATAAAGTTATTATACAACCAAATACTGCAACAGTAAGTGTTGTATAAGTACAATGATTAAAATTTGACACTTTTTCCCATGATATGGTATGATTTATTTGTATATTAGTTTTTATAAATATTAATAAGGAAAGGGTGATTGCCATGGATTTTATTGATCATTTAAAGCAATATTCCAATCGATTAAGCGATATTATGGGTGGTATACAAACCGAAGAGGCTACAAAAATGTCAATGATTGTTCCATTTTTTCAATTATTAGGCTATGACGTTTTTAATCCTTCAGAGTTCTGTCCCGAATACACTGCTGATGTTGGAATCAAAAAAGGGGAGAAGGTTGATTATGCTATTATAATTGACAATAACCCAGTTATACTTATTGAGTGTAAATGGTGCGGAGAGAAGTTAGAAAAACATAGTTCCCAGCTATTTAGATATTTTAGCACTTCTGCCGCTAAGTTCGGCATACTTACCAATGGATTAACATACCAATTTTATACTGATTTAGACGAATCAAACAAAATGGATTTATCTCCGTTTTTAGAAATCGATATGCTTAATCTTAAGGATCTTGATGTTGTTGAACTTAAGAAGTTTTGTAAATCAGTTTTCGATACCGATTCTATATTTAGTACTGCTTCCGAGCTAAAGTATTCTAAGTTAATTAAAGAATTAATTAAGAAACAACTTGAAGATCCCTCAGACGAATTTACAAGATTTATACTATCTGAGATTTATCAAGGACAAAAGAATCAAAAAGTAATTGACAAGTTTAAAGGTATTGTCAAAAAGTCATTTAACAGTTTTATCAACGAAACTATGAACGACAAAATTTCAACTGCTCTCAAGTCAGGGGATGTTGAAACAGAAAGTATTGCAGCAACCATTGAGACACCTGAAATTGTCAGCAAGATAATAACCACAGAAGAAGAGATTCAATCTTATTATATTATTCGTGGTTTAGCTTCATCCATTACCGATTTAGACAATGTTACATATAGAGATACGGAAAGTTATTTCGGAATATTGTTTCAGGATAATAATCGCAAACCAATATGTAGATTAAATCTAGATACTAAAAGAAAACAACTTCTTATACCAGATGAAAATAAAAGTTTTAATAGATACTACATAGAATCTTTGAATGATATCTATAACTATAAAGATAATATTCTAGAATCTATAAAGCGATACCTATGAAAAAAAAATAATACAACGAAACATATCGTATTTGAGAATCTTTGTAGTTAGCAAGGAAAGCATTGATTATCTGTCAAATACAAATTTAACCTTTTCACAATATAGTACTATTTATATGTATATGAAGGGAATAATATGAAGAAAATACTATTTATTTTAATATCAATGTCGCTGGTCCTTTGTTCATGTTCCGGTAGTAACGACAATACAACAACAGAAAACAATAAATTCGGAACTCCGGCTACGTCATCGAAAAATAAAACATCTGCTTCTACAGTGCCTACGCTAGAAGATATAAACTATGATACCAATTTGACTGCTGAGGAAATTACTAAAAAACTTAAAACTTCAGGTATTCCAATTGATAATATAATTGTGTATACGGAAGAAACAGATGAAAACAAATTACTTGGTAGACCTGGCAATTATATAAGTAAAACAAATTTTGCTGATACTCGATTGGAACAATTAGATAAAAATAATCCATCGGGTGGAACTATAGAAGTATTTAAGAATGAACAAGATGCACTAAAACGTAAAGAGTACATAGAAACAGTAACTACCGGTGTCGCATTTGCTCAACAATACTTAATATTGCACAACAATGTATTGCTTCGCATTGAAAATGAACTTTCTACAGACCAGGCAAAAGAATATGAGGATAAATTAGTAGTACTTATATCAAATAAATAAAACTTACCCCGGAACAATTAAGCTCCGGGGTATTTTCATGAGTTGGTCAGCGAGGGGGAAGCCACACTGACCAGGGATTATATATAAAGTATACATTACTGATCTGCTAGAAGCAAATGGTAAAAGTGACAGAAAAAGCAGTTATTTCACTCTAATCTTCTGCCCCACTGAAATGAGATTTGGATTCTTGATACTATTAAGACTTGCCAACTTGTCCACGGTAGTCTTATACTTAATCGCTATCTTGCTGAGCGTATCACCTTTTTGGACTGTGTAATACATCACATTGCAAGTAGTGGATACAGATGTCCCTAACATAGCAGCTGATACCCATCCTATGCCTGCGCCACCATCTGTAGCAGACAGGAGGATTGGATACTTACCCTTTACCAACACCTGTTTAACGTACATAGTACGGCCCTTTACAGACACTGTATTACCACCGTTGCTGTTAGAGTACAATGCGCCAGTGTAAGTGATCTTATCTCCTGCTTTTACTGTAGTCTTAGCAGTCACTGTTGGAGTTACCTTTACACTTGATCCATTTTCTATCGCCATGACAGTATGTACACCAGCCCTGACTAAGATATCGCCCCTCTTAATGTACTTGTCAGATGTAAGGTACTTTTTATCTGTCAGCAGTTCAAACGCTCCTGTGGATGTAAATCCTGCTCTCATGGTGGATGTCCTAAGGTTAGGCTTTACCTGTACTCCTGCAGCTAATGCACAAACACACATAAAGCTGGAGCAGTCACACTCACATAGCGCCTTTATCTTACTAAGGTCATAGCCTACTCTTTGTGCCTGCTCGTTTAGAGTAAGTCTCTGAGACTGGTCATAGCCTATCTTATCGTTGTTACATCCTGACTCACAGGTTTTGGCCATCTTCTCGGCTACAGCTGAACTCTTTGGTCGGAGAACGAAGTCCCATTTTCCATCATACCAGGTCCTGAAACAAACCTCTTTACCAGTCTGATCACCAGCTTCTGCCTTGCCATCCCAACCAGTAGTCTTATCCTCTGATAGGCTAGCATGTCCTATTTTAATTGCCATAATTACTCCTCCTTCTTTTCTGAGATACCTGCTACTTCTGCCTCTGCCTGAGCCTCTACCTTCGATTTAATATTCTTAACCAGTGGCAATAAAAAAGGCGGCATCTTTACTCCGATATCCACCATGTTCTCTAATATTGATATAAGTTCATTTACAAACAACCAAGATGCCACCAAACAAGAGATTATAAATAGACTTGGCACTGCTAATCCTAATCGCCCACCATAATTGATGATAAATGCATCCACAAGGACACCCACACACACCAAGAGCCACATACAGACTTTTTTTGCGATACCCCTAAAGGATTTGTAGCTATTAATCCTTTCTGAGCGAT